>DASQSI010000344.1:0-17588 GCA_035642415.1 Rubrobacteraceae bacterium
GTTCGACGTCCACGTGCTCGAGGACGTCCGGATCGCCGAACTCGCTAACCTGAATCGCCTTCATCTGAGGCATAGGCTCCTCTTGTTCGCTCGACACCCATCGATCATCCTACTCTATTCACCCAACGAGGAACCGAGCAATCGAGCGCATTCTACAATCTAGGCACGAGCGCCCTTGGTTTTTTCACATGCTCTAGACGAGGCTCAAGCGCGGGCGAAGCCTCACATATAGGCCTTCCTTGGGCCGCATGGTTATCGCCACCTCCCGTTCCGTGGGACGTTCTGGCATAAGGTCAAGCTCGTAACGTTGGGCGATCATCGCTAGAAGGAGCGGCCCCTCCATCAGAGCGAAGTTGTTTCCGATGCACTTATGCTGGCCTGCCCCAAAGGGCATGTATGCCAAGTCGTGGTGCGAAGCTCTCCGCTCAGACAAGAAACGCTCAGGCTCGAATCGGGTCGGATCCTCCCAAAACTCCAGATGACGATGCAGGTTGTAGATGCTGATTAGAACCCTTGAGGCAGCTGGGATCTCATAGCTGTCAAGCGTCGCCGGTCGTATCGCCCGTCGGACGAGGGCTGGCACGGGCGGATAGAGTCTCAACGCTTCGTCGAAAACCTGTTTCGTGTAGCGAAGGTTGGGAATGTTGGCCGAAGTCGGCGTGTCCCCGCCTAGCGCCGCATCTAGCTCAGTCTTGAGCTTCTCACCCACCTCAGGATGCTCAGATAGCAAGAGCCACGTCCAGGTCAGCGCGTTGGCCGTGGTCTCATGACCCGCTGCAAAGACGGTCTTGACCTCGTCCAGGACTTCCTGGTCGGTCATACGCTCGCCCGTTTCAGCGTCCTCTGCGTCAAGAAGCATGTCGAGCAAATCATCGCGGGGCTGCTCACCCGAGTCCCTGGCCGCTTGGCGCGCTCGAATTAGGCCTAAGACCACCGAGTCGATAGTCTCAAGCGCTCGATGAAACTCCTTATTGCGCCGCGTGGGTAGCCAGGGCGGCACAGAAAACGGGTTACCTGCCTGGGCAAAGGCGTAGCGGGTGAGTACGGTCATCGCCGTGCCCACCCTGCCAGCTTCTCGTGTCACATCGCCCCCGAACATGGTCCGGTTTATGATGTCGAGGGTAACCCGCATCATCTCCTCGTGAATATTGATGACATCTTTTGGTGCATAGAGTTCCTCCCAGCGGGAGAGCATCTTCTGCCCAGCGGCTACCATCTCGTCGACCATTGTTGCTATGCGCCGCCGGTGAAAGACGGGCTGCAGCATGCGCCTCCTGGCAAACCAGGAGTTTTGGTCCCGGTTGGTGAGAAGACCGTCACCTAGCACCAGTCCCAACCCGATCTTCCTATCGGTTCCTTCCTGGATCTTGAAGAAGGTCTCCTTCTCTTTGACCAACACTTCATGGGCAAGATCCGGATGAGATATCAGGTGCACCGTACGCGGCCCGACGCGGAATCTGACAACGTCACCGTACTTCGCCCAGGCCTGCTCCATCGTGTCGAGTAGACGATCGCCGCGGAAATCCCTTAGGCTTCCTACCAGGAAGCGGCCGCGTGGGCCTGGCGCACAGTGGACCTCTCCTGACGTGCCCATCAGCGCTTTAACCATGATCTCCTCCTAGCCTGTTTGTCGCAGGAAAGTACGAGTTAGCTGCTCAAGCGTCACGACCACGCTCTGCGTCGTGCTCCCTATGATTTAGGCTTTAGTCAATTCTAACTGCCGGGTGCCATTTTCCGTCAGTAGGACCCGGAATTCGATCTCAAACTCTTTTGTAAATTGAACCTTGAGCCGAGCATCGTGCTATTTGTTCTCGTTAGCTGGTTTTTAGTTTATGGGTCTCGACACGAGGGCCTAGAAAACGAGCGCTTCTTAGAAGGATGTACATCGACCTTTGGGAAACACTTGGGAGAATAGCTGAGGAGCAGCGTAACATCGGAGATCTCAGAGCAGGGGCTCACCCTGTAAGGGTGACAGAGGTTGATTCTAAGGGACGAGCGGTGGGCTACGTCTAGAGGTTCAAGGTCGTTTAAACGCCGGTTGCTGTTTCGGGGGCCGTGCTTTGCAAGCGACGCGAAATGAGCCGCGGTCTTCAACGCGGGCGCGCGGGACTTCCTGGCGAACCTGGTCTAGCAGGACCCGCCCCGCGTGGATCTGGAGCGGCAGGCCGGGAGGGAGGTTTACTAGTCCGCTTCCTGAGTCCAACAACCAACGCCCTGGTGAGCTCTTCGTCGCTCATCCCGGCGGTTTGTCGCTGAACGTTCTTCAGTACTCTTAACTCCTCGTCCGTAATATCGTAGCCGTACTGCGCAAGTGTAGCTTCTAGATCTTTTCTCATCAGTCCCAAGAATCGGGGATCCCTCGCGGCCCTGCCAGCCAAACTCCTTAACACCTCTTCACGCATAACCTCACTCTACCCAACTCGGCTCCGTCTGCGCTAAACCACTTAAAACTTGCACACGGGGTTAGCCAATTCTAGGCGTCGCATGCCCATGTGCTGCCAATAGTATACGGCACTCGGTCTCAGGTCCTTTTGTAGAATGAGTCGCGCACCGAGGAGGTGCCGGAGATCCCAAGTAGCGTCCTGGCGTCTTTCCTTGTCTTCTGGTGCTTAAAAGAATCCATTTTAGTTAGACGCTAGAACCTTTCTCTCACCTCTTGCTCCTCAACCGCAAGCTTTACTTGTCCCATGTAGACTCGATGTATTAGCAGGAGTGTAAGAACATCTACATATTGTAGTTAATATCTTATCCACTCCGTATATAGTATTCTATGTAGCACGTATAAACTTCTTCCTACCTCATAAGATAGGAAGGAACTAATCAGGGGGCGAGCGAAAGAGTGTGGAGAAAGCGCCAACGTCATGTGTTTCGCAAGCGAAGCATGGGCGGCCGCATCTTATGGCCAATTATTGGTATCTTGCTGGTACTGGGGGTGATTTGGCTCATACCGTGGCTGACACTATCCTCGGTGGATGTAGAAGATGCAGCGCAAGTAGAGGCCTCAAAGGACCAGCCTGAGCAGGACTCTACAAAAGACCGGCTTGAGCAGGCAGCTAGCGAAGACCAGGCTGAGCAGGAGATCACGAAAGACCAGCCAAGAGACGAACACGCTCGGGATGCTACTCCTCCCCCTAAGGAAGAGAAAGCGGTGTCGAGTAGCTCACTGTCTTCCTCTACTTCCAGCCAGCTCTCTGGTCCTGCCCAGCCTTCTCCTCCTGTTGCCCAGACTCCTTCTGTTCCTTCTCCACCACCTCCTTCTCCTTCCAGGGTGGAAGAGACTCCGAAGACCTATCTAGCTCCAAGTGACTACTCGTACTACGATCCTAACTACTACGGCCAAGGCTACTCGTACTACGATCCTAACTACTACGGTCAAGGCTACTCGTACTACGATCCTAACTACTACGATCCAGGCTACCGGTACTATGAGCCTGCCTACTGGGATTACCAACCTGACTACTCTGGCTACTAGCCCTCTCTACAGCGCCTTGCTACCTGCCACTCTAGACTCGCCAGAAGTGGAGTTAGTTAGCCACTAATAACGAAGAGCTGTCGAGCGAACTCTCGAGGGGCTTATACCTGTAAGGTACCAGCGAGTCATTCGACAGTCGAAGGAGGGTCCTATGCCTCCCCGCTATACACTCTAGGCAAATCCTGCTCGCCGTCTACCATTTTCTGTCGGTAGCAACAGGAACTCGATCTCAAACCCTTTTGTAATTCGAGTAGTGCCCCGATGCCAGAGCTCATAAGCCATGCAGCTACGCCCTTCTCTTACCTCTCACTTGTCAACGCCACCAGTCGTGGGAAAGAACAAAGAGCCGACGAGTCGGCTCGGACCGTTGGCCTGCTCCTCTCACGCGGCAAACTAAACGACCTCCTCTAACCCTTACCTAGCCAACTTGCAACAGAGCGCACAGTCCGATATATATAACCAATAGGGTTGGTGCTCTTTACACGAGCACTTGGGAAATGGAGAGAGCTAAGCTTGTTGTCTCTAGGGCAGCCAGATCGACTCTATAGCGAGGCTAGCAGACGAGCCGGTCCGCGAAGCCGGAAAGCCCTAGCTTTGGTCGGGGCGCTCGTCTTGTCTGTCGTTGGCCTCATCTTCTTGCCTAGCAGGGAGGCACGAGCACAACAACTTCCCCAGGATCAACAACGACACGCGATAATAGCCGGTGGAGTAGTTGCCAAGGCGGGAACACCTCACATAGAGACACCAACACTCGATCCAAAACCCGCGCTGCCAATCACCAGGCCCGTGGCCACGGCGGTAGTGCCCCAACTCGATCCTCCTAGGCCGCCAGGGAAGCATTGGAGCCATCAGCATCCGGTGCCCGTGGCTGCTGAGCCAGCACCCGAGCAAGAATCCCTGCCCGAACTTGAGCCCATGCTAGCCTCCGTCTCTCCGATCAATTTTGAGCCTGTATCGAATCGGCCAGTGGCCCAAGTTCCCGGATCAGCTGCCTTTGAGAGAAACAAACCAGTTTCGGCTCGCACCGAGGCAGTTCCGGGGTTGGGATCGGCCGCTCCGGATTTGAAGAAGAAAGGATTACATCTCCTGTCGGGCTTGGGGCCTATAACGGATAACGCAACGGAGACCTTCCGGAACGCCACATCAAGCGAAGAACAGCGTCACATGACCAACTTCTGGCCCGCGGCCAGTAGTAGGGCGAGGACCTCCCAAAACGCCGCCGTGAAGGTTCCGAAGGCCCTCGCTACTAAACCCCTCTCCAGCCCGGCAGCGACGGGTGGACACCCGATGGCCACGGTATTAGGGAACCCGTTCTCCAACGTAGAAACCGGACTCGCAACCATGGACGAGGGCACCAAAGCCCCTGAGTCTCCTTCTGAAAAGCTGGAGGATCTCCCGAAGGATGCGCCACACCCGCTGTCACCTTCTCCCGGGGTACTGCTGTTGGAGGGTTCCTTCTCCTCCCCTGGCATCCAGTTAAGCCCCGGCGGCAGCGTTGCTCTGCTACTGCTTTGCGTCTTGATCACCAGCTTAATCCTACTCTGGTATGGTAGGCTTTGGCGTGTTTTTTACGAGTTGCCGAAGCCGAAATCGGTCCTGCCTCCAGCCCTAGAGCGGCCCGGGTAGTCTTTTCTCCTAGATACTCCTCCTTCTAACCTCTTCGTGGAGGGGGGCGCGTTTCCAGCGCTACCCCCAAAGCCTTCGTGAACAGTAGGGGTAAGCTTCCACTGAAGGTAGTTTCGGCTAGAAAGAGGAACCCTACAAAACAAGGAATACGAGTTTTCGGACGAGGAGCCGACGAGTCGTTGCTGGCCCGTTCGGAGCCGACTTCGGGACTGAAATCGCGACCAAAAGGAGAAGAAATTGAGGCAGTTAATGCTGGTGGCGGCGATGCTGGCCATGGTGCTGGTGGCCGCCGCCCCCGCCATAGCGCAGGAAGCTAAGGCCGGTAGTGTCCAAGCCATGCCCGGCGGTGCTGGTAAGGCTCCTGAAGCCAAGGCCGGTGGTGCCATGGCTAAGGGCTGCCCCCCCGAGGCCGTCGCAAAGGCCGGTGGGGCAGAGGCTAAGGCGCCCTGCCCGCCCCCCCCACCGCCGCCTAAGGCTGCACCCCCACCGCCGCCTAAGGCTGCGCCCCCACCGCCGCCTAAGGCTGCACCCCCACCGCCGCCTAAGGCCGCGCCTAAGGTGATGCCGCCTACCGGTGGGCTGCCCGTAAGTACCGTTGCGTTTGGGGGGCTGGGTGCTAGCGCCCTGCTCGTCGGCGGTGGCCTGCTGGCGCTTAGGCTCGTGCGGCGAGCACAGCACTAAGCTAAGGCCAGCTAGGCTCTAAGCGCAGGTTATGCCAAGGGCCAGGGCGTTTACCCTGGCCCTTCTATAATGACCTCAAGTCTAGCTTGGTTCCCGAGACCTACAGCGGTTTGTAATGTAGTGACCCACGTCGCGTTGTCAGTGCCTGATGCTTCCCGGCAAGACCTGCGCAAACACAATGCGCTTATATAGGCACGAGCCAACGCTAATAGGCGGATCAAGATCCTTTCAACCCACAGCAAACTCTTTAGCAAGCCAATTCTCAATATGGGAGACACGAAAACGCTGCTCGAAGCCCCTCCAAGTTCCAGCAAGCTCCTTGCTCTCTACTTATGAGACAGCTTCTAGTAATAGATGTTGGCCTTCAGCTTCTGGTGTAGCCGGTAGTATGCCGGCTCTGTTATGTTCCACACCCCAGCGTGGAGGCGCTTCACCGGCAAGTCAAGGCAGCCTATGAAGTCTGCTATCTCACCCCCGAAGCCAACTTTGAACCTGTAGACCCCGTACAAGGAGTTGCTCTCATCGAGGTTGTCGGGGCTAGGAACGGCCACCATATCGTAGTAGGCGATACCGCGTCGCTTGGCCCACCTCATCACCTCCCACTGTAGGAGATAACTGGGCATGAAGTTGCGCTTCTCGTTTGTAGAGGCGCCTAGCATGTACCAGCACTTCTTGCCAAATGTGTAGATGAGCATAGCCGCCAGCCGGGCTCTCTCGTGCGTCGCGAAGAACAGGTGCGCCCTGCCCGCGTCGCGCATCGCCCGCCATACGGCGAATTGGTAGTCTCGCGGTCTGCGGATCACGAAGTCGTTGCGCTCCGCCGTCTGCTCGAACATATGCCAGAAATGCTCGCGTGCCTCAAGTGAGTTGTCTTCCACAGCTCGCACGCCCTTTCTGACGGCTAGGCGAACGTTGTAGCGCGTCTTCCCCCTCATGTTGGCCAGCAGCTCTTCTTCGGACGGGCGTAAGTCAACAAGCATGGTAGTCTTGAAGTTGAGGTCCCACCGGAACCTTCGGAAGCCCATCTCCGAGAGCAGGGCCTTCACCTGTGTCTGCTGCTCGTGTACCTCCGGCTCGATTTTCACGGTGTGGACCCTATGACGTTCCGCGACCTCCAGTACGCCCCTGAAGAAGGCGCGGACCGCCTCTTCATCCCCCCACGGCAACCAAGGACCCTTCGTGCAATACATTAGAGTACCAGGAACTAACGGCGTGTCGTATAGTAGGAACTGGCCAAGCCCCGCCACCTGGCCGTCCCGTTCGAGCACCACGCGAACCGGTTCCCAGTTGAGTTCGCGCTTGAATTCTCCCCACTCGTAGCTCTGGAGGATATGCCCTCCACTAGGCGAACTTTCCAACCAGCTGTCCCACTGAGATCGCGAAACATTTCCCTTTTCCACCACCGTATTACGCCCGGTCGCCAAACGAGAAGCGCCATGTCTTACAGAGGGACATATAAACCTCATGTTGCCTGCCCTGTTCGAATGAAATCTCGGTTTATAGGGTCTCGTGCTAACACTGGTCTGAACATAGCAGTATCTTTGGCAAAGGGGTCTTTTGGATTATGACACCGCCTGTACTACCACAAGGTATGTTGGACGCCCTCGACGTCAACATAATAACTAAAGCTACCGTAGGAACCGAAACGAGGTGCCTAAACACACACATCCCCTCCTTTTTCTCTACGATCCTCTGCAGAGGATCGTAGGCATCTACTTCTTGATCTATCATCTTAGCCGAAAACCTCTAGTGACCGTTAGCAAGGGAGGGCCAAGATATTGGGCACCTGAAAAATTTCTAAGCTCTCAAAGAGAGCCTGTGGCTACTTACTGGGGGGCTGCAGCGTTACCTCTCTAAAGCAGTTCTTGTGCTCTAACCCAACGTCATCGGCTCGAAGCGCACCTCTTTGGCACCATTGCCCAGCAGCAGGGCACGGAACTCGATCTCAGACGCTTTTGTTAATCGAGTCGTGCACGTAAATTGTAAGGTACGGGGGCACGTCGCAAAACCTAGAGGACCTATGTGCGGGTTCCTGGAGGAAAGCCTTGCTAGATAACTCCTAAAGCTGTGCTAGGCTTCGCTCGATATCGTTAACATTTAAAACACGCGAGCAGTTTGAATCTGCGGTAAAGGAGAAAAGATGGGAGAGTAGATGAAAACGCCGCTTGATGCCACACTGATAGTGGCTAACGCCTTGGATATGTACCGAGAACACGATCCTCTCTTGAGAGAACAGATAGAAGAAATCCAAAACGTCGCTTCGGTACCACGTATACGCATAAGACTCAAGAGTGGCGAAACGTTTGTGATAGATATCACCCGTGAACCGAGACCCGATCGCCAATAGCTTGTTAGTCTAATAAGTATAGGCAACAGACAGCCCCTTTTCTTTCAGTCGCTCGGTCATGGAGCGAGGGCGGCGACTACGGCTCAACGCGGTGGCCAACGTCGATGAGTACGACGAGCTAAGGGAACACTACCAGGAGGCCCCGATTGGTTGTACGCGTGTGCGCGGGGTGTTCCCAAACTGCCCCCCGCTATATCCACAAATAGCAGCTGGTAGAGCGCTATCAATTCCTCCCCAAGGCAAACTCTCCGACACCGGTACCCGACTGGAAATAGTTTGAATGGGCGAGAGACGTTCTGCCAGCCAACGAGTCGACAGAAGTGAAGCATCACTTCTAGTCCCTATCTAACACCTCGGAGTGCAGATACCTGACGCTCTTGCTACAGGAGAGGTAACCCGACGACGCCGATTGGTTTTAACACCAGCAACGAACGAAACCCTTTAGTCGCTGGTTTAGCCAACTTTTTACCTACTTTTTTCTCGCTTGTAACCCACACCAAGCAAATACATGCTATCCTCTTACTTGAAAGAGCAAGAAGTACACGGGGAAAGGAACTAATCCTGATAACTCAGCGAGACACCACGGCCGAGAACATTCTTGAGCACCTTAGCGATATCGAGCGCTATCCGGACATAGCCCTCACTTCTTACGAGGAGTTCTCAACAGGCGGGAGAATCTACTACTTCACCCCTGGCGGGTTCCTCTATAGAAAAGATCCTGGCGCAGAAGAAGTGGGAGGCTTCTTCTGCGGCTACCTCACCAACGAGGTCTGGCACTATAGAACCAACACCGCACAGGTGAACCAGCTGGGGGCAGCGTAAAAGGCTACCCCCGTCAACGAAGAAGTCTTTGACATCAAGCAGTTACTACGTAGCCTTAGAGTCCCGATTGGTCGATGAAGCCGTTCATCCCTAACGGCTATCTTGCGCCTACTCTAGAGCTCTGTCCCTCGTCTAGAGAAATAGCTTTCTAGAAGAGGTATTCTCCTAAGCTAGCCTCGAAAATCTTGTGGACAACGCTGTAACCCTCTAGGAATTAGGTGCAAAGTCTTCGGGAGGACGTGCCCGGCTTTGTTTGATGCCAGCATTGTGATGTACGTAGTAGAAGAAAGAAGTGATATCGAAGAGAAGGCACTATGGGAGCATCAGAAAACATAAAGGCAAGGAACCTAGGCTCTCCAGATGAGCCCCATACCTTCGAGCACGGCAAGATGGAGATAGCAAACATCGACGAGTTCACTGCTGGGCGGATAACCTTGGAGCAGACTGGAAGTGGTCGTAGGCAGGCCGTACAGTCCCTTGCACAAACACCTAGCTGCCAAGTTCAGCACGCAGGGTATGTGATCTCAAGGCAGATTGCACGTCGTTCGCGATAACGGTACAAAGCAAGAGATAACTACCGAAGTCATTTACGCAATTCCTCCTGGGCATGATGCTTAGACTGTAGGAGACGAGGCTTTTGTTGGCGTAGATTTTTAGCGCTACGCAGCAGCTCGCCAAAGAGCAGTAACAGTTAATGAGTATCACAAAGAAGAAAGCAAGGGGCCGGGGTCTCTAAAACCCCGGCCCCTTGCTTGGACGTTGTTTCTCTTTGCTTACCCCTACTAAGCTGCAGCAGATTGGTTGATCGTCTGATCACACGTCGCGGTCTCAGTGGGCTCTATGTCAATCGTGCTGCCCTCAAAGTCTATGTCCCCAGAGGTCGTTGGCGTGAAAAAGCCATCCGTCGTAGTAGGCACCACAAGGAAGTCATTTACCGTGCCCACGATGAAGCCATTATTATCGTGAACTAGGCCATCGCTACCCACGAAGAAGCCAAACGGAAGCGATAACTGGGGCGTCGTCGTTGTCCCCGGGCCACCGATCTGGGTTACACCCTGCTCGTTGGCGACGTTGCCCGTGTTGGACACCTGCTGGACCGGTGTGCACAGGTTAGCGTTGTCGCCGGTGTTTCCGATGGTGGTAGTCGGGTTAGCAGCACCACTAGTGATCCTTCTCTCAGAGAACCCCTGGGATTGGGCCATAACGGGAGCGGACATCACCACTATCGTCCCAACCGCAACCCCTATCGCCAAAATTGCCTTGATTCGACTCATATGTCTACACTTCCTCCTTCTCTAGCCCATCCACAGGGTATTGCCTCTACCATTCATACAGCGCGAGCCGAGAATCTCTTCTGAGTATTCTCTAAAACCAAGTCCAACCTCCTTCAAGCGCTACCTCCTTTATATAGATGGGCGAGGAAGAAGGTGGCTAGTAATAACCCCGCCCAGTTAGTCGACTCTTTAAGTATGCTTGCTAAACCTAAGAGAGTATTAGGAAAAGGATAAGAATTTACATAGCTTCCGGGCTGCCGATAGCTTCCTACAGCGGTTGCCAACTGTTCGCCAATAGGATATGGAACTCGATGTTAAACGCTTTTGTAAATTGAGTAGTGCACCGAGGTGGCGCAGATCGCAAGTTGTGCGGCTGCACCTTTCTCTTACCTCGTGCCCTTCAACCGCAAGCTCCCCAAGAGATGGGCGAAGAGCCAACAAACAACTCAAACCGCTGACCTCTGATCCTTATTACGTACGACGCTGCATAGCGAACCCCCGTACACCTTCGAAGAGCTTGTGCAACTTGTCCTAGGGACTTACGTTAGCAACGCCAGTAGCGGTGTGTTAGTCATGAGAATGCACCCTCTTATAAGCTATCCGCCTATAAGAGGGTGGGCATAAAAAAGAGGGCCGCAGTTACTAACAGCCCCAGCCCCTGAGCATGCTCTTCGTAACGCAGCGCAAACTAGGTTGCAAACAGCGCTTCTAACGACAGTAACGGCCCAACAGGAATAAGATCGAAATCGATCACACCAGCTTTGACCATGGGAAACGTATTAACAAGCGCCCTTGCCTGTGCCACATCCTCGCACTCAAAGGCGAATACCACGCCTGGCTCATCATCTGCTCTTAAGTAGTATTCGCGAAGCCGCCCGCCTTTGTATAGCCGCCATGCATTGCGCGCCTCAGCAGAGATGTGTGGTTGGATGTCCTTGAAGGTCGCTCCACTTAACAGCTTCGAGATGGCAAACACCTTCACTTAGTAGCCTCCTTCCCGCCTATAGGGCGCTCTGTCCCGTTACCCCTTGCAAAGTACATTTATAGAGTGGCTCGTCTATCGCCCTGTCAGTCTGTCCATCAGTCCCCTCTCTTGCTATTTTCCCCTGCCAGTCTTACTTCTAAGATGGGAACCTCCTATATCTTTATGGCCTCTATCGTTTCGCCAGCAGCTTCTGCGCTCTCTCGACGTAAACGGTTGACCTCTTCGTCGCTAGCCTGCATAGACTGCTCGCTTTTCCAGAGGGTAACTGTCAGTGCCTTGCCGGTCTCTTGGGTAACAAGGAAGAGGACTCCCGAAAAACCCCACTATGTTCGGACTGCTGGCAAGATACACTCGCGAGCGTGGTTTATTCCTTTATCCATCTGTTCGGGAGGGCCTTGGTAGGTACTTACTCTAGCAAACATAACGCTCTGTTTCCTTTCTGCCGCTTTCCCTTAAGCGGGGGTAACGCCACCCCCCACCATGATGGCACCAGTCGAAGACCGGCGCACCCTTGAAAGCGCACGGGAAGGGGCTGCCCCGCGAGTCCTTCCCTTAAGGGGACGTATAGCCACCGACCCCACATGTGGGATAGGGAGATATAGTCGAGAGGTGTGAATCGAGGATTCTTGAAGAAGCGCATGAAAACCCGATGCTGACTACGGTCCTGTTGCTGATATCTGCTCTGATCGTTGGCGTCCTGGTCGGCTGCGTCGCCATCGGCGGGGTACTACTTCCTCCCGCCCTCGTTTACATGGGTGGCTTCGACCCCCATCTGGCTATGGCCACCAGCATGTGGAGCTTCCTATTCACCGGAGTCGTAGGCACGGCGGCCTACTCTAGACGTGGCAGTGTGAACTGGAGGATGGTGTTGTGGCTAAGCGGGGGCACCGTCCCAGCCGCACTATTGGGAGCGCACAGCAACGTCTCATTGCCCGCAGGCACGTTGATGACCTTTTTGGCAATTCTGATCTTTGCGACGGGGATCAACTCCCTGTCAAAACCCTCCGGCGGCCAACATCTCGCGCGCTCCTTTGGCGCGGGAACCTTACTCCTGATCGGTGCACTCGTCGGGTTCGGGTCAGCCCTTACCGGGACCGGCGGCCCCGTATTACTCGTGCCGATATTGGTTTACCTGAGAGGACCAATTCTAGCGGCCGTCGGGGCAGGTCAGGTCGTCCAGATCCCAGTGGCGCTCTTCGCCACTGTCGGGTACGTTCTCTTCGGTGAGGTCGATTTCGTCTTGGGTACAGCGCTAGGGTTTATCGCGATGGTTGGGGTCGCGGCCGGCGCGCGCATAGCTCACATGGTTCACGTCTCGACGCTGCGCCACATCGTGGCCGTGTCGTTGGTCGGTACAGGTTTGCTGATTATGGTGCGCAACATCACCGGGTTTTAAGGAAGCATTCTACCGGCTTGGATTTTATTCACCGTCCGTATCGCCTCTCGTAACATCGTTGCAGCGTCAGGAAGAGGCCTTGTGATAAGCAGCCTCACTCATCTCGTAGCTACTTGTGTCTACCGCGCCTACTTACTGGCCTCTTTGTCTATCTGACTCATCTCGGCTCGTCAGTGTCTCTTTGACCTTATCTATCAGGCTCTTATCTTCCTGCTCTCTCTCCGTCTGCCTAGTAGTCGGGGTGGTCACATTCACGTCGCTTGTGCCATGCTGGCCGCCCGCTACCTCTATCTGGATGCGCCTGGGCTCTCTAGCTGCTACAGCACCCTCGAGAGTTACCTCCAGGATGCCGTCTTGGTAGCGGGCCCGAACCTTCTCCTCGTCTACGTCCTCGGGCAACGCCATGCTCCGCCGAAATGAGCCGTGCCGCACCTCCCTAACGTAGTATTCGGCTCGCTCTTCCTCCTGCTCGGCTTCACGCTCACCGGAGATGGTTAGCACCCCTTCGTGGACCGTGATGTCCACGTCTTCAGGCTTCACGCCCGGCAACTCGGCCCTAACGATTAGGTCCCCATCCTTTCGGACCACGTCTACCGAGGGCACCCATTCGTGTTGCACCATCCGGCCCCTCTGTAGCTGGCCCGAGCCGCCGAACGTCTCGTCAAGCAGGCGGTTTAACTCGCTCTGTGTATCGTAGAATCTGCCATGACGTCTGAACGGACCTAAACTCATCTTTCCTATCTCCTCCTCTCCGTGGCTCTCCCTCTTTTCCAAGCGGAAGCTGAGCGCGCTACGGTACCACCCCTCTTACCCCGACAACGTGAGTGTGCGCCTCTTCCGGTTATACACCTTAGCCCTTTCTTCCTCTGTCCTTTTTATAAAGCGTACCCATGCTAACAATGATGCAAACAATCCAATCTTCGCAACAAATACATGCTTCGTCTGAGTCGAACAAAACCCCCTACAGAAAACCTTTACCTCGCTGCCTCAAGCTTCTCCCACAGTAGTTCATATGTCAGCTTCTTGGCATAGCCCAACAGCGCCCGGGTCTTTCGATCCAGACCGTAGTGGGGCTAGGTGGCTGCGAACTCCGCGCTTAGGTGTTCATTCTTGGTTAGGCGACGCACGGCCGCCGCGTGAAGGCCTAATCAAGGAGCACCTCCGACGAGGCCATTGAGCACCGTGGCGAGCAGCTCTCGCTGTAGGCGGGTTAGGGGAGAGGACTTGCGCATGTGTAAGTAGTTGTATACCCACGAGGATGGCAACATTGAAATCCCAGAAGAGAATCTTGAAAATGCCGGGGCCTATTCCCCCGTACTGCCGCTTTTCACCCAGAACAAGAGCTTGCGCAACCCTCGGGTTTGCTCGGGATCGATGGTAGGGATGCGGGCCGTGCTCTTACCTCCTCAGACTCTGGCGTCTCCGGTGGGGACCTGCTCCTCCTCGAGTACGGCCGGTATGCCAACGGTCCGTTGGTTGAAGGCCATCATTGGCTGGTCGAACGTGCTCATCACCACGTTGCTCGAGAAGAACCCCACGACCCGCAGCGTCTCCTCGCCCACGTTGCGCAAGCCATGCGGCACCATGGTTGCTGCTGGCCGCCCTAGGGCACGCCTTAGACTTTCAGACCTGTCGCTCACTGGTACGCCAGCAGGGCCTAGACGATGAGCAGGCGGTAGAGCCCATGGTGAAAATAGGGCGCTGCGCTATACGCGGCTAGGGTCTGGAAACGTTACAACCACAGAGTGATCCCCGCTATCGTAAGCATCGCTTGGTAGTTTCCGGGGTGGACCGTACTTATCTTTTCATAAGTAGGCGCTTACATACCACGCATGTCTGGTTTAGGGCACCGCGGACGCAAGCTATCGTAGACAACAACTAACGATCCTCCGGGTTCTGCTGGTCGTCGGGCACGGAAAGAGGCTATCCCAGGCAATGTCATCGCAAACCGAGGTAAATAAGAGGCCGGCGACGAGGGGGGAAGATGCCGCCGGCCAACAAAGAGAGTATACGCCAATCTGGTCGTGCTCACCCTCCTGAATACAACACGTGCCTCAAAAAGCTTGGGTGAGCCGCGATCCCCCCTCCCGCCCCAGGATCTTCCCCCCTCCGTAAGATCCTCGGAGCGTCGTTCGCCGACTCACCCAAGCTTTTAACACTCTACAATATGTTCTAACAATAACAAGATGAACTATATTTAACCTAGAGGGTTGATCCAGGTTTAGAACACTACGCCTGGTGTGTAATGGGCGTGTAGCCCCACATGTTGTATAGAGGCGAACTGGGCCTATAACCGAGGGTAAGTTACCGATATGATGCTTCTCCATGGAAGACGCTGTACAAGACAGTACTGGACCGAAGTCCGGTAGGGTACAGGATCAGGAGAGACCTCTGTCCAGTAACAGGCGCCAGGATACTGGACAAGCCGCCCAGTACACTACCGCACCCTCCTCTGGCAACAGGACCGTTTCAGTGTACGAGGCCGCAGACGCCTTAGGTATTACAGTAGATGCTATAAGAAAACGCATTCAGAGGGGCACGATTGCTCATCAGAGAGGCGAAGACGGTCGTGTCTGGGTATTACTGGATGTAGCTAGTAACCTACGAGACCCTGCCAATAGTACGGTAGCGGACGCCGGTGAGCATGCGTATCGCCCCCAGACTCGCGACGAGTTAGTCGACAGCCTCAAGGACCAAGTTGAGTACCTCAGACAGGTTATAGAGATGAGGAACCTGGAGTTACAGCGCAAAGACTCGATTATCGCCGCCTTAACCCAGCGCATCCCCGAGCTGGAGCCGCTGCGAGAGCCCCCGCAGGAGCCGCCATCAGCATCGGAGACGCCTTCCGATGCTAGCGCAGCAGGTAAGGGGGACGTGCCCCCCAATGAGGAAGGCGCCCAAGATCTGCGGCCCTGGTATCGCCGCTTTTTCGGGCTCTAGCAATCACCTCCCGGTGAGCTCTGATTAAGGATTATGGATCGATGCTTGGGTATTTCGAGGGAGAATCTACGTTAAAGCGGTAAGACGAAATGTTTACAATCTTGCATCCGCAGCTGCACCCGTCAATTCACGGGCCAGCACGGATAGAGTTCCGTGCAAAACACTTTTTATTTAGACAGTTTCTAGCGTCAACCCGAGCCTTTGTTTACTCAGTAGCCAGGTCTAAGGGTTTCTCGGAAGTCCGCCAGCAGGTCTGCGCTGCAGACTCTAGCGGCGGATAGCTACCTCCGCCGCGATAGTGACCGGTACCCCTAGCGGTAGCGTCGTAAGGCCAGGTGCCATGCGCGCGTGCATGCCTGCCTCGGGTCCGTACAGTTCCAAGATCAGGTCCGAGAAGCCGTTCATCACATTCGTCGTTAGGGTAAAGCCGGGTTCGGCATTAACCAAGCCGTAAACCATAAGCCAGGCCGTTATTCGGTCGAGGTCGCCCAACTCTCGCTTTAGGCTGCCGAGGATGGTAAGCGCAGACAAACGCGCCGCTTGGTAGCCCTCCTCCACTGAGAGGTCCACCCCCACCTTGCCCAACGGTTGCGCTATTGAGCCGTCGGGGTTTAGGGGACCTTGCCCAGCGATGTAAGCTCGGTCTTCGTACACTCGTACCCAGGCGAACGACACCTGTACTCCCGCCGGGAGTTTGGGAACTTCGGGAAGCACAAACCCGAGCTCCTCCAACTTCGCTTCCACGCGCATGTGCGCTGCCTCCCTTCCTTGTTCATGCATAAGCTTGATTGAGCTTATCCGCAAGGTCCATCTTTATCTGGTACGCTGTGTGTGCTGTCGTCGGAGATAGCCTCGTTACCTATTTATTTCCATTCTCAGAAGCTCAAGAGACCCAAGAGCCTAAGAAGAAGGCCGTGGCTTTCTTAGAAAGCCCCTGACTTTCGTTCGTCTTTAGCAATTCGGCTAGCCTCCTTTTAGTGGTTCGTCCCCTCCGGGGCCACGGGGTGCTGCTCTTCTTCCCCCAGATTCTTCTCTTCTTGGCTCCTCTTTTTCTCGGCCGAAGAGTTCATCTCTTGCTCTTTCTAGCAACCCCCTATCATCTTCTTTCCTCTCGAGAGGCGCCCCGACAGGCTCCGTTCCCGACGGGACCTCTCCTGCTCTTGCGGCTCCTTCTTCTCTCCTTGGTGGTGCACTAGCTGGCTCCGTTCTTGGCGGGACCTCTCCTGGCCTTATTGGCGAGGTTTCTTCTGTACTCGATGTTCTCTCTGGTTCGGGGAGAGCACCGAGCTGGCGCATTAAGTTAGCAGCGTCGAAGTAGGTGCGGGCGCTGTGGATCCTACCGTTGCGGATCTGGTAGACCTCACATAACTCAAATTCCACCGAGCGCGCTGTCGGTGAGATCTCCCCACCCGGGCTCCTCAACGGTCCCTCATGGGTACCTCGACCCACAAACTCGGTTACCGCGAAGTCCTTTCCGACGTATACATGGCTGTCTTCGGCCCTGCCGTCCGGGAAGGCATCTGCCCAGCCCTGCATGAACCGCATGAACCCTTCGTGACCACGGAAAACCTCACCGGTAGGTACGGTGGTCCACTTCACATCCTCGTCGATCATCTCTCTGAGTATTCGGTCGAACTCGCGGTTGGTCCATAAGGGATGTATGTTCTGAGCGATGTAGGCGTTGTCCTGCAAAGCCATTGTGCACGTTCCTTTCGCTTTTCCTGGTGTTATTTACCAGTATGATGCCACCAGGCCAGGCTCTGCGCACCTCAGAAGAGCTTGCGCCTACCCTCTAGAGGGCTGCCCCGTTGCCTCTAAAGTAGCATTCAGCGCTCTAACCTAGCGTCCGCTCGAAGCGACCCCCTTTTGCTACACGCTTCTGCGAGCGTAACTTTTGATAAAACCGGCAAAAAATAGTCCATTTGGGCCACACTCTGTGCTCGCTTAAGTAGTAAGCTAGGGACGTTTGCACATCAACGAGCCGAAGGCAAAGCCCCTGTACACACAGCGGGCGGGCGCCTCAAGGAGAGAACGAGAGGGATGGT
>DASQSI010000345.1:0-6223 GCA_035642415.1 Rubrobacteraceae bacterium
TCAGGAAGCTCTGGCTCCCTGCCTCTTTGGATAGAAAGCATCCTGCTCACACCCCAAGCTATCAGGACCAGGAGTACGACGCACAGCAATAGGGGTATAAGCCCCCACAACCAGCCTAAAAAGAGATGGTGCCATCCGTCATCGTAGCCCCTCATGATCAACCGTTCCCCTTTCTATCACTAGCTTTACCAGTGTGACCGAGAACTCTAAGAGTTCCCTGAGAAACTATTAACTTCGGCGAAGTCCTGCTGACCAGTCATAAAATAACACCCCTGTAGCTCAGAGGACTAATGTATCGATCGGAGACTACAAAACCACCACTTATGGCAGGCGACACACTCTTACTACAAGCCGTACGCACTAATCGTGTTGGACTCATCCGAGATGTAAAGCCTGCCTCCGGCTACTATCGGGCTCTCCCAGTGTATATTACCGATAGTTCCTTCTGCGTTCCCTTGTGCGCTCGACCATATATGCCGCCCACTACTCGGATCGAGAGCCAGCACTGCACCATTTGCCGCAGCAAAAAGTACGCCACCCGCCAGAACAGGTGTCGTCGTCTTGTCGGTCGTCTGCCATACAAGATTCAGACTAGGGGTTCCAGCATCGTCGGTTACCACCTGATAAGCGCCGATGCCGCAAGTCCCAGCCACGACGATCCAGAGGTGGTTAGCGGTGTCGGTCCACACAACGGGCTGCGTGAACGTTGAGCATCCTGCCGACCCGGTTTGTTGCAGCTCGCCCCCGACGTGCCCGGGACCACCAGCACCGCTCATATCCTGGCGATTAATCAGACGGAGCTGTTGGTCCTTGCCACCTTGTACGAGCAGCAGCGGAGTCTTGCTCTCGGGTATTCGCGGGAGCAGAGCTGGTGCAGTGCTGCCGAGATCAGCGTCGGTATCTTCCAGCTGCTGGTATGTCTTTGGGGTGTAAGAGTCCAGCAGTTGCGTGCCATCCGGGCTGAGCTTGAGAATGCTGTCTCCGTAGTTGTGGCCTCCCCTATCAGCGTCGTCCGGTCCGTTGCCGGTCGTCACGAATACCTCGCCCGTTTCGGGGTCGATCACAGCCCCGCCGCGAGCCCAAATGCCAGCCTCGTCGGATTGGCACTCTCCTTTGGAGAGTAGATGCGTCTGATCGGCACAGAGGCTGTTGAAAACGTCCTCTTCTCCGCTCGAGCCGTCAATGCTGACGAGGTGTCCTTGGTAGGGTGGGGCGTCGCCAAAATAGCCGCTTGTTGTCGCATAGATCCGCCCACTCGCGATGTTGAGCGCTGAGGACTCCTTCTCGGTTTCTGGCATGAGCGTGATCTGCGCAGGCCAGCCGCCCTCCTTTACCTCCTCACCGGTCGTGGCGGCATACTTATGTAGGCTGCCATCCAGCCCGTAAGAATAAATGTACTGTCGGGAAGAGTCCGCAACGGGCGAGGAATTCGTTATGGAGGACCTCGCATGGGGTGAGGGATTCGTTGCCGTAGATCCGCTAGGCTGGCGGCTCCAGAGGATGGTTCCGTCCGCTGCATCTAGCGCGACGAGTTCTCCCTCCCTAGTCGTTACATACAGTGCGTCACGTGTTTTGTCAGAGAAGCTTAGGCTATGCAGAAGAATTGGCGAGGAATCGACGACCCCGGGGAGGTCTGTGTGCCAAAGCCGGTGTAGGCTGTTTACCGTCGATGGTGTGATAGGGCTATTCTCGGGATTTACTTCGCTACGTGCTGGATCGAAGCCAAACCTAGACCAGTCGCCACTTTCCTCCTGCCTAGCTTCCTGAGGTTGGGTAGTAGAGGTAGTAGTTTCACCGTGTTCTGCGTTTGTGCTAGCTGATTTGTTAGCAGCACAGCCTGACAGCACAGATACTGCCATCAGTAGTACTAAAAACACTCGGAAGATGATCCTCATCCAACTGAGGATCATACTTAGATTTCAGGCTTTTTCGAGAAGAGGAAGGCAACGCAAGGGACAATCGTGCTGCCGAATACGCCAGGTTCCGAGAATGGGGATTCTCCGACCACCTGTGTCAAAGAACCGTCTATGGAACAAGAACGAGTTTCTACCTTCAACTCTCTACAACAACTACGTGCTTCAGGTGGGTTAACGCTCGCGTTAGGATCTGGCCCCCTCGGCGAAGTTAGACGTGCCAAGCGACGTCGCTACCCTTCACGCTCGAACAGACGGATAGAAATACCTAATGCCACCGCAGCAAACGTGAGCAAGGCCAGCGCGTCTAGCAGGTAGCTGTAGGTATGGTAGTCGGTCAGGGCACCACGTACCGCATCAACGCCATAGCTTAGCGGGTTGAGGCGGATGATCCAACTTAGCCATCCGGGGACGTTGGAAATCGGAAACATTGCCCCTGAGAGCAGAAACATCGGCATCGATACGAAGTTCTGGATAACTCCGAAACCCTCGAAGTCGTGCATGCGGGCTGCGATCAGGATACCCAGCCCGGTCATGGAAAGCGAGGCGAGAATAATGAAGAGGAGCGCGAGCAGCAGGCCATAGGCTGAGGGCCTCACGCCAGCTAGTGGAGCTAGCGGTAGTATGATCAACCCCTGCAATGCGGAGGTAGTCGCTCCCCCGAGAGCCTTGCCCAGCACGATAGTCGAGCGTGGCACGGGTGCAACTAGTACTTCCTTGAGGAACCCAAACTCTCGGTCCCAGATGATCGAGATAGAGGACTGCAGCGCAGAGAAGATTACCGACATAGCGATTATGCCAGGGAATATGAATTGCACGTAGCCGAGCCCTCCAACAGGGATGAAGGAGCCGCGCAAGCCGAGGCCAAGCGCGAACAACCACACTACCGACCGCACCAACCCACCAAATAGTCGCGTACGCTGTTGGGTGAACCTCACAAGGTCCCGCTCCCAGACCATTGCGATGCCCTCCCAGTCTACCCAACCAAGCCGCTTTCGGCCGACGGGCAGGGGACGGAGCACGCTTATGGTGCTCTTGGGCGGTTCCTTAAGGGTACTCATATGCGCTTTCTTCCACGTGAGCGAAGGTGACTGGCCAGCTTCTCTTTATCGCTGGCTTGCTCCTCTCGTATAGTCTGGCCAGTGAGTTCGATAAACACGTCTTCAAGGGTAGGGCGCCGCACATCTATACTGCGAATGGGTACTGAAAGTCCTCGCACGATGGTGGGCAGGAGGGTATCCGCCTCGGTAGTATTGAAAGAGAGGTAGCCGTTATGTACCTGCGCTTTGACCCGGCATAGTCTCCAGAGCTTCCGAACCGCAGCGGCGTTATCCTCGGTAGAAAGAGTCACCACTTCTTGGCCAATCTCCTGCCGCAGCGACTCAGGAGAGCCCATCGCCACGACCCTGCCCTCGTCTATGATTGCGAGGCGGTCTGCGTTTTCGGCTTCCTCCATGTAGTGGGTGGTCATGAAGATGGTCGTGCCATGCTGCTCGCGTAGCGCCCACACGTGCTCCCAGATGGAGCGCCGTGTCTGCGGATCAAGCCCTACGGTCGGCTCGTCGAGGAAAAGTACCCGGGGTGCGTGCAAAAGCCCCCGAGCGATCTCAAGCCTCCGTTTCATTCCCCCCGAAAAGCTACGAATGCAATCCCCTGCCCATCCCTCCAGATCTACCAGAGCCAGCACGGCGCGGATGCGGTCTGTCCGCTCACTCTTAGGGATGTGGTAGATCATGGCATGGTACTTCAGGTTCTGCTCTGCAGTGAGATACTCATCAAGGGTGCTCTCCTGAAAGACCAGCCCGATCTGCGAGCGGACTGCCCTCGGGGCCTGCAGAACGTCGTAGCCGGCAATCTCCGCTCTTCCCGAAGTGGGACGCAGTAAGGTACACAGCATTTTGATGGTCGTGCTCTTGCCGGCGCCATTGGGACCAAGAAAGCCAAATATCTCTCCAGACTCTACATCAAAAGATATGCCTTTTACTGCCTCGACGTCTCCGAAGTGGCGGACCAGATTCCGGACCCGCACTACCGGTGCACCTACCTGCTTGTCACTCATCGCTGCACCTTGACGATGAAACGCTTATGTCTTCGCGTCCGATCTTGGGCTTAGAGAATGCCTGCGGCGCCTCCCAGGAGGTCCAGCGCGATGCTTCCACGGAAGCGGCAAAGCCGATCCGTACGATCCTCTCCGGCAACAGCTCCCGCAGTCGAACTCCGACCTGAGCCCCGACCATGAAGCCCACGATCAGGGGCGGTGAGCTCAGCAGATCCCTAAAGCCCGTGGCGATGTACCCGACCGAGGCCACGATCCCGGTGAAAAGCACGATCAGGAGAAAGTCTGTAATCAAATGAAAGTATTATCGCCCGCAATTTGTGTAACGCGGTCTAACCTAAGAAATTTCTAAGCCTTTACCTAGGGCTTTCTTAGATTCGGACGACATACACTTATTAGTAGTGGCTTGTTCTCCGTGTAGCCACCCTGATCAGAGCGGCTACTTACCCAGCTTCAGGTTCGGTCGGTTCTCCTTTCGGTGCCGGGGGTTACCAGTTCCCCGGCTTTCTGGTGCAAACCCCTTTAGATGCAGGGGATGTCCATGGTCATCGAATCTAGCTTTGGGAGGTGAGGAGCAAAACGGCGACAATCTTCTAGCCATCTACGACCGCTCGGTAGCCACAGCTTACGCTGTTGAGGCTATAAGGCTAGTGGATCACTACCACTTTCGCGCCGTAATGAAGGAGGCCACTTCGGACAATCCTCTGATGCTTAAGACAGACGAAGCGCAGTGGTGGAAACCTTACTACAAAGAGGGCAGTGCAAAGTACTATGAACGATTGCTTCTCAGTAGGTGATCTGTACTAGACAGAGCAACAAGGCGACACTCTAAGCGATAACGAAGGGGCAAATCGACCACCAGATTGCCCAAAACCTCTACATCAGCACCCATACCGTAAAGAAGCATGTACGACGGGTAATACCAAGCTTTAGACGAGGTTGTCGAAAGTAGAACGGAAGTTGTGCAAGCAGTCTCCTAGTATGAGTGAGAACCTAGCGGGCGGAGTTTCAGGCTCCCAGTGGTAGGGGGACGCGTCCGGGAGCTGGGAGGGCTTGCGATGTACTAAAGCCATCGACCGAGTACAGTATCGCCTCCGTCTCTCGGTGCAAGGAGGGCTCTCGATCAGGATGGCTTGGGCGGCTCACCTATCGTCTCGCCTCAGTTCCAGAAATCGCTCCAGCGTCGAGGGGGAGTGATTCTGGTAGTGGTTGTTTGCGTAGGCGAAGACGGTCTTTCCCTCTTTGAGGAAGCGATCTACAACGCCCGCCCACCACAAAAGGTCATCGTCTCGATCCTTCTTGAGATGGGTGTGCCCCGAGGGGAACTCGCGGCGGTTGCCGAGCCAGCGAATGTAGGCAAAGTCTGTTGTCGCCTCCTCCAGCCGGGGCATCCCAGGATAGTCCACCAGGGTGAGAGCCACCCCGCACTCGCGCAGCAACTCGGGGAGGTCTGAGCCGATCCAACTTCTGTGACGTACCTCGACGGCGTAGCGAAATCCCTCGGGCAGAGTGCTCAGGAAGTCTTCCAGGGCACCCATCCCCTCGACGGTGAAGTCCGGCGGAAGCTGGAGGAGCAGGGGACCGAGCCTGTCTTCGAGGGCCTGCATGGTGCGGACGAAGCCTTCGGCCTCGCTGCGGATGTTAACGAGGTTTCCCTCATGGGTCACCTCGTGCGGAAACTTAGCAGCGAAGAGAAATCCACGGGGCGCGACCTTCCGCCACCGCTCTACGGTCGTCCCTCTGGGAGTGCCGTAGAAGGTTGAGTCTATCTCCACCGTCGCGAAGTGCTTGACGTATTCGGCGAGCCGCCCAGTAGGAGTAGTACCCGGCGGGTAGACCGTACCCTCCCAGTCCGCGTAGGACCAGCCGGAGGTACCTAGGTACAGGCCTTCCTCTGGCGGAAAGGTTTCGCCGGCGTCCTCCTCGAACAGCTTGATCTGCTGGGGATCTTTCATCGTAATAAGCCCGGATGCTAACATGGGACGCGGTGCCGCAGTGAAAGCGCACCCAACACCCCTTACGTGACCTCTTTTAGTACTCCTGGGAAGAGGAGGCCTGCTTATCCTCCGCCACGCATCCCTTGTGGCCTCATATCCTAGAGCACCCTCATTAGAGGGCGATGAGAGAACGAGCAAGCATCCCTGCCCGAGCCTCTCCATATAGATCCGGACAATACTCAGTCGCACATCCATCCCCAGCCCGGAACAAAGTCGCAGTCATCCAGATCGTCCTCATCTATGAAGAAGCCCTGGTT
>DASQSI010000346.1:0-7780 GCA_035642415.1 Rubrobacteraceae bacterium
TTTTACACCCTGGCCCTCTTTTTATACCCTGAGAGAGCGGCTGAGTTTTTGATAGGACTCTACTACTAGGCAGCCTAAGCTCCTACAACGTTAGGAGCTTTCTCATTGCAAAGGGGCCGGAGGCCCCTGCGTTCTCTAGAGCCTGGCCCCGAAGAAGAAGTTGGTAAAAAGACTATATCATGGTGAAGCGGTTGACTCTCGTTTGAGGCTTGAAATAAATGCTGCATAGAGAGAAGGTATTTTTAGATCTTATACAAGCCAAAGCTGGATGCAGAGCATTACTATCTTGATAAGCGCTTATCGGAACAAACAGGGCGGGAGGGAAAGATAAAGAGAGCCCTGCTCTGGTCAGCGGCTCGATGAACTTTTGGGGATCAAGCAAACTACAAGGCAGCGTCTCAGCCGGGCTGCGGGCAGCTTAGACGATCCAAGCAAACCAGTGCGCTCTTCGTAAAATTGCTCCGAGCATGTCCTGTTATGGCATGCGCAGCACGGGCTTCAGCACCCTTCCTTGTTCAGAGTCCTCGGTTGCACGGTTAATATCTTGGAGGTCATAGAACTCGATAAGGCGATCGAAAGGGAAACGTCCCTGGTTGTAGAGTTCGATCAGGCGGGGGATGAAGAAGTCCGGGATACTATCGCCTTCGACTATGCCGCAGACGGTTTTTCCAGGGATGAGAACATCGTTCATGTCCAAGCTGAACTCGGTGCCCAACGGCGCAGCACCCACCAGCCCGCACACCCCTAGCGGTGCCAAAGCGTCGACAGCATGACGGGCCACGTCGGGTGCCGCGGTCGTTTCGATAGCGTAGTCTACGCCGCCGCCGGTGATGTTTGCGATTTCCTCGCCCGCATCTGTTTCGCTGCTATTGATCGTGTGAGTCGCTCCCAGCTCACGCGTCAGCTCCAGAGGGTTCTCCTCCACGTCTATGCCTATGATGGTGGTGCACCCAGCGGCCCTCGCTGCCATGATCGCGCTCGTCCCGACAGCGCCCGTGCCGAAAACAGCTATGGCTGTGCCAGCGTCGGGATGCAAAACGTTCAGCACCGCACCCGCTCCGGTCTGTACCCCGCAGCCCAAAGGCCCCAGCAGCTCGAGCGGCGCACCTTCGGGGACTTTGACCACGCTTCTTTCACTTGCTAGCCCGTAGCTGGCGAAAGAGGACTGGCCGAAGAAGTGGCTGTGCACGGCTTCGCCATCCTTGCTTATGCCCGTCGTGCCGTCAAGACGTGTGCCGCCGAAGTTTAGCTCGAAGAAATTAAGGCAATACGCTGGTTTGCCACGCTTACAGCTGGGGCATTGCCCGCAGGAGTTGAAGGTCAGCACGACGTGGTCCCCCTCTTCCACTTTGGTGACGCCCTCGCCGACCCTTTCCACAACCCCCGAGCCTTCGTGCCCGAGCACCACGGGCAGTGGCACTGGGTACCACTGGTCCCGCGCGATGAGATCTGTGTGGCAGACGCCCGTGCCGACGAGGCGCACCAACACCTCGCCCGCCCGGGGCTCCTCCAACTCGAACTCCTCAACTGAGAAGGGCTGTTCTTGCTCGTGCACCACAGCGGCGGTGATCCTCATCGTAGTGTCTCCTCCTAGCTCAAAACGTTTGGTGGCCTTTGGGGTAGTAGAGCTTCATCTTTCCCAGCCCCTACCCCGCGCCAAACGCTCTTTCTCAAGGTTGATGAAGGCCAAGAACCTAGTCGAGCAGAAGAAGGCTAATAGACCCGAGCCGAGATCTAAAATCATAGTGTCCCCAGTTCGAACCCGGGTCCGATCACTCCTAACGCCGGGAAGCCCGTATGGGAAGCGTGCGGATGAGGTCCTAGGATTTTGTACCGGCCGCCCGGAGCTCCGAGAAGTGTTTCGCGGCCCCGCAGGTGATGAGCAGTTCTCTGGGGAGTATGTTCGAGACACAAAACTAGACCAGGTGGCACAGCTATCTAGGGCACCCAGGTTCCTGGCTCTTTTGCACTTCGGGGTCATCGATTTCCAAGAAGCCGTTATCCTAAGCAGCCCATGGCTCTACGGCGGCGTTACAAACGGGCAGCGAGCAGGTCATGGCAAGTAACCGGGCAGAACCCTACGTACAGCGGGCGCAAGATTTCTTAGAGAAATAGTCCCCATTTGGATCAGAGGACACCCGGTTGGACTCTTCTAAAGTGTTCCCTCGCTATTGTTAGCGGGCTGCCACCACCGATTACACCTATGACACGCAATCCAGCCCGCACGCTTCTTTTCCATCTCCTGAGGTGCGCTGGTGAGGACATAGGTATATAGAGCCTATGTATATAAATGGGACTAAAGTGGGACTGTCTACGGCTTGCGCTCTTCGGCCTGTGCCCCCTATAGTTAGCTAACTACAGGGGCCGGAAGGGGAGAACGTGTACCAGATGCCCGCCGAGGTCCGGCCCCTGTAGAAGAACGGTACACGACCGGGTGGGCGAAACAAGGTATACGTCGCTCACCCTAAAGGCGTTTACGCTCTATCTATAGCTAATTGCAACCTCTGCTCGAGAGTTAATGTTGCCAGACCAACGTTCTGCATAATACGCGAGGGACTCTAGTTAGGGGGGCACAGGCCGAAGAGCGCAAGCCGTAGTTAACCCTACTTTAGTACTGTACGGGCATACATAGGAACACCTGTGATGCTTTGCAAACCACACCTTCTTTTCTGCCGACAACCCCTACACTAGCGGGGCGGGTCTATAGGGGTTGCTAAAAATCTTATTGTCTTCTTATAAAGGTGCGCTAGGCTTCCTCTTCGTGAGTCAAAGAAGGAGAAAAAAAGTACATGGGTAGGAAGAGCAGCAAGACAGACAGAGGCGAAGGAGCGATGGACGCGGGTTGAGTGCATTAAGAGGCTATCTCTTCAAAACTCGGCTTACGGAATATAGGGTATAGGTTCACTTAGCCGCTATTGGCTTACAATGCCCTCACCGATCCAGAAGAAGATTACAGGTTCCCGCCCTCGTCATTACCTAGAGCTGGACAGCTTGAGGGGCATCGCTATCCTCATAGTGGTAGCGTACCACTACAATCTCGCGCCGTTCCTGGGTGGGGTGGGGGTGGATATGTTTTTCGTGCTCTCGGGGTTCCTGCTCGGGGGGACGCTGCTAGACAAGAAAGAAGCTCCTAATTACTTCAAGGCCTTCTACGCCCGGCGTGTTTGCCGGATCTTCCCCCTATATTTTCTTAGCCTATTCTTGCTCCTCATCTTACTTCTCGCCGCCCCCTTCACGCTCGGGTGGTGGCTGTTCGGGGATTCGATCAGGTTCTTACTGGCAGATCCGATACCCCTATGGTCATATTTTACGTTCACCCAGAACTTCGCGATGGTCGAGCAAGGTGCGTGGGGAACCCCTTGGCTCGCCCACGCTTGGTCGCTGGCGGTAGTGGAGCAGTTCTACCTGATCCTGCCATTCCTCGTCCGGTTCGTCTCCAGGGAGAGGCTTCCATACCTCCTGACGGGTCTAATCCTGGCCGCACCGCTATGGCGTACGATCCTGTTTGATTTTCACCCTCACGGTGACTTCGCCCTCTACGTACTGATGCCATGTAGGGCAGACTCGCTACTTATGGGGGTGTTGTGCGCGTACGCGATAAGAAACGAGAGGTGCTTAAATCTCCTGCGTACGCACACGAGGGCCCTCTACGGGGTGCTTACGGTCCTAGTAGCGGGCGTCGTACTGATGGTGTTATCTAGACCCCAAACTCCAACGCCACACCAACCTTTCTTTGCTCCCTCGTATGGCTACACTTGGCTTGCCCTGCTGTACAGCTGCATCTTATTGATAGCCATTACGGAGAAACAGGGTTTGGTGACATGGGTGACGAGAATTCGTCCTCTCGGGGCACTTGCGGCCATCACCTTTGGGGTGTATCTGTTGCACATGCCTATTGGTATGTCTTTTCGTTGGCTGATCCTTGGACAGTTACAAGTACCCGAGACGTGGTGGTCCACTCTCGTTGTCGCCTTTGGTGCGCTGGTGATCACGCTAGCGGTGACGTCGATCTCGTGGATGTTCTTTGAGAGAAGAATCGTGAACTGGGGCCGTTCCTTCAGATACGGAGAAACCACCAACTAGAGACCGGCCGAAAAATCTCACGAGCGGGCCAATCCCCTCACTATCAGGCGCGTCATTGCCGGGTAGATGAACGCCTCGTTTGTCCCGAGCAGACGTTGTTCGTTATCCTTGCTCATCCTGCGGTTCTGGTCTGTCCGCGAGACCGTCCACTCCACCACTCACCTCTCCTCGGCAGCACCTTGAAGCCCAGCTCAGGCAGGAGCTTCCTAATCTTCTCCCAGTTGACCTCCTCCCCCTCCTTGGCCCATACGTAGCCTCCGGCCCTCTCTTTTTCCTGCACGTACGCCCGACGCTCTTCTAGTAGTGTGTAGGTCGAGCCTGTAGAGACGGGTTTACCTTCTTCGCTGCTGCTTCAAGTGCCCGGGACCTTGCTTCGTTAGTGTAAAAGGCCTAGCAAAGTGGGTAAGGCAAGAGAGGTGTTTCACGAAAGGTCCTCAGGCAAACAGGGAGGAATCTTCTTATGCCTTCTTCAACTCTCATCCGCTGGGGTGGACTAGCCGCTGTCGTAGCCGGGCTACTGTTCTTGGTCGATAGCCTCATCAACCTGTTTGTCTTGCTCGCTGGGCGAGACCCTTCTACGGTAGTCGCTAGCGCTGTCGTAGGACAGATAGCCGGGGCAGTATTGTTGTTCGGGCTGGTCGGGCTATATTTCCGCCGCTCAGAGGAGCTTGGCATCGCTGGCTTGATCGGCTTCTTGTTAGCCTTTTTTTGTACGGCATATACACTTGCCGGTAACGTTTGGGCCAATCTGCTGGCGGAGTTGGGCTGGGCTTTGTTTGGGATAGCTTGTTTGCAAGCGAGGGTATACCCACGGGCGGCGGCCATCTTGCTCGTCGTTGGCGCGCTACTCTCCGCAGTATTCCTCGCTCTGTTGCTAGGCCAGCTCAGGGGCGTCTTGGGCTACTTGGCTGTGGCTGCCAGCATCGTCTTTGACGTAGCCGTAGTTTGGCTAGGCTTCAATCTCTTTATGGGAAGAAGCGAAGAACGTTCACCTGTTCGTAGAGTGCTCTAGAACGTACCTGCGAGTGCCTTTGCGCCCTGCTGGCCGACGGTGCGAGAGAGGGTACGCTTCGAGCGAGCGAGGACAGGGTAAAATGCCCTTCCCTCCGCCTCGTGCAACGAGGTTCATCTTGACCCAAGCCGCCTCTCGACCCGTTGGCGATAGGGTGGCCCTTCCGTAACGTTGTATTGTAAAAGGTGCGTACGGGGGCGTTCGCTTGAGTACATATACCGCGTAAGTAAGCGGTTTGTATACTAGGAGTACTTGTGTGAACTCCCTTGTACTTAGGTGCATTGGTGTACAAATGGTGTACTGACGTTAGCAGTTCACAAGTCATGCTCGGCATGCTTACACTTCCTTGGCTACTACTACAGAGCCGGAAGGAGCACACAGAAAATGGGCGACTGGCACGACTTCTTTTCTGCCGACAACCCCTACCGTATCGGACCGGACCTATGGTATCTGCTGGTATGATGCGCTTCCAACGATAGGAAGGGGTACCTACGCGATGGGGACGCAAACCGCCGAGCGTGAGTAGAAGAAGAAAAAGAAGAGCGCGTCGCAATGAGCCGGTTGATGCTGGTGGGTTTTTCCTAACGATCCTCATAGCGATCGTCATACTAGTCATAGTGGTCGTGCGGGCTCTGGGAGTGTTACCGCGTCGTATACAACAACCTCCGCGAGCTATCCCTAGAGATGGATGATCACTGCGACCCTCTACCAAAAGCCGTTTCGTTCTCGCCGGACGCGAAGGCTCTGCTAATTAACACAATCATCAACCATTTCCTCAAGTTGCTTGAGGGTGATTTCGGTATTCCCCACTATGCGCTGGACCCCGTTTGTGTCTGGAAACTCCAAGCTTCCTACCTCGGCGGCGGGCCGGCTGAAGCCCACGTAGGCGGCCTCCACGCTCTCGGCGTTGGGGTCCGGGGGCACCAGCCAGAAGACCGAGTCGGCGCCGTCGAACGCCCGGTCGACCGCGTCCCGGTCGCCGTGCGATCCCTCGACGCGCTCGCGCACGTGCGAGGGGAGTTTGGCGGGGTCGCGCACGATCACGCGGATGGCCTCCCCGCCGTCGAGGACGTTGTCGAGGACCTGGTGGCCGATCAGACCGGTAGGAGCGGTAATGACGATCATGAAACCTCCAACGCGAATGGGTGCGGACCGGATGTGGTGCATCCCGGACCTGCACCTGCTCGGGTGGTTGCCGCAGGCATCACGCGGCGATGCCGTCCAGCTCGGCCAGCGCGTCCTCGGGAAGCTCCAGCCCGGCGCCGACGACGTTTTCCCGCAGGTGCGCCACCGACGAGGTGCCGGGGATGAGCAGGACGTTCGGGGAGCGCCCGAGTAGCCACGCCAGCGCGACGGCCATCGGCGTCGATTCGAGACGGTGGGCGACCGAGTCGAGGGCCTCCGACTGCAGCGGAGAGAAGCCGCCGAGTGGGAAGTAGGGCACGTAGGCGACGCCCTGCTCGTTCAGGGAGTCGATCAGGGCGTCGTCGTCGCGGTTGGCGATGTTGTAGAGGTTCTGCACGCACACGACCGGGGCGATGGACTGAGCCTCGGCGACCTGCTCGGCGTTGACGGTGCTTATGCCGAGGTGCCTGATCAGTCCCTCCTCCTGCATCTGCGCGAGCGCTTCGAACGGCTCTGCAATGGAGCCCGGCTCGGGACTCTCTAATCCCCCCACGCGCAGGTTGACGACGTCGAGCGCCTCCAGGCCAAGGTTTTCGAGGTTGCTGTGGACCTGTGTGCGCAGTTGCTCGGGCGAGCGTGCCAGGCGCCAGCCGCCCTCGGAGTCCCGCTCCGCCCCAACCTTGGTCACGATATGCAACCCGTCCGGGTACGGTGCGAGTGCCTCGCGTATGAGCTCATTGGCGACGCGCGGTCCGTAGAAGTCGGCGGTGTCTATGTGGGTGATGCCAAGCTCGACGGCCTCGCGCAGCACCGAGATCGCCGCGTCACGGTCTTTCGGCGGCCCGAAGACGCCGGGACCGGCGAGCTGCATCGCGCCGTAGCCCATCCGGGTGACGGTCAGATCGTCGGCCATCGCGAACGTCCCGCCAGGGAGTTTGTCCGTTGCCATGAGCGTTTCCCTTCTCGTTGCCTGCGTAGTTTCTCTGGCGCAGACTATAAAGCCGGAAAGCGGAAAGCGGGAGAGGACTCCCTATCCAGGGACCGGCGATCCCTGGTTGGTAGGCTGGAGGACACCTACAATAGCGAGATGGATCGAATCGAGCTGGCAAACTTCCTGCGCCGACGGCGCGAGTCCCTACAGCCGGAGGACGTGGGGCTGGCGAAGGGGCTGCGCAGGCGCGTCGCGGGCCTCAGGCGGGAGGAAGTCGCTGGCCTTTCGGCCATGTCCACCGACTACTACGCCCGCCTGGAACAACGGCGTGGTCCGCAGCCGTCCGAGCAGATGGTCGCCGCCCTCGCCCGCGGGCTCCGCCTCACCCTCGACGAGCGCGACCACCTGTTCCGTCTCACCAGCCACGAGGCGCCTGCCCGGGTGCTGCGCTCCACACACGTCAGCCCGGCGCTCATGCGCGTTCTGGACCGCCTCGACGTGAACGGGTTGCCGGAAAACTAGCTATCTCGCCTCTCCAGGCTCTCGTGTCAAGCGGTCTGGTTGCCCAACTCTTCGATGCGCCTCTCGCATAGCGCTATGTCGCGCCGCAACTCCTCGCGCAACGCCTC
>DASQSI010000347.1:0-10071 GCA_035642415.1 Rubrobacteraceae bacterium
GACCAGGCGGGACGTGAACCCGAAGATTAGTGAACCTGGTAAAAGCAGCTCGCCGCGGCGGCGCGGTGTCTACTATGGCTGGGTGATCGCTGGGACTCTCGCTGTCACCGAGACTACCTCGTGGGGAGTCCTCTACTACGCCTTCGCTGTATTCCTGGTCCCGATGCAGGAGGAGCTGGGCTGGTCCCGTACGGCTGTAACGGGAGCTTACTCACTAGGGTTGCTAGTCTCGGCGTTGGCTGCGCCCCTGGCGGGACGCTGGCTGGACCGGCATGGTCCCCGCGGGCTTATGACACTCGGCTCGATGGCGGGAGCCGTGCTCCTTCTCGGATGGGCCGCCGTCGAGGATCTTCTGGTTTATTATCTTGTCTGGGTCGGCATCGGCCTCGCGATGGCGGCAACCCTTTACGAGCCCGCCTTCGCGGCCCTTGCGAAGTGGTTCGAGCGCAGCCGCGCTCGGGCGTTGTTGTTGGTGACCTTGGCCGGTGGTCTGGCAAGCACGATCTTCCTCCCTTTATCCGCTTGGCTGGTCGAGACTCAGGGGTGGCGCGGGGCGCTTCTCACCCTAACAGCAGTCCTGGCCATCCTCACGGTCTTGCCCCACGCGCTCGTTTTGCGTCGCAGGCCTGAGGACCTCGGCCTCCTTCCCGACGGGATCGAGCCTACGCGCTCGCCTCAAGAAGAGACGGACCGCATGCCAAACGAACTCCGTACGGAACGTAGTAGGAGCGTGCCGCTTGGCGCGGCGCTTCGAGGCCCGGCCTTCTGGCTGCTTGTGGCGGCTCTATTCTTGGGGACCCTGTCCCAAGCAGCGATGTACGTGCATCTGATCCCCTACCTCGCTGAAAAGGATTACAGGCTCGGTTCTGCCGCGACGTTAACAGGCCTCATAGGAGTGTCGCAGGTCTTTGGCAGGGTGGTCGTGACCTTTCTCGAAGGCCGCCTGCCGCGCGACGCGGTAACAGCGGGGATCTTCGCGCTGCAGGCCGCCGCCCTCGTCGTCCTGATCGCCTGGCCGAGCCCGCTTGGAGTGCTGATGTTCGTCTTGCCTTTCGGGGCGGCGTCCGGAGCTGTGACGCTCGCTCGGGCCTCGGCGGTCGCAGACTTCTACGGACCCGCACATTACGGTAGCATAGGCGGGGTAGTAGGGATGTTCGTAACTGGAGCTCGGACGCTCGCGCCAGTGGGTGCAGGTGCGATGTCAACTGCTCTGGGCGGCTACGTGCCTGTGCTGTGGACGTTGGTGTCCGGCTCGGCGTTGGCGGCGATCGCCATGTTCATGGCCCAACGCCTCGTATCGCCGCTACGTTCCGAACTGGACACCAATGGAGGTCGGTAGCGTGCGGATAAGGCCCACGCCGCTCACGTAGAGGACGCCGAAATCACTCGCATCTGTGACGAAGGTATAGAGGACCGTAGTGCCACCTTCGAGACCTGGTCTGAGGACGCTGACAGCCTGGCCCTGTTCTTATATCTACGTTTTACCTGCAAAACGAGAAGTTTTTAGAGTGGCGGATGCTGGGATCAAACCAGCGACCTCTGCCGTATAAAGGCAGCATGACGGTTTGCTAGGGGTTTCTAGAGGTTGCAAAATACCTGCAAATAAGCATGTTATCTCTTGCGAGTCATCGTAGGCATTCGCCGTTGTTCGTCTGGGTTGGTGTACTGATTTGCACGGTTAGCCCAAGGTCGCTACACCCAGAGCGCACTCTGTAGAACTCGAATTTGCGAGCTTCTGTTCGTAGGTAGTAGCCCCATTCAGGGACACAGTTCGACACAGGAGGACGAGGAGGGACCTGGAGCAACACGGGGCTGTGGTAGCGTTGTGGTACAGGGGCAACTAACCTACACACAGAGGCCAAGCAGGACAAGGAGTTCTTTAGGAGGTTGTTCAGGGGATGGCCGACGTAAACTACTTCTTGTTCCACCTCATAAACGGCATCTGGATCAACCCCATGCTGGATCTTTGCATGACCTTTTTGAGTTTTATCAACGACTACGGGTTGGTGTGGATAGTGTTACTAGCGGTGCTTGCGGCACTCGGAGGCAGAACCGGTCGTTGGGCCGCGCTGGCAGGGTTGGTCGCCTTGGTGGCGGGATTAATCTCCTCTGAAGTGCTGAAAAACCTCATAATGCAGCCCAGGCCTTTCCTCTCGCTGTCGGACGTGCGCCTGCTGATTAGCCCACCGAGTTCATACTCCTTCCCCTCCGTCAATGTGACATACGCTTTCGCTGCCTCTAGTGGGGCGTCGCTCGCAGTCCAGCGTTTGCTCGGTCGGGTGCCACTTTGGGGTTGGGGCTTCCTGGCCCTTGCGGCCGTCATCTCCTACTCGCGCATCTACGTGGGCGTGCACTACCCCGGCGACGTGCTGGGCGGGGCACTGTTAGGGCTATTTGTTGGTTGGCTTGCCGCGTTTATCGTTGACAGGCTCGATAAACACGGAGCCTTCAGAAGGCTGATAAGCCCGCGGTGAGGGCATTCAACGGCTGCGACAAATATGACAGACGCTTCATCCTTGGGCTCCGAAATGAAGCCCAAGGATGAAGCCTAGTCCTCTCTTCTCGACCGCCTCGCTATTCGCCTGTTCTTCTAGGTGGGGAGAAGACGTGCTATGGTTGATTAAAACCTGGACATCCCCCAAAAGGGGAGCAGAATGACGATCCAAGCCAGCTATGTTAGAAGTCTCTTCGCCAACCTGGAGAACGAAAGAACCGATACTTTCTTCGACCACGTGGCGGAGGACGTCAACTGGACCGTGACGAGTACCCATCCTCTGGCTGGCACCTACCATACGAAGGCTGACTTCCTCGCACACACCTTCGGTAGGCTGAACAAGCTCCTCAAGGAGGGTGTAGTCTTGCGCGTTACCAACCTACTGGTGGATGGCGACACCACGGCGGTGGAACTGGAGTCGCTTTCCACAGCGTCGAATGGAAAGCCCTTCGACAACAGGTACTGCTGGATAGCTCGCTTCTCGAACGGAATCATCGTGGAGGTCAGGGCTTACTTGGACTCGGCACTCGTACAACAGTTGATCCACGAAAACGAGCACCCACCCTCTATGGTGTCTTCTGCTGAGAGGTCATAGTCATCTGAAAGGCACCCTACCCCTTAGAGCAGGTGCAAATTCTTCAGCTCAATGTCTAGAGCTCCCTTGGGATGTGCTAGCCTACCTACAAAAAGTAGGGTGCACTTTTTGTAGTGCTGGGGCAATAATACGACGGAGAGCGTTCTCATGGAGGCAGGTGCGCACGAATTCGTTTTGTGGCTAATGCTATACGCCTACGCCTTACATATCCTCGAAGAGAGGATGTTGGATTGGCTGGGGTGGGCCCGGGCTACCTTCAACTTTGATCTCGGGTGGGCAGATTTTTATACCACCAACGCTATAGTAGTGGTCGCTGGTATTTGCACAGCGATGGTCGGCTGGAAACTACCGGAAGTAAGTTTGATGTTTCCTGCATTAGCGTTGGTGAATGGCCTGGTATTTCACGTAGGACCGACTTTGCTTCAGCGCCGCTTTTCGCCAGGTGTGATTACTGCGGTCCTCCTTTTCTTGCCGATAGGGATCTGGTCTTACTATGCAGCGTATGTGGATAGGGCCCTGACCTTAGGCGTAGGTGCTGTTTCGGCTGTAGGTGGAGCTGTACTTATGGCTTATCCTTTGGTGTTGCTTCAGATAAAGAAACGATTGCCAAGCTACGACAAGTAGCTGATGGTGCCCTTAAGGATAAGCGGATAAGCAGTCTCCTTCGCTAAGGACCCCCGGCTTTCTTTTTGTGCATTGGGCTTCTCCGTTTCCGAGAAGAGTCCTTCTTGGTGAGCAGAGGCCTTGCCTATGGCCTAGGCACCCTCACCATCGTCGAGAGTGCCTGACGAGCCAACTCTCCCTCCGGTGTATCTACCTCGATGCTGAGCGTGTACCTCTCGCCTTCTTCTTCGAACATGCCCAGGACGAAGGGGACGTAATTCGCCCCCTCCGGGGGCACGACTCGCTCCAAATTAGCAGCGGTGCCATCGGGAAGAGAGACGTTCTCGAGTCGTTGAACCGTGGCACCACCTGCACTGAAGCTGCTTGGATCCGGTTGGGGAGGAACGCTAACCGGTACGGCGGTTAGCGTTCCCGCCACCTTGTAGTGGACGTACGGCTGGACTATCTGGGTGGAACCCGTAGGTGGAGACGCGTTAGGATTTAGGAATAGGATCGTGTACATGTCACCACTGGTTGTGTACGGGCTGCCTTCGTTATTAGGCTCATTGCCGATTACCACGCTCTTCAGCTGGGGTGGCAGGGTCGCAGGGAGCATAATGCGAGCCGTGGTCATCTGCCGCAAGGTGCTCAAGAGCGGATCGAAGGCCGGATCCGGGGAAGATTCGGGAGGGATTACAGCTAGCGATTTGCTCTCTGATGAAATACTTTCTGCGGTGGTAGCGCTACCTTCACTGGCATCTGGCGTGGTAGCCATATCATCGTTGTCCGCAGAACAAGAGGCGACCGTGAGAAGCGTCAAAGGTAGGATGGTGATCAGCGTAAGAACCGAAAAGATGCGTCTCAATGCGCTGCACCTCCTTTTCGCTATCCTCCCCTGTGGAACGCTTGGTGTCACATGCCTTAGCCTTGGCGGTATTTTATGTCACTCTGGCAAGTGGATGCCTCAAATCTCGTTTGGTAGTAGCCATCTCTAAGACCTTCTCGGGACCCTTTAGCGTACAAGAAAAGGGCCAAGGCTTTTACACCGTGACCCTCTTCATTATTGCTTCGGTTAATTCGCCTTTACGCCGTTAAGCAGCTGGCAAGCTAAATGCGGGGACTGGTAGCCAGCTCTCTCCGCGAGGCGAAGTAGGCCACCAAAGCAATAACTGCCGTCAGCAGGTGCAGGATATTGTCGAGCCCGTTGAGGGGTAGAAGCCCGTCCAGCGGTCCCACAGGTCCTCCGAATAGCCCCAGTACGAACAGCAGCGCGTAGGCGATTCCGACCACCAGCGCGTAGGTACTAGCTGCAAGTGGGTTACGGAAGGTTGCCAGCCCACCTGCCCCGATCGCGACGTGCGCTAAGCTGTGTAGCCAGTTGACGGCGAACAGAGTGAGTAAGAACCCTCCGAAGGGTCCCCACCCCGGAGCGGGGCTCAAGAGCGGTGGGATGAAGCCCAGAATCCCTACTAGCAGATAGACCGCCCCGAATACCTGGGCGAAACGTTGTGCTAAGGACACTTTTTCTCCTTTCGTCTGTAAGGGTGGCATATGAAAAAACCACGTTTTCGCGCAAACGCTGTAAGCTCCCTACTTGTAACGCTAAGGGGGCTTCCTAGTATTAGCGGACTCGCAACCCAAGCCAAACAAAGTCGTTAAGATGTTCTTATTCGCCTCCAACGCCTGCTTGGTAATGCCAACCAGACCGAGATCGAATGATAGCCTCATCACTTCTCTTTCCGCTCTAGCCAGCTCTCCAGATCCTTGCTCACGTACGCGCGCGGTCTTACGCCCGTCTTCGCAATACTTAAAGTACCAATAAGGTCCTCTCCTGGTGCCTGTCTTGGGATTGATGCGCTTCCTCTTTATGCTCTTCCCTTTGATGATTTCCTCTGCTTCAGAAGTTATCCTTGCCTAGTCATCCAGCCTTCGGGATGACTAAGGGCTCTTTCACTGCCCCTGGACCTGCCTATCGGATAAGGTTTCACTCGCCGACTGCCCCGAGAGCGAACTCGGAGCGTTTAAGTGTGCACCTTCGTGTACCCCTACTCCTAACCGATCGACGAGCTCTCCACCGAACCAGCCTGTTAGCCCTGCTAGGGCTGCGCCGACTAAGGAGAAAATGATTGGGATGAGGCCTGGCTCTGCGGGCTCGCCCAGCCGCAGCAGCCAGCTTATAGCAAACAGTATCACCATGCTCACACTTAATACGGCGTGCCACACACCTATCGAGTGAGCGCGGGTATCGTCTGGCACGCCCGAAAAATCGATGACGCCGAACACTGCGGCAGCTAAGCCACCTATCACGCCGGCAGCGATCATCCAGAAAGCGGCTACCGAAAATGCATCGCTATCTGTAATCAGGTAGATGATGTCGAAGATGAACGATGTTACAAGCAGCCCCAGTGGGAACGGGATAAGCATGGGGTGTACAGGGTGCCCGAATAGCTTGGCTCTACTTTCCATGTCTCTCCTCCTCTTTCGAGCTCTTACCGTAGGTAGTAAGCGCCTGCTCTTTGTACGCTACGATATCCTGTACCTTACAATAAATCAAGTTTTTAATTCATTTACTATGTAAAGTGGGCTCTTCTAGTTAGGAGCTTGGACCCAACTAGCGATGGGTTAATGGTTTGCGCAGCGCTTTCTTTGCTAAAGTGAAAACGTCAAATGGGGTGCTGTATTGGTGACACCGTGGGATCATAGGTTTTTTACGAGCACGCGCGGACAACTCGTCATGCTGCTACGCCGCTCCACTCACACCGTCGAGGAGCTAGCCAAAACTTTAGGCCTGACGTACAACGGCGTGTGCGCATCTCGCTGTCCTCGAACGCGACCGGATCGTGCAACAACGAGGTGTGGTGCATCAGGGCAGCGGCAAGCCTGCTTATCTATACGAGCTGACACCGGCGGCCGAAAATCTATTTTCTAAGGCATACGGACCGGTGCTCCACCAGCTGTTAGACGTTCTGAATGAGCAGGTAGGGTACGAGCAATCAGAAGCGCTGCTACGGAGGGTGGGGCGTCGCATGGCAGGAGAGCGAGTCGCGGCAGCTGATAGCGCACGCGCACGGCTAGAGGAGGCCGTTGCTACGCTCAACGAGCTGGGTGGCTTCGCGGAGCTCGAAGAGCACAACACCGGCTTCATCATCCGCAGCTACAGCTGCCCCCTGTACACCATGGTGCGAGATCATCCAGAGGTGTGCCGCATGATAGAGACGCTGCTCAGCGAGTTGACGGGTATACCGGTGCATGAGCACTGTGATCGTGGTGATAGACCTCGATGTTGCTTCGAAGTGGCGTCCTTCGGCGACACCACGTGAAGGTGATTCAGTCAATGCATTGAATAAGGTGTAGCAGCGGTAGCCCTGCCCGCCGCTGCCGCCCTGCTGGTGGGCTCTGCGGTCGTGGGCTACGCCACCTTTAGGCGAAGAAGACAAGTACACTAAGCAATTTCCCTGCCGGGGCGGTTCTACACCCAGCCTGCACACTTCTCGTGACCCCCCGGCGATGCACGTCGAAGCCCGGCGGAGGTCCCCCTAGACGTTCCTACCGCCGGGCTCTCTAGTTTGTTAGGGATCTCCCAAAACCGCCGGAACTAGAGGTCCAGACGATGCGTACACGCAACGGGGCAGCCACCTACTTCTGGGCATACACTCTTCTTGGGATGGGCCGGGCTTCAGTTGATGCCACCATCTGTTCGGTAGCGTAAGGGTCACAACGGCGGGCAAAGTAAGGATCCCTATATCGTCTAAGGTGAGGGAGCAGAAGATGCCTCGGTGCCCGTCCCCAAGCCTCAACCGGGCCGTTTCGTGGGCCAGATACCCCTCGTCGTTTGCTTGGAGGTGGTCTGTATACACATGGAGGCAGTGTGGTTGGACTAACCTAGTGCACGGCAGGTGCCGTAAAATAAAGTTGTGGCCAGCCGACAGCAGTACCTGCACATGGCAGATGAGGACCTGCTAACCTCTGTGGCAGAGGACCGAAGCTCTGAGGCCTTCGCCACGCTCTACGATCCTCATAGCCGGACATATATAACCTCCGAGAGTGGGTGAACCTATGGACCTCAAGACCAAAACGTCCGCTGAGGGAGAAGGCGCGCGTATAAACCTTAAGATTAGAGCTTTTGTTGCGGGCATCGTGGGGATGGTGGTTGCGTTCGGCCTCACGGAGCTAGTCCACGGCTTCTACCAGCCTGTTCCGTCGGTGCTCCTGGCGATCGTCCAGCAGATCATACGGCTGACACCTGGGGGCTTCGCTACGAAGGCTATCGAAACCCTCGGTGAGGCAGATACCCCTATCCTAATAACGTTCGTGGTAGCCGCGACGCTCCTGATCGCCGGTTATTTGGCATACCTCAGCCTTAGGGCTTGGGTTATGGCCTTCATCGGCGTGGGGATCCTGGCAGCGATCGCCATCATCGCCTCGTTTGCCGAACCGTCCACCGCTCCCATCGCTACAGTACTTACTGTGGTAGGGGCACTGAGCCTCGGCAGCATCGTTAGCGGTTTGCTACTGCGTGCCTCTGGACTTCTAACCTTTCGATTCGTATCGTGGCCTGCGTCTACGGAATCGGACACTAACGGAACGCCCTCTCAAGGCGTCAGGTCTAGAGAAGCGCACTCGGCCGGTGGAATTGCAGTCAATCGCCGTAAATTCCTCGTGCTCAGCGGTGGCGCAGCGCTGGTGGGCGTCGCCGCCGCAGGCATGGGGCGCGCATTGAGTGGTGCAGTAGGTGAACAGCGGGCATCCAACCCCGCTCCTATACAGCTCCCAGAGCCCGCGACTTCCGGAGCAGCAACTCATCAGACCCTCCCACCACCTCCTGCCGAGGCCTCGATAGACGCGCCTGGCATGCTGCCCCTCATCACGCCGGCGAAGGATTTCTACCTTATAGATACAAACCTCTCCTCACCTCGGATAAACGTCGACGACTGGTCGCTGAAGGTTAAGGGAGCGGTCGACAACCCGATAGAACTTGGCTACAAAGACCTGCTCGCGATGCCCACACGCGAAGCGGACATCACGCTGTCGTGCGTCTCTAACGAGGTTGGGGGTAGTCTCGTCTCGAACGGCCGATGGACCGGGGTACTGCTCTCTGACGTGCTCGCGGAGGCTGGCGTCAGCCGCGAGAAGATCGGTAGCGCCTCAGAGCAGCTTGTGGGCCGCAGCGTCGACGGTTGGACGTCGGGTTTCAAGACGGATCTTGCGCTCGACGGGCGGGAGGCACTGGTCGCCTTTGGCCTGAACGGTGATCAGCTGCCCACAAAGCACGGCTACCCGGTGAGGCTGGTGGTGCCCGGGCTATACGGCTACGTCTCGGCTACCAAGTGGCTCACAGAGATAGAGCTTACAAACTGGGACTTTGACGCTTACTGGATCCAGAGAACGTGGTCGAAGGAAGGCCCTATCAAGACCCAGTCCCGTATCGACACCGTAAAAGACGGAGACAGGGTATCCGCTGGCAGCGTGCCGGTAGGCGGCGTCGCTTGGGCTCCTCACCGCGGGATAGAGCGTGTTGAGGTCTCGACCGACAACGGCGAGACCTGGAACGAGGCGAAGCTTGCCGACCAACTTGCCGCGGACACTTGGCGCCAGTATGTCTATAACTGGGATGCGAAGCCTGGCAACTACACCCTCAAGGTGCGCGCCACTGACGGCGAGGGAGAAACCCAGACCGCTAAGAAAACCCCGCCCCATCCCTCTGGCGCTACTGGCTACCACACCGTAGATGTTACGGTCGTCTGAATCTGAGTATCCTGGCTTTCTGCCCCCGCCCAGGACCTATACGGTAAGCGTCCGGGCATAAGCAGGTAGAGCACTGTCTTAGTTAGGGAATCTCTAGTTACTCGTCGAGGGCAACCTTCTGTCTAGTAGGTGGCGCGAAGTCTTGCGAATGAGGGCTGGGCCGAATAGGATGAGAAAGGTTCATCGGCCATACACTATGGAGCGAGGCGGGAGGCGCGATGCGACTGCATTCCGCCCCAAGGTCGGGGAATAGCTACAAGGTGCGGCTGCTCCTGGGCCTTCTGGGCACTAGGTACGAGATAATCAACTACGATACCAAGGGCGGCGAGACACACGCCCCGAAATTCTTGGAGAACGTCAACCCGGACGGCAGGGTACCGGTCCTGGAACTCGAAGACGGAACAATGCTCCCGGAGTCCGGCGCGATACTGTTCTATCTCGCGGAGGGCACGCCCTACCTCCCCGAAGAGAAGCTGGAGCGAGCTCAAGTCCTGCGCTGGATGTTCTTCGAGCAGTACAGTCTCCTGCCGAACCTCTCCCGTCCCCGCCTCTGGCGCATGTGGGAGGTCGAGATCACGCCGCAGAGGGAGGCCGAGTTGGAGCAGTTCTTCGAGCAGGGGTACAGGGCCCTGTC
>DASQSI010000348.1:0-7868 GCA_035642415.1 Rubrobacteraceae bacterium
TGAAGGGATGCTCGGCGGCAGTGCTGCCATATCGATCCATGTAGCGGACCCAGCGCGTCGAAGTGCTTATCTCGCCTATGTCGAGGGCGTCGTTCTCGATGAAGTAGCGCACGGTCGCTGGGTGCAGGACGATTCCTGCCCCACGGCCCTCCAGCGGAGCCTCAGAGCGTTCGTACACCTCGACGTCGTATCCGATGTCGCGCAGAATCAGCGCAGTGGTCAGTCCGCCCAAGGACCCTCCCATCACCACGACACGCAATCCCGGATAAAGGCGGCCGCGACGTTGCCCCCCGACAAAGTTCTTAAGAACCCCCACAGTGACAGCCTCTACCTTGGCTTTACCTTTTCCACTTTCCCCATTAGCTACATACGCAGCTTGTGTGTTTAACTGTGCCAGAGGGGTAAGAGAAATGTCAAGTTGTTAGAGGAACACGTTCGGCTCGTTGTCTCATCATAGGCACCTATATGGGTTGAGAGGCCACGCGAAGGACCGTTATGCTACTTCCGGTCGTAGCGGAGGCGAGCAAGCCCGCTCAGCAGCCCCAGAGGAACAGCGATTAGGGCGGCGATGGTGAAAAGCAGCCCAAAGGAGCCACCCAGCATCGCCCACTCTCAAAGCCCCTCAGTTTGCAGGTAAAACGCGAAGCAAAGCTAACCCGACTTGAATCCCTGCTGGTAGGAGTGGAGTTTGCTTTCCGCCGTAGCCCCTTCCCTTAGCGTGGCGGAATGTATTTAGGGTACTATCTGCTTGACGCAAGGTTACCTGCGCCAAGCAGATAATATCCGTTGTTTCTCCTCCTTCCCTAGCGGGGTATCGGCTCACCGCTAGGGTTTGCTATATGCGCGCAACGCCGCAAGGGTCCTTGGTGTCTTGTCTACTAGGAGTCTTCCCCGTAGAAGTAATAGGGACCTGCTCCGTTGCCTTGCATGCTCTCAGAAACTTAGTAGGTCCTGAGGTCGTAACCGAAGGCAGAACTTGTCAACGAAGGAGGGAGACTGCTTGAAAGAGAAAGAACTCCTCGGGCTAGTCATCTTGTTCACTATAGTAGCTGTAGTGATCTATATATCTTTTTCTTAGCCTCGTAGCATCCAAAGCCCTGCGGGTACTTCGTGGCCTCTCTTGCTGAGATGATAGGTTGTGCGCTGGCTACACCGATCAATAAAGCGCTGCAGGGCGGCAACGTCGTCGGGCTGACCTAGCCGAAAAGAGAGCTTGGATCGCTGGATAAGCTAAGCGTTACCTCGTTTTCGTGCTCGCTATCATATGCCTGCGGTGTCGCGATAGCGAGTAGTACCCGCGACCAACGTCGCAAAAACAAGCTTCCTGCCACTTATCGGAGAGAGGTTGGGCCTAGTAAGATGCGAGTTCCCGCCAAGATTCGTCTAAAAGCAGAACCAGGTAAGGGTGTTCGCACAATGGGATTCTCGCCGCCCCTTGGTACTTCAACTGCCTAGTAGGTAGGTCTTCTCGGAAACTGCGGGTTGCTGGAAGCAACTCCCTTGGTCTGCTTCTGTCTCCATGACGCGACCGCTAGGGTATCATTGGCGGTGCTGTAATGGCACCAACAACCACCAATATCACGCCTAAGCCCACTAGAACCAAGCCAGGTAAGGTCGCTGCAAGGGTAAGATTGAACCGGCCTGACTTGCGTAGAAGCTGTATGACGGTGAGGACCACACCTACAAGGGTAACAACCCCTCCAATAATGCTCGCAAGTTCACTGGGATGTATAAGCATCTCTCCTCCAGCGCCTCGGTAGGTAAATTATATCTCACTATTACTTCCCTGCCTTAACAGGCCAAGGTAGCCTGCGCCTAGAGCTAGAGGACTGCCCCGCTTGCCTCTAGTTGTGTGCAGGTTCAAGTCCCGAGCGCACTCTGTGTGTAGCAACCCAGACGAATATCGTGGACACTCGAGAAAGGGAATATACAAATAATATGCTTATTTGCAGGTATTTTGCAAACTCCAGAAACCTGCAGGAGACTATCTCCCTGACTCCACACAGCAAAGGTCGCTGGTTCGATCCCAGCATCTCCCACTCTGAAAACCCTTGATTCGCAGGTAAAATATAGAGCAAATAATAAAGGCCCCAGGATGCTTATCGGTGACTTGCGCAGCAACCTAACGAGAAGTACTTCTCAGACGAGTACCTTTCGCAGTAGTTAGCCTGGTGTGCAAGTTTCTCTTGAAGAGTTGAGCAAATAGAAGACCTCATTAGCTAGCGAGAATGCACATTCTCACAAGCTATCCGTCCAGCACCAGGGCATGAGAAGAGGGCCACGGCTGACCTGGTTGCAGTAAAGGTTAGTTGCAGGCCTGATTAGTATACTTTGTCTATGATGTGGATTCGACGTCACCGCCGGATGGGACTTTTCGTCTTCATACTACTAGCAATGCTGGCATTGGGTGCTATCGGAGCATTTCTCTACTCCACAAATACTTCTCTTTTGAAAACCAACGAGCAGGCCTCAAAAGAGACCCCTACCAAGGAGACTACCACCATTACCACAACCGCAACCACTCAGCCCGAGAGTACTACCGTGACAGCTGCGGTCCCAGAGAAGACGACTCCCGCTACGACCGCGCCCCACGCGGGCTGGGTTAGCGCCATAGGTGACTCGGTGATGCTGGGCGCCGTCGAGGCCCTTCAGCAGAAGATGCCTAACCTCGGTTTGCTCAATGCACAGGGTAGCCGTCAGCCCGCAGCCGCTATAGATATCATGCGGCAATGGCGAACTGCTGGCTACCTAGGAGACGCTGTGGTCATCGACATCGGCAACAACGGCCCCTTCACCTCCGAGCAGTTCGACGAGATGATGCAAGTGCTTGCTGGAGTCCCCAAGGTCTTGATAGTGACTCTAACGGTTCCACCTGGTGTAGAGAATCCGGTTGCAGCGTCGAACAACACCGTACTAATCGAGGGAGCACAGCGGTACCCGAACGCTGTGCTCGCCGACTGGCATGGTGCGAGCGCCAACCACCCCGAATACTTTTCGGGAGACAGTACACACTTATCGCTCCAAGGAGCACAGGCCTACGCCGACCTGATCGCTTCGCGCCTCGGTCGCTCGGAGGGCTCGGGGGCACCACCCGGCCCCCAAGAGACAATCTCCTGGGGAGAAGGCGGCTTCTTCGGCAAGTGTGTCGGTCCTCGTTCTTGGTGTGTTATTACCACAACGCCTTAATAGAGGCTTTTCGCCTTCTGACAGCGGCTTGCAGTGGTATCGACCTAGGTAGCCCGTTGGAAACATCATTCTTATAAGCGATTGGGTGATTGGGCCCGACGGTGAGAAAGCCTAGTCCAAACCCAATGAGAGAGGGCACCCAGGCCGAGTAGCACCACAACCAAACCTACGATAAAGCCGAGCACGGGGATGGCTCTCAAGATCACATACAGGACTAGGCCGACCACCAGAGGCAACACTCGCCCGCTGCCCCTGCCCGGCCCGGCACCCTCTAGAACCAGAACCCCGGCAAGGAAACTTACGATGATCTGGGCCAGGTAGTTTGTGGAGATCAGGAAAATGATAACCAGCGCTACTTCGGCCAGCACCCCCAGGCCGATGAACAGCAAGACCAACCCTCCCAAGGTCAACACTCCGAAGATCACCGCAAGCAAGATGGTCGTCAGCAGGATGGCGATCCCTAGGGCTAGGAAGCCTACAAAAGCCAACACACCCCAGCCCAAGCTGGCCAGGGGTCGCTCTAGAACTGTAGTAGCTAGACGACGAATCCAGCCAGGCACGACCCAGACTAAAAGCAACCCCACCAAAAGCAATGCTAGGAAGCTGCGCAAGATAGAGAGCAGCACATTCACCACAGGGCTGGTAACTTCCTCTTCTTCTTGGGTGGGGGTGCGTGCGGTGCGGTTCACTTGGCCGCCGATCCGAGCATCGGGGCTTATCTGTGCCTCCGCACTCGACTCGTAGTTGAGGTCGCCCCCGACCCTGGCCGAGTCCCTCAATGTCAGGCCGGGTTCAACCGTAGGAACTGGTACTTCTGATGGTGTTGTAGCCACGAAGGGTGGAACCCCCCCGCCCTGTCCATCTACCTGTACATCTACGGTTTTGCCAACCTCCCCGCCCAGTTCAAGAGCGTTTAGGAACCCTTTGAGATCTCCATCCACGCTTCCTTCCAAAAGCGCTTGGTAGCCTGCGTAGGCCAAGGTCCCCCCAACGGTGCTAGTAGGCTGGTTCTGCAAGCTGTAGCCCGCGGCGAGGAGGTCGCCATCTATCCGAGCACCGTTGCTTAGCAGTAGGGTCTGACCGGCAATGCGTGCAGCGTGGCCTACCGTGCCCCCGATCTCCACGGACCTACCTGCAGCCATAACGTCTTGTCTGACGGCACCATTAACCCGAACACTATTCCCAATCGCTATGAGGTCGCCCCTTACCGTACCGTCTACCACGATCTCGTTTGCACTCACGTATAGGTCATCGTTGATATCTTCGTTTGAGCCGATCACAACCCTGTCGCCGCTGCGGGTCTCCATCGCCTGGGCGGCAGGGGAAGCTGTGAGCAAACCTAGGGGTAACCCGAGCAAGAGCGCAAGACCAACCAGAACCAGCAGCCTTCGTAAATCAACGCTTTGAAGCTTTCTCATAGTACTCGCTACCCCTTGTGTGCTGGAGGCATGATACAAGCTGAAAGTGAGGCGCAGCAACGAAGCCTGGGAGCACAAGCATAGAGACGGTCTCGTAGAATGATCAATCTCCCCTTAGGAGATCTTCTAACGTCCACACGGCAGAGGTCGCTGGTTCGATCCCAGCATCGCCTACCTGAAAAGTATTGGTTTGCAGGTAAAACGCCAAGCAAAGATAAACATTTCGGATGCCGTACAACCTCGTGTGTAGACTGCAGTTTGGCTAGCGTTCCGGCTCGGTATGTATTCCCTCAACATACTGAAAGGAGCAATGTACGGCGAACTTAAGTGTCGGAGAGAAGTTTCCAGCCTTCGTACTACCAGACGAGCGGGGAGAGCCCTTCGACCTGCGCAGCGAACTTGCTGAGGGGCCGCTGATACTCATCTTCTACCGCGGCGACTGGTGACCATACTGCAACGGGCAGATGTTATTTTCCATCTACAAAATGCCCTGAACTAAGGTTTCGTGCTCTGCTGACCGGAGGCGGCAGCGAGCGGGTAGAATTGGCGCGGGTTTAAACCGCTTGGTTATCCCCCCCTATCCTTGCAAACGCTTCGAGCGGATGACGGCGGGTTAGAATGCCGAGAGCTGACCTTCGAAGTGCGACAATGGATGATGTCACCGCGTTGATGCCATCGCCGGGATAACCGTAAAAGCGCTTTACCCCCCACTCCCTGAGGCGCTTCAGCATAAACTGTGCCACGTTCTCACTCACGAAAAGTCTCCTTTCTTAGAGCCTGTTTGGTAAGTAATAGGGTAGACTCAGATATTGCATGGCTGGTGAGGGCAGTACGGAACCCTACTTAATATTTGCAGCCGATGGGCGTACAAACAAGATGTTTTAGCGTCCTCAAAAATGATGCAATTTCTACAGAAGTGAGAGGATGGGCATGACCCAGGAACTAACCCGGAAACGCGCCACGGTCTCTCAGAAAGCGCACGCCTTGGCAAAGGCGCCGCTGCATCAAATCGCCTTGGCTACAATACTTATCCTGTCTGCCTTCCTGAACCTATTCCGGCTGACTAGCCAGGGATACGGCAACACCTACTATGCCGCCGCCGTCAAGGACATGCTAACCAGCTGGCATAACTTCTTCTTCGTCTCCTTCGACGCCGGCTTTGTCACTGTAGACAAGCCTCCCTTGGGCCTGTGGATCCAGGCGGCTAGCGCCAAGCTTTTCGGCTTCAATGGCCTGAGTCTCTTGCTGCCGCAGGCTTTAGCGGGAATCCTCTCCGTGGCGTTGCTCTATCACCTGGTGCGCAAGACGTTCGGGCCTGTGGCGGGGCTTTTGGCCGCGCTGGTTTTGGCCGTAACCCCGATCGCCGTGGCCATAAACCGCACCAATGACTTGGACAGCCTGCTAGTCTTAATGGTGCTGGTTGGAGCGTGGGCGGTGACCCGGGCTGTGGAGACCGGACGCTTGCGCTGGCTAATCATTGGGACAGCCGTAGTGGGCTTGGGTTTCAATGTAAAAATGCTGGAGGCGTATCTAGTCTTGCCGGCCTTCTACCTTTTGTACCTCCTGGCAGCCCCTGTGATTTGGTGGCGGCGATTTGTGCATCTTGGGGTTGCAACGGTTGTGCTAGTGGCGGTGTCGCTGTCGTGGGCGGTGGTGGTAGACCTTACGCCTACCGATCAACGTCCCTACGTGGGGTCTAGCTTCAACAATTCGGAATTGGACTTGGCCTTCGGATACAACGGCGCAGCCCGCCTGCTGGGAATGGGGGCGGGTGTGCCCGGAGGCGGCGCACAGTTCGCACAAGAAGCGTCTGCCATGCAAGAGAACGCTCAGGGAGAGTATTCGGAAGGCGGAGGATTTGGGCGGTTTGGAGCTCGGGAGGTTGGTGAGCCTGGACCTTTGCGGCTCCTCGACGAGCAACTCGCCGGGCAGATTGGGTGGCTATTACCACTGGCTGTGGTGGGCCTTTTGGCGGCTGGCTGGCAGCGAGGTCGCCCACGACTGCCGCTTAACCAGCGTCAAGGGGCGCTAGTGCTGTGGGGGATGTGGCTGCTGACGATGGGTATATTCTTCAGCATCGCTGGTAGGTTTAACGCTTACTATATGGTGATGCTCGCCCCGGCCGTGGCAGCTCTCGTAGGGGTGGGAGTGATAGCGCTTTGGAGCGATTACCGGAGCCAAGGCCGACGTGGGTGGCTACTGCCCCTTTCGCTTTTGGGCATGGCTGCTCTACAGATCTATATCATCTTGTCCTACTACGATGAGGATTGGAGTCTTTGGCTGGCCTTGGTGATAATGGGTTTGTGTCTGGTGGCGGCGGCAGGGTTGGTCTTCATGCGCCTGAGACCGAGGCTGAAGGCAAGCGCCTATACGGTGGGTGCGATGGCCATAGGGATACTAGCCATCCTTATCGCCCCGACAGCCTGGGCCGCCTATACGACGTGGCAGGGCAGCGGGGGGATGTTGCCCACCGCTGGTCCCCAAACTGTCCAGGGAATGTTCGGGGGCGGATTTCTTGGTAGCGAGCTTTTTGGTGGACCTGGTAGTGCTGCTCTCATGAATACCGTGGACCCTGCGCTCCTAGATTATCTGCTAGAGAACCAAGGCGATGCTGACTATTTGGTCGCCGACCAAATCGCCTTCAGTGCGGCTCCGATCATCTTGAACACTGATAAGCCAGTAATCTCGTCCGGAGGATTCATGGGCCGTGACCCTGTCTTCACTACCAACGAACTCGCCGCTCTCGTGCATAAAGGAGCCGTGCGCTTCTTCTTGATCCCGGACAGGGAGCGCATTATGGAAATGATGTCCGAGATGATGAGCAGCTACGGTTCCTCTCAACAAGCTAATCAGCAAAGTAGCCCTCAGAACCCTCCTGCTGATGTAGGTGATTTCCTACAGACTGAGACGACGAGTTGGGTGCAAGACAACTGTCAGCAGATTCCACAAGAGCTGTGGCAGTCGTCTAACTCCGAGCAGGAGGGGGGATGGGAACGATTGATGAGTGCTCAGGCACTCTACGACTGCGGCAAGGAAGGGAGCTAGCTCCAGCTCAACCGACCCGAAGTCCTCTCCGTGGTCCACGGTTGCCTATGTTCGACTACTTAGCTTGCGTTTTAACTTGCCGGTAACCGTTGGTTGCAACGAGCGGCCGGTGAGGCATCGAAACCGTGGTTGACTTGGGTCCGACAGCGGGCCAGGGTCGTTGCTGTGTTGGCGCGGGGGCGATATCGCAAACATGAATCCTTTACAAGCAGTCTCGCA
>DASQSI010000349.1:0-15452 GCA_035642415.1 Rubrobacteraceae bacterium
GGTGACCTCGCCGTCAGGCGGCGGGTGGTCTCCACACCGTCCATGCCCGGCATGATCAGGTCCACCAATGCTACATCGGGCGCGTGCTCGGTGGCGAGGCGAACAGCCTCTTCCCCACTCCCCGCCTCCGCGACCACGGCGATGTTGTTTTGCGTCTCGAGGAACGCCCGCACCCCCTGCCTGACCATCGCGTGGTCATCTACCAGCAAAACGGTTATCGGTTCGTTCATGCTCCGCCACCTTGGTTGGATGCGCTGTTCAACGGACAAACGCAGACGACGCGCGTCCCCTGCCCCGGCGCACTCTCGACTTCCATGCGCCCCCCGAGCTTCGCGAGCCTTTCGCTCATGCTCTGCAGGCCGAAACCATCCCCCTTATCCTTCGGTGGGTCGAACCCGCGGCCATCGTCGGCGATGCGCAGCGTTACAGCGTCGGCGTCGTAGATCAAGTCAACCTCGACGCTGTTAGCATCGCTGTGCTTGGCGACGTTCGCCAGGGCTTCCTGGGCTACGCGGAAGAGGGCCTGCTCGATCTCCAAGGGTGTCTCACGTTCGCCGCGGACGTGGACCTCAGCCGGGATCTCGCTCCTCCGTGACCAGTCGGCGGCGTAGTCGCCCAACGCCGCCGAAAGCCCCTTGCCCTCGAGCGCCGCCGGGCGCATCTGGTGTATGAGAACGTTCAGCTCCTTTTGGGCCAAGCGCACCAGCTCGTCGGCCTGCGCCAGGTGGGACTCGGCGGCCTCCTTGTCCTGCTCGATTAGGGCACGGGCGGCAGCGATCTGCAGGGACGTGGCGAAGATTTGCTGCTTGACCGAGTCGTGCAGGTCCTGGGCGAAGCGGTTGCGGGCCTCGAGCGTCGCGAGCTCCCCCCGGGTCTGCAAGAGGTTCTCGAGCTGTACGGCCATGCTGTTAAGCTCCCGCGAGAGCTGCCCCAGCTCGTCTTTGGAGCGGTCCCTGGCTATTACCGAGAAGTCCCCATGGCTCCATGCCCGCGCGGCGCGGGCCAGCCTCCGGAGGCGCCGAGTCAGTCCCCACGCGGTCAAAAAGCCAAAGATCGTCCCAAGGAGTGCGGCGGGGATCATCAGCGCGATCACGCCGATGCTTAACAGAACGAGGGTGAGAATGGGGAGGTCGGGTAACCCGAAGGTGGCCACGACCGCCCCGAGGATGCGCCCGTTGTCGCCCTTTACCGGCGCGACCGTGTATAGCTGTCGCCCGTCCGGCGAGCGCGCCTGTAGGCTCCACGGGTCTTCCTCCCCCCCGAGCGCCTCCACCAAGACCGGATCCAAGCCGGGAAACCTTCCCGAGCCGAGGCGCTCCCCTTCGGAGGACCCTTCCGACTCGCGGTCGGAGGCGAGCAATCGCCCTTGTTCGTCGACCACGAAGAGGTGACCTTCGCCCGCCCCTAAAGCCAGGGCCAAGTTTCCTGGGGCTTGCCCGGTGTCTCCCTCATCGAAGAACGAGCTCATCTCCTTGCGCAAAGCCTCCGTATCGGGAGGCGCCTCGGAGAGCGCCGGCTCCAAGCGCGGCACGGCGGTCTCCTTCAGGTCCTGCACGACGAAGCCCGGCAAAACAGGCGACTCAAGGAAGGCGATAAGGGCAGCGACCACGAACAACTCCGCCATGAGCAGCGCTACGACGGTTACCAACGTGTAGCTTAGGGTCAGCTTCCAGCGCAGCCGCCGCAGCGAGAAAATCCCAGGCTTCATGCGAAACTCTTCGAACCCATATCCGACTCTTCCCGGAGCTTGTACCTATTCTAACCCGTCCCTGTGCACACCTTTTGAGGAGCGATCGCTTCCCTGCGACGATAGCCCATTGTGGGCCAGGTTTTGGACGCACCCTCCCTCGGCAACCGAGTCTGATGGCGCTTCGTCCTCAGAGAAGAAAAGAGGCCCCAGCTAAAGCCGGGGCCTCGACGTAGGGTCGGGCGTTGCCTAGCGGTCCTCTATCAGGTCCGCGACGAAGGGATAGCGGTAGTCTGCGTCCCGGCTCAGCTTGTAGGCCGCGTAGCTAGCGTGGACGAACGGCACGAGGGTCAGGAGGGCCATCACCGGCACGAGGAGGAAGCCGATCACGATCATCATCAAAAGCCCCGTGAACGCCCAGCCAACGCCCAGCAACACGAGCCACCCTATCTGGTACCACATCGACTGAAGCGCGTGGAACGCTACCCTGGGCGAGCGGTCCCGGTAGACCATCCAGATCACCAGCGCCGCAACCGGCCCCAGGAACCCGGTAAAAAGGTTCAGGAATATGCTCAGGTGCGCAAGTACCGACCAAGTCTTCTCCTCCTGTGCGCTCGTCACCCCCTGGTTCGCGTCGCGCTCCCTGACTACCCCGTAGTTCTGATCTTCTGTCTGCACTATTCACTCCTTTGCGATGGCCAACAGCTTACGGTCTAACTTTACGCCGGTACGAACCAAGGGACATCGGTCCAGGAGCGGAATGTGAGTAGGACCAGAGACCCAATATGAGTAATCTATGAGCAAAAGAAAAAGGCCCGGCAGCTATACCCCGAGCACGCCCTACCCGGCAGGCCGGACCAGGGCCTCCGAGCCGAGCCAGCGGGCCTTCTTCAGGGTGCGCCCGTCGAGCGGGATCGGCTCTGCCCCGTAGCGGTGTATCGCCTCCTCTGCGAAGGCGTCCATCGCCTCCCGGACCGTAGCCTCGCTTCCAGCCCGGCGCAGGCTGCCCACGCTGCCCGGCCTGAACGACAGCCCCATCGCGCCATAGAAGAGTTCGAGCACGCGCGCCAACTCCCCCTCACCAGAGACGAGCACGATGCCACCAACACTGGCGGCCCAGCGTGTCACGCGCTGAGCTATGCCGACGAGCTTCATGCCGCCCTCGAAGCCCCCGACTCGAAGGCTCCGGTCGCCGGGGCAGAACTCGTCGCACACCTCGCCCACCTCCGCCTGCACCCCTAGTCGAAGCAGCGCGGCGAGCGCCAGGGAGACACCCTCGTCGTAGCGCCTCCCAATCCCCGCCCTCGGGTCCTCTCCCCCGGCCGGGCGGATGATGGAGAAGCCGAAGGTCCCCGCCCCGGCAGCAATAGCACCTCCGCCCGCGCCCCGGACGAGCACCGGGTATCCTTCGCCGTTGGCGAGGCGGACCGCCTCTCCGAATCCGGGCCGGTGGGTGTCCTTCTTTGTCACACCGACGTGGCGGACAGAGGGTGAGACGGAGAACACCGCGGGACGTCCGCCGGAGGCGACCTCCTCGAATATGGTCCGCGTGTAGCCGTAGGCCGTCGTCGCGCTCTCGAACCCATCCGGCATTAGAAGCTCCATCACGCCCGGAGTCTACCAGCGCGGGCTGGGGGTCGGGCGGTGGCTAGCTGCCCTCCCGAAGCACTCGAAAGACGGGCGAGCAGGCGCTACGCACCTTGCAGCGTCGTACAAAGCACCTGGCGCAGCCGGAGCGCGATAAAGACAGCCTATTGGAGAGCTGCACCGGCTTTCTGCCCGAAGCGCTCGACGATCTCTCGGATCAGAAGAACGACATCGAGCGTATAGAATAACGGAGACGGAAGTGCGTCTGACGCTCGATGGTTCGAGCTCAGCGAAGACATAGATGATTTTTCAAATTGGGAAGTTCATCGGCATGAAGGTTCTTATAGCAAGAGATCTGGTGAAGTACCACGGTGGGGATCTGAAGGTCCTCTCGGGAGCTTCGCTCGCGATCGAGGCCGGGGAGAAGATAGGTCTCGTCGGGCGCAACGGCGCGGGAAAGACAACCCTCTTGAACATCCTCAGCGGCAACCTGGAGCCGGACTCAGGCCAGGTCGAGCTCGTAGGTGGGGCAAAGGTCGCGATGACATCCCAAAGCCTCTATGTGGGCGGCGAGCGCTCTGTGGAGAAGGAGATGATCTTGGCCTTCGACGACCTGATCCGGCGTGAAAAAGCGCTCAAGTCCCTCGAAGGGGAGCTCTCCAAGAGCCCCTCGCCGATGCTTTTGGAGCGCTACGGACGCCTGCAGGCCCAGTTCGAACGGGACGGCGGTTACGAGTACCGGGCGCGGGCGGCCTCCGCTCTCTCTTCTTTCGGCTTCGATCCTGCGGACTGGAAGCGGCCCGTGGGCTCCTTCTCCGGAGGCGAGCAGAGCCGCATCGCATTAGCAAGACTCCTTCTCTCGGAACCAGATCTCGTCCTTCTCGACGAGCCTACGAACCACCTGGACCTACGTGCTATCGAGTGGTTGGAGAATTTCGCTAAGAATACCAATTCCGCCATTCTCCTGGTCTCGCACGACCGCTACTTTCTCGACGCCGTCGCAGAATCAACCCTTGAGCTCGAAGGCGGCAAGCTCACCTACTATCCCGGCAACTACACGAAGTACGCCGCCGAGAAAAAGGCACGCGACGAGCAGCTCGCCCGTAAGGCGAAGGCCAATCTCGAGCGTCGCGAGCAGCTCGAACGCTTCATCAAGAAAAACCAGGCCAAAGCAAGCAAGGCCCGCCAGGCCAAGAGCAAGCAGAAGCTCCTCGACCGCATGGAGAAGACCGAAGGCCCCAAAAACGGCAAAAAGAATATGAAGCTGGACCTGGGCGGAATGACACGGGCGGGTAGGGTCGTATTGGAGATGGAAGATGTCTTCTATGGTTATGAAGACGCGAAGGAACCACTACTAACCAACCTGGAACTCGTCATCGAGCGCGGTGAGAGGGTGGCGCTGCTGGGACCCAACGGCGTCGGCAAGAGCACCATCATACGTTTAGCGGCGGGGGAACTCGCCCCGAGCAGGGGTACCGTCAGGCTCGGTAACAACGTCGCTCCCGCCTACCAGGACCAGCAGCTCGCCCGGCTTCAAGGCGATAAGACCGTCCTCGAGGAGACGATGGAAGCCACCAGACTCGACGCGCCGGAGGCCCGGAATCTTCTGGGCACCTTCCTCTTCTCGGGCAACGACGTCTTCAAGAAGGTATCCTCCCTTTCGGGAGGCGAAAAGAACAGGCTCTCTCTGGTGGAGATAGTGCTCAGCGGCGCTAATTTACTCCTCCTGGACGAGCCGACGAACAACCTCGACATCCCCGCCCGCGAGGCCCTTGAGGACGCCCTTCTCAGGTACCAAGGCACGCTGCTCTTTGTCTCTCATGACCGCTACTTCTTACGCAAGCTCGCCACTCGCGTCGTAGAACTAGAGAAAGGGAAGCTCCGAAACTACCTCGGCGGCTACGACTACTACCGCTCGAGCAGACGCCTCGACGCTAAAGAAGGCGAAAGCCGCAATAGGACACGCCGTAGAGTTAGACCGGGTCTCGACAAACGCCAGAACGTCGTCGCCACGCGCCTGGTTGCCGTGGAGGGTGAGATCGACGCGACCGAACGCCGTATCAGCCGGCTCGAAAAAGAGCTCGCCACCTCCGAGCTCTACGCCGACGGCGAACGCTCCCGCAAGATCGTAATGGAACACCGCCAGCTCAAGAAAGCCCTCGAAGGGCTCTACGAAGACTGGGGCAAACTCATAGAAGATGCCGAAGAGGCCAACCTGTGAGATCCTCAAAACAAGTCGGGACGAGAGGATTTGAACCTCCGACCTCCTCGTCCCGAACGAGGCGCGCTACCAGACTGCGCTACGTCCCGACTGCCAGGTCATTATAGCAGTCAGCGGGGGGCTGACTGCTATATAGTTATAAACGCCGCGTCCCGGCCTACGTAGAGCTCGAGGGCGCCGACTATAGCCTCGGCTACGGTGGCGGGGTAGTAGGGGTCGGAGGCGATCTCAAGCTCTCGAGGGTTGGTGAGGTATAGGGGTTCCAGCACAACGGCCGGGATATTGGTCTCGCGCAGGATGTCGTAGGAGCGGCCGAACTCACCGATGTCGCGTGTTCCCAAAGCCCGGCTAACGCCCCTCTGGATGTAGGTCGCCGCCATGCGACCGCGATGCGACTGGTAGCCAAGACGGCTGAAATAGAAGGAGGCCGTGCCCGAGGCTTTGGACGTCTTGTGATGGGCGTGGTGGATGGAGATCACCATCTTCGCCCCCGAAGAGTTGGCAAGGTATGCCCGATCGGAGTTCGAAACCTCCTCATCCGCGCTGCGGGTGAGTAGAACCTCACGGGCTGGCAGTATCTGGGCGAGTTCTCCTGCCACAGCCAGGTTTAAGTCTGCCTCTGTAAGCCCTGAGGGGCAAACGTATCCTTTATCCCGCCCACCGTGGGCCGCATCCACGACCACGGCGCAAGAGAAGAAGTTATCGAGAAAATAGCCACCCTCTTTGTCCGGCAACTGATGGGTGCCCAAAGTTTGAGCCGCGTAAGTCTTTAACACCTTAAAGACGCCATCGTCGACGACGCCATCGGGCACAAGGCCGGCGTTACGTTGAAACTCTTTCAGGGCACGGGTGGTGCGCTCATCGAAGAGGCCGTTCACAGCACCGGGATCGAAGCCGAGATCGTGGAGCATACGTTGGAGCTCCATGACGTCGACACCCCGGAAAGGAGGATGGCGCAGATACAGAAGGCGTCCTCCCGGCTTGTAGCCGGCCTCGACGATCTCGCGCCACGTAATCTCCCCGACCACCCCGTCGGCCAGGATACCCATATCCTGCTGGAAGGCTTTCACTGCAAGCTCGGTACTGACCCCGAATACCCCGTCCATTCCCCTGTTGCCAAGGTCGAATCCCAAGGATAGCAGACGGGTCTGAAGATCCACGACCTCCCGCCCCCTGTCTCCCCTACTCAGCGCGCGCACAGCTTAGAAAGACTCCCCGCGAGCTTCGATCGAGTAAGAAGGCGCATAAAAGCGGCGAAAGCTCCGATGGCCGCCGAAAAAGGCTGCCGGGCATTCTCTCCAGGGGAACGCCCGGCGAAGGCCACGGCCGAGAGTCGCTCTCCGGGCTACTCCTCGACCACTCCGAGGATGTCGTCGGCGTCGAGGATCATATAGTCCTCGCCATCGAGCGTGATCTCGGTCCCCGAGTACTTGGCAAAGACCACAACATCGCCTTCGCTGACCTCGACTTCGTCAGCGTCTCCCACCGCGATGACCTCTGCCGTCTGCGGCTTTTCCTTAGCCGTGTCCGGGAGCACGATGCCTGAGGCCGTCGTCTCCTCACGCTCCACTACCTTCACCAACGCCCTCTCGCCAAGCGGCTTGAACTTCATCCGCCACCTCCTCCTCTGCTCTTCCGACTTTTGCACACCGTCCGGCGCGCCACCAGGCAGATCCGAACTCGCCGGACCTCGTTAATTTGCAAGATTGTAACCGCCCGGGTTACGAGAAGCAATCGCCAGGGCACGAGCTTAGAGCGAGGCGCTCTCTCGCATTATTCGGTCTCTAAGGAGCTACAGTCCGAGCTGAGAGGCGAGCTGGTTTCTAGGCAGGGCGCCAACGGCCTGGTGGGTCACCTGACCGCCCTCGAAACGAGCGATGGTCGGGATGCTCGTTATCTGATAATTCATCGCAGTAGCAGGATTATCGTCTACGTTCAGCTTGACAAAGCGCACGTCGTTACGGCTCTCGCTCAACTCGTCTAGGATCGGGGATACCCGCCGGCACGGCACGCACCACGGTGCCCAGAAGTCTACTATGACCGGCTTCTCCTCTCTCAGAACCTCACTCTCGAACGTGGTGTCCGTGACTTCGGCGACCGCCATAAACGCACCTCCAAGTTCTAAACAGAAGATCCCGACCACAACATTCTAACATGCCGGATTGCACCCTTTGGACGTACGGGGCTCCATTACACCCCGCTCCGGTTTAGGCTCCCGGCGAGTTCCTCGGCCCGAACCGCGTCGGCAAGCTCCTCGGCCCGACCTACCTCGAAGATACCGGCGCCCAGGTTCTCGGCATTCGCCGCAGCGCAGCCGGCGGCCAGACATATGGCCTCGACCGGCGAGAGCTTGCGGTGTAAGAGGCCTGCGAGTAACCCGGCCAGATATGCGTCGCCGCTTCCGATGGTCGAGAGGGCTTCGACCTCAGGCGCTCGGGCCAGTATTACCCCTTCTTCCGTAGCAAGGTAAGAGTTACCCTCGGATGACGTCACACAAGCCCTCCCGGCGCCGAGTTCGACGAGCCTGCGAATACCCAGCAGATAATCGCCTCTTTCGATAAAGTCGAAGCCCACAACACACTCCGCCTCGTGCTGGTTCGGGCTGACGAGGGAGGGATCCGCTTTTAAGGCCGCCTTCAGAACCGTGGGCGGCGCATCGACAACCGTATACAAACCTTCTTCTCGGGCCTTGCGCACTAATCCTACGAGGAAACTCTCGTCCAAATTGGTTGGCAGGCTCCCAGCGAACACGATGGCCGTGGCATACTCCATGAGGAAGCAGAGGCGACGGGAAAACTCATGAGCTTCATCGGGCGAGACGGCGGGGCCGTGTTCGTTGATCTCCGTCTGCATCCCGTTCATCGGGTCCACGATGGCGGTCGAGGTCCTCGAAGGGCTTGCGATCTCGACGAAGTCAAAAGGGATGGCCGCTTGCGCAAGCCCGTCCCGGATAGTATCCCCGTTCCGTCCGCCTACGAGCCCGGTCGCGAGAACCGGGACGTCGAGGGCCCGGAGGGCTCGGGCAACATTTATACCTTTGCCGCCCGCGAGCGCTATGCCCTCTGGCGCCCGGTGGCGGTGCCCGAGCGTCAGGTTCGGGACGACGAGGGTCCGGTCCACCGCGGCGTTAAGGGTGACTGTCAAGATCACTTGGACATACCTCTTTTCCCCAAGATCATTGTTTCAAGACCTCCTGGTATATACCATACATTCTCAAAAAAGGGGCTCCTAAAATCGTTTCTAATTCGCTAACACACGGGGCGAGAAAGACGTGAGCGAGACGGACTTCAAGATGCTGGGACTCGCGGCGAGCCTCAGGCGCGCCTCAATCCACCGGGGACTGTTGCGCGCCGCCCACGAGGTGTGCCCGCAGGGCATGGCCTGCGAAAGCTTCGACCTCGGGCGCATCCCGCACTTCAACGCCGACGTCGAGGCCGAAGGAGATCCGGAACCTGTGCGTGAACTCAAGGAGAAGATCCGCGCTTACGACGCGGTTCTTATAGCAAGCCCCGAGTACGACTACGCCGTGCCGGGGGTGCTAACCACCGCGCTGGACTGGTGCTTGCGCTCTCCTTCGCCCTTCAGGCACAAGCCGGTGGGCATTGCCGGTGCGAGCCCCTCAGGAGCCGGCACGGCCCGGGGACAGATGGTCCTGAGGCAGATACTTTTGCATGGCCCAGCCTACGTGATGCCCGAGCCCCAGCTAATGATCCCGCACTCCTACGAGCGTTTCGACGAGAACGGCAACCTCACCGACGAACAGACACGCCAGAGGCTAAGGCGCTTCATCGAAGCACTCTACGAGTGGACCGAGGGGCTCGCCCACGCCGGACTCGTCGAGAAAGAAAGCGTACGATGACCGACACGACGGGTGATCGCAGCAACCGTTCAGCAAGGGAGTCGGGATCATGCGTCGAGCTCAAGCCTACCGCCGACGGGGAGCACGCGTAGTCCCACGGATGGCGCGAGCTCCTCGGCGTACCATCGTAAGGCCTCGATCGGCTCCGCCAAGAAGGCCGGAAGAGAGCGACTGGGCCAGAGTGGGTAGTACGTTCCCCAGTGGATCGGCACCGCGAGGCGCGGTCGGAGGAGCCGCAGGGCTTCGGCCGCCCGACGGGGATCGAGGTGCCCGGCCCCGACCGATGGCCCCCAACCCCAGATCGGCACGAGCGCAACGTCGAGGCCCGGTGTAAGCGTAGCCATACCCTCGAAGAGGTCGGTGTCACCCGCAAAGTAGAGGCGTCGGGAGCCGTGAACCAGGAAGCCCAGCGCGGGCGCCTTCGTCCCGAAAAGCCCGCGGCTCCCAGGGTGCTCGGCGTAGGTTGCGCGCACGGTTACGTCGCCAACCCGGATCTCTTCTCCAACCTCGACCTCGACGACCCGTTCGAAGCGCCGCCTGCGGAGCAGCTTGCCTGCGCCCCGCGGCACGACGATCGGGACCGACCGGCCGAGACGCTCGAGGGAGGGGAGGTCGAAGTGATCGCGGTGGAGGTGGGAAACGAGCACCGCGTCAACCCCGCGAAGCGCCGCGGCATCATCGAAGGGGCCGATCCGTCTCAGGTGCGCCATGCGGTTCCGGAGTGCCGGATCGGTGAGGAGCCGCCCGCCGTCGAGCTCGAAGAGGACTGTGCTGTGGCCCATCCAGGTAACGGCGTTGCTCACGAAAGCCGATGTCGTAGTTCGAAGCCGCAACGAGCGGGCCCCGCTTCGGCGTTTGGCGGCCTGACGGCAGACGGGGCTTTCGGTAAGCAGGCTATTAAGAGCTGTACCTCCGCCTCACTCGCCTCGATCAGCTCGCGCACCCTGTCCGTCTTGCGGGCGGGCAGCTTTCCGAACAGCATTATCTGCCCCTCCCCACTCCCGCAGCTTCCGCGTACGGCATCGTCGTCACAGCTCGGAGCCGCTCCCTTTCGTGAAGTACCTCGGAGCCTGACGCAGTCCTACTTACCGTCCTCCGGCGTTCTGACGCTCCTTCGAGCCCCCTGGGCGCAGGGTTCGCAGGAGGCCGGCCGCCCCCACCAGGCCGCTGCCCGCCGATAGCGGCCAGGCCAGGAGGCGTGGGAACCGGGCGCCTAGGAGCGCCGCTCCTAGCAAGCCCGCGCTCACGGAGATGCCCACCGTCCGCTCGTACCTCTGGAGGTCCTCCCCGCCCCCACGGAACGCGGCGCCGCCGGCCCGGGCAGCGGTGGCGAACGCCCGCGAGCCGCTCCCGGATGAGCCGCTCCCTCCCGAGCCGACCGGGAGGCGACGTCTTGCTGGGGCGATCCGGCGCTCCGGTTCGGCTTTCGGGCGCCGGGCGGTGCCGCCTAGGTGTATCTCTCGGGAGTCGACGAGGTCCTCCTCAAACATCTCCTCCATCTTCGTCCCAAAAGAGGGTCCCTCTACCACGAGGTCTATCTCCCAGTCCGTCAGCAGGCCCGTCACGTTCAGGTTCGTCGAGCCGACGCGTGATAACCAGCCGTCGGCGACGGTGGTCTTGGCGTGCATCATCAGCCCACCGTACTCGAAGATCCTGACGCCCGACTCGAGGAGCTGCCGGTAGCCCGCGCGCGAGATCGCGCCGACCATCGGCAGGTCGTTCGTCGCCGGGAGGAGGAGTCGCACGTCCACATCGTCACGGGCAGCGGACATCAGCGCCTGGTTCAGGTCTGGGCCGGCCATAAAGTAGGCATCCGCGATCCAGAGCCTCTCTGTAGTCGCTGCGGTGAGGAGCTGAAGCATCCGCGCGATGCGCATCTTGCCCGGCTCCTGGATGACCAAGCGCACCGCCTCTTCGCCGGCCGGCGCGATCTTCTCTACCTCTGGTCTCTCCTCGGCGGGGAGCGGCTCCTTCCCGGAGCGGTCCCACACCCGTGCGAAAGCCCGCTCCAGGTCCGCCACCGCGGGTCCCCGGAACCCTACCGCCGTGTCGCGGTAAGGCAACCCCGTCTCGGGCGAGCGCTGCATCCACTGGTCCGCTATGCAAACCCCGCCGACCGAGGCATACTCCCCATCCACAGCCACCGACTTGCGATGATCCCTCAAGAACACCTCGAGCGGGGCGCCTAAAGAGAAGGGGTTGAATACCCGCGCGTCCACACCGGCGTTATGCAGCTCTCTCCACAGAGACCTCGGCGTGGCCTTCGACCCATACCAGTCGTAGAGGACGCGCACCGGCATGCCCTCCCTTGCCTTTTCCTTGAGTGTCTCGGCGAAGCGGCGGCCTACGTGATCGGCCTTGAAGATGTAATTCTCCAGGTGTACCCACTTCTCGGCGCGCCCGATCTCTTCGAGCCATTCATCGTAGGTCTGTGGGCCGTTCTTGAGCAGCGAGAGGCGGTTACCCTCGCGCAATGGCGCGTCGCTGACCCTCTTGAACGCCCGATTCAACGAATCCTCCCGCGAGCCAGCGGACAAGCCCGCCGATGTTCTGTTCGTTTCGCGCATGGCTCTCCTTCAGGTTTGCCCCTCAGAATCTTACCCGTCTCTTCTCATTTCACCCGTTCGCCCTCCTCGTCGCCACCACGTCTGCTACCCAAGCATCGATAAGGTCTTTGAAGCCCCCTAAGCCCCACTTCGTGGTCGAGTACGGACTTTGGGTCGGATAGCCGAACCGGACGCGCTAGGCTCACCCCTGCGGCGCGTCGTCGGCGGGAGCAGATCCCGGTCCCTGGGCCACGAGCACCTTGTCGACGCGGTGGCCGTCCATGTCCACAACCTCGAAGGAGAACCCCTCCCACTCGAAGCGGTCGCCCACCGCCGGTACGCGCCCGAGGTGGGCCATCACCATCCCGCCCACGGTATGGTAATCCCCCGCCTGCTCGTCGGGCAGCCCGAGACGTTCTTTGAGCTCTTCGGCAGACAGTAGGCCGTTTACCAACCAGGAGCCCTCCCCACGTCGCACGACTGGCGCCTGGAGAGGTTCCTCGAGGTTGCCCACGAGGGCCTCGAGGACGTCGGTGGGCGTGAGGAGCCCCTCGATATGGCCGAGCTCATCGACTACGAGGGCCAGGGACAGGCCGGATCGCTTGAACGCCGCGAGCGCCTCGGTGGCGGGGGCACCCTCCGGGAGGAGAGGTGGGCGTCGCAAGGATGCCATCAGGTCGACGGGCCATCCTTCCCGAATCTCTTGGGCCAGGGCATCCTTGATCGAAGCCACGCCCAGCAGATCGTCGAGGTCGCCCCGGGCGACCGGGTAGTACGGGTGCCGGCTCTCCGCTATCACCCGTCGCTGCTCCTCCGGCGGGGAGTCGGCGTCCAGCCAGACCATCTTGGGTCGCGGCGTCATCAGCGCGCGCACCGGCCGGTCGTCGAGCCTGAGCGCACGCCGAGCGAGGTCTCTCTCTTCGTCCTCGAAGACCCCCGCTCGCGCCCCCTCTTCGAGGAGGATCTCGACCTCCCGCTCGCTGACCGGAGGCTCGGCGGAGGGCCTTACCCTCAACAACCGCAGCACCGCGTCGGTCGAGATGCCGAGGAACCAGACCGCCGGGGAGGCCAGGGCCGAGAGGAAGCGCATGGGCCCCGCCACGCGCGAGGCTACCGTCTCGGCGCCGTTCAGGGCCAGGCGCTTGGGCACCAGCTCGCCCAAGATAAGCGAGAGGTAGGTGATCAAGGCCACCACCACGCCGAAGGCCGTGGCCCAGGCGTACGGCGCAAGCCCGGGAACGGCGCTCGAGAGGGCGCCTGCCAGGGGTTCGGCTATCGTCGCCCCGCCCACGGCGCCGGACAGAACCCCGATCAAGGAGATGCCGGTCTGCACGGTGGAGAGGAAACGGTTCGGCGAGTTCGCAAGCTCCAGCGCGGAGCGCGCCCGGTCATCACCCGCATCGGCGCGCTGCCTGAGGCTGGCCTTACGCGCCGAGACCAATGCGGTCTCCGACATGGCGAAGAGGCCGTTTAGGAGGATCAAAAGGACGACTATCGCGCTCTGGAACGCTAGGGCGGTCATTTCGGGGCCTTTCGTTCTCGGGTAGTGCCGCGTCGCCGATAGTTTCGCACCGAGAGCGCTCGGGCGCAGCGATCCGACCCCTCCCTTCCCCGGTCCGTCAAACACGGATACCCACCAGCCAACCCGTCATCACCATCTCAATCGCAGCGCCGCTCAAGCGGCGCGGCATGAGGATGACCCTATGACCAAAAAGTCGGAACGGAGGGAAGGATCGAACTAACTATTCGAAAGGAATAGCCGTATCAGAGCCCATGTGGTTACTAACAAACCCACCATGGCCACTACCCAGCTAGCCCTTCGGTTACGGCCTTCCACCAGCGAAGCAATCCCCAAAAGCAACACGGTCGCGCTGTAGAAGGGAGTAGCGATTTCCCAACTGCCCCAAACCAGCACTAGGAGCGAGCCGCAGAGGAAAACCAAAACGGCCGCTATCAGCAAAGCTGTTCTCGCTGCTTTCACCCTAACCTTCCACCTTCACGAAAGCAGCCTTACCCTATATCACATCATCCGCTTATAGCGCTTACACTCTTATACACCTTGCGGCTAAGCGACAGAGAAGTCTTCGGGGGTTGCTAAATGACCGAGTCAAGCGAAGGTTTATCCCGATGGGAGAAGGTTCACTTCTTGGCCCAGCTTCGCTACCACTTGCGTACGGGCTTAGTGCATGTCCGGAATGTGTGGTGGCAGATTTTGCAGACGGCGGTGGCTGCCAGTGCCGCATGGATACTAGCGACCCTGATTCTCAGGTACGACGAACCACCGGTGTTCGCCTCGATCGCGGCGGTCATCTCGCTGGGGTTAGCGGTAGGCCAGCGCGGCAGGCGGGCGGTCGCGCTGCTCATCGGGGTAGGCCTCGGTGTTACAGTTGCCGACCTCATAGTAGTTATTTTCGGTATCGGAGCGCCGCAGATGGGGATGTTGGTGGCGCTGGCGATGGTGGTAGCAGTGTTCTTCTTTCACGGTGAAGAGCTTATCGTAAACGAGGCGGCCATCTCGGCGATGATCCTTGTGGTCGCTTTCTATCCCTCGCAGAAGAGCGGCTTCCCGCTCGAACGTTTCCTAGAAGCGCTCGTTGGCGGCGGTACCGCCCTGCTTGTCAACGCGCTGTTACCGATCGACCCGGAGCGTATGGTTAGGACGGCCGCGCACCCTATCTTCGAAGAGTCGGTCGCCGTCCTTGAAGAGACGGCGGCAGCCCTCGACGAAGGTGATCCCGAGCGAGCCCAAAAGGCGCTCGTGAAAGCCCGAGCGATCGACGCTCGGGTGAGCGGCTTCAGAGAAGCCCTCAAGGCCGGGCGCGAAACCGCGCGGTTAGCTCCGCCTAGGCGGCGAGCCCTCGCGCACCTTGAACGCTACGCCGCCGCAGCCGACCAAATAGATCTGACCGTCCGCCACGTGCGAATATTAGCTCGCAGTGCGCTCGGCGTGGTGCGCGCGGGCCACCCGGCCCCGCAGCAGCTTACGCTAGCACTGCGCGACTTGGCCCGGGCGACGGAGCTTTTGGCCACCTACCTCGAGACATCCGACAGTCCCGAGGAAGCGCGCCGGCTCGCCCTCAAAGCGGCGGGGGGCGCCGCCACGTTGCTCAGGGAGCGCGAAGACCTAGCCAAGGACTTGGCCATCAACGCGTTCGTCGACGACATCTTCTCGGCGGCGTATGACCTCTTGGGGGGCACCCTAATGGATCCGGCAACGGCCTTGCGAGCGCTCAAGGAAGCCGTAGGTCACTCCTAGACACCCGCTAGTATGCCCACGTGGCGCCCCGCCAGGTCGAGAACGCGCTGCTGTCCACCATCGCGTACACGAGCAACGACTAGCGTGTCGTTTGCGACGGGGATGGGTATTCAGGAAGGCCAGAGCTTGCCCTCACAGCCTGTACAAAAGAGGATAGACGGTCCCAGTAAATGGCGGTATCAGAGCCAAGTGGTTCACCCCCAGCATCCTGTGGGGAGCCTGCATCCGCCTTGGGAAAGGTGGAGAGCATCGAGGACGGACAACGTCTGCTGACGATCAACACGGGTTCCTCCAGC
>DASQSI010000350.1:0-12703 GCA_035642415.1 Rubrobacteraceae bacterium
CGCCCGCGGATCTACCGTCTCTCGTTGTCCAGCTGCGGTTGACATTCGATTCCTCCTTTAACTCTCCGTTAGAGCTACTATCTGATGCTAAGGTCCAGTTGACAGACGCCGCGACCGGACAGGCATCCTCGTACACCTTGAGTACCCGTTCTATGGCCTCGCGGTCTTCCTCGGCGGCAAGGTGAAAGGTAATCCCGATCTTCTTGCACTGGAGCATGCTATTTTCGGTCTCCATCTCGCTCGCCACATCTGCGTAGAGGCTGTCCGAAGGTGACTTGACGCGTTTCCAGCGCGCCGTAGAAGGCGCCCAGCAGTCAGCCGCCCGTTGCTGCAACCAAGTAGTCGAGGGTTGCGGCATGCGCTTGTCGCGAGAGACACCGTAGTAATCGGCAATCTCGTCGTGAGCACCGAAGAGGATGGGCTCCTCCTCGGCGGGCATGTGGACCCGCCGCATCCTGTTGTCATCCATCTTCGCAGGCTCTAGACTCACTCGCGAGGCGTAGGTTACGTCGGCCATCCGTACTTCCTTTCCCTTGCAGTTCGTGCTGAATGTACCCTAACAGGCAAAATGTTATGCATCACAGTCTGCTCGCCTATACCGTTGCTGGCTTGCGGCAGCGCAAGCAACGAAAGAGGCGAGGACTACTCTCGAAGGGCCCTGGTCCCCTATGCATTAGTTAGTCGGTTCTCGTCGCCGCGGTCGTACGTCCCTCAGACAGTAGCTGCCATACCTTGAAGACAGTAGACCATGCCAGGGGCAAGACCACGACGCTTTTTTTAAGTGCGCTTTCCTTATTGGTGGTTTAGAAGTGGATCGGATGCTACCGCACAGCCATTGCTTGTGAGGCAGGCCTCACAAGCGCTTCTTAACAAGGTCTTCGACCTACTTCCCATCGAGAGCCATCGCAAGGGTAAAGTATGATAATGGCGTTTAAACTGTGATAGAGGGAAAAGCTGAGAGGAAAGGAGAAGCTAGATGCCCGCCGATACTTACCCCAAATTCCATGCGGCCGCTGTCCAAGCTGCACCCGTCTTTCTCGACCGGGACGCTACGATCGAGAAAACCGAGCAGCTGGTCAAGCAGGCGGCGAACCGCGGGGCAGACTTTGTTGTGTTCTCTGAGTCCTTTATCCCGGCTTTCCCCGTGTGGAATCTCATACATCCTCCCATAGACCAACACGACTTCACCCGCCGCCTGTTCGACAACGCGATGACTATGCCTAGCCCGCAGTTCGACAAGCTGGCGCAGATAGCCAGGTCCAACGGTGTTTTCCTCTCGGTTGGGATAACCGAGAAGGGCAATGTCAGCATGGGAGCGATGTGGAACACAAACCTCTTGTTCGATCGTCAGGGAAGGCTACTAAACAGACACAGAAAGCTGGTCCCTACCTGGGCAGAAAAACTAACCTGGGCCAACGGTGACGCTTCCCAGCTGAGCGTGGTGGACACCGAGATTGGGCGGCTCGGAACTCTGATCTGCGGCGAGAATACGAACACATTGGCCCGGTTTGCGCTTCTGGCCCAGGGAGAGCAGGTCCACGTCTCGACCTATCCCCCCGTCTGGCCTTTCCAGCGCCCGGACACTGAGGACGCTTACGATCTTACGGAAGCAGTCAGGTTGCGTGCTGCAGCGCATTCCTTCGAAGGCAAAATTTTCAATATAGTGTCCTCCGGTCTGCTCGACGAGGATGCAATCAACCAACTGGCGCAGGGAGACGCGGACAAAGAGTCGATCCTCAGGAGCCAACCGTCACCAGTATCTCTCTTCGTCGGTCCGACGGGCAACGTGATCGGAGAGCCTCTGATCGGAGCCGAAGGTATCGTGGAGGCCGAGATAGACGTGGGCAAAAGCATTATTCCGAAACAGGCCCACGACATCATCGGTTACTACAACAGGTTCGACATCTTCCAACTAAAGATGGATAAGCGTCCTCAGCTCCCCCTCATAGTAGAAGAAACGGCTGTCTCCAATGGAGTTGCCAGTGCTCTTGAGCAGATGGCCTCAAGCCGGGGGCATTCTTCCCCTGCATTTGAAGAGATGGGAGATCCCAAGGTAGCTACCTAGCTTGTCAGCCGCGCCTCCTTCTCCTAGTTAGTGCTTGTACATCTAGCTTGGTAGGCACTGATGCCTGAGTACCCTCGCTTTCAGGTTATTAGCCTGGGTTGCTGCACAGTTGCTGCACACAAAGTGCGCTCAACAGGACTCGAACCTGCGACTTTCTCTGGCCACAATCATTTTCGCTCAGAGACATGGGACGACACGGATGGACATGGGGAAACTAAACCACGCTTTTAAAAGGAATTCTGCACTCTCGAAGGGAAGACGCCCAGTTGCTGCCAGGACGCTCCAGCTTTCCTTCGGCTTCGACCGGTCGATAGATGTGGGTGCGCAGCTCCCGACAACCATTAGGAGCAACGGGGCGGTGCCCTACACCTATGCTAGGCTCTATGAGCCAATCACCTGGCGCTCGGTGCTATCTCGTACCCCCACCGCTGCATAGCACGCGGAGCAACCAGCTGCGTAATAACTGTATGCTAATATTCGCTGCTCTTGTTCTGAGAGCTTCTCACCACGAGCTTTTTTAAGCAGAATCCTATCCACCTCAGCCTCTAGTTTCTTGCGGGTCATGTTTCTCCTTTCTAAGGGCAGGGCTAGGGTCGGCTACCGTAGCCAAAGAGAGGTGTGCTTGGGCTTAGCTATAAAAAACAGTCTACGTAAAGAGCCCCATGTTATCCGGCACCTGACGGCGTCTACGGTGATGCCAAGGCCACAAGCCGCTTGCTGGACGATTAGTCGTTGGCTGGCTGCAGGTTGATCGGCGTCTAGCTGCATCTAGTCAACAGCCTAGCGTGTCTTTCCCGCCTCTCATAGGGTGGGTTAGTCCAACCCCAAGATGTTGGGCCTGTGTAAAAGTGAATCACTGGCCGCTGTTCGCCTGGTTTGGTCTACTAATTGGTGTAAACGTTCCCAGTGATTATCCCGGTGTTCCGGAAGTTGCGCTCTACCCGCCGTCATGCGAGGTTTGGGGCATTTGATACCCGGGTATTTTAATGCTTGCAACAAAGTAACGGGGAAAGGAGGTTCGTCGAGCAGCGATAAGCTAACCGTCGGCGTGAGATAGGTGTTTCTGACGCAGCTAAGAGCGCAAGCATCAAAATTACGGAAGGAAAAGCTTTATGGCAGAAAACAGGTGCGTAGTTTACCAGGGAGCGGGCGAGGTTACAGTCGAGGACATCGGCTACCCAAAGCTCGAGGTTCCCGAGTACGTAGCAGAGAACATGGGGATGAGCCGTCAAGCTCCACACGCCGCGATCTTGCGAGTCGTGTCCACCAATATCTGCGGTTCCGACCAGCACATGGTGCGGGGTCGGACGACGGCGCCGCAAGGGCAGACCCTGGGACACGAGATCACCGGCGAGGTGGTCGAGAAGGGTAACGATGTCCAGTTTATAAATGAGGGTGACCTCTGCTCCGTTCCGTTCAACATCGCCTGCGGGCGCTGTCGAGCGTGTTTCGAGCGCAAGACTGGCATCTGCTTTAACGTCAACCCAGAGAGGCCCGGCTCGGCCTACGGTTACGTGGACATGGGCGGCTGGACTGGCGGGCAAGCCGATTACGTGATGGTCCCCTTCGCAGACTTCAACCTGCTTAAGTTCCCTGATAAGGACCAGGCGATGGAGAAGATCCTGGACCTCACCATGCTCTCAGACATCTTCCCGACTGGCTACCACGGGTGCGTCACAGCAGGCGTGACAACGGGGTCTACGGTCTATGTGGCAGGTGCCGGTCCGGTCGGTCTCGCCGCGGCCCACTCGGCGCAGCTGCTAGGGGCGGCTGTCGTCATAGTTGGTGACGCGATCGATGAGCGTCTGAGACAGGCTGAGAGCTTCGGCTGCGAGACGATAGACATCAAACAGGAAGCCTCGCTCGAGGACCAGATCGCCGAAATACTGGGCGAGCCAGTAGTGGACTGCGCGGTCGATGCCGTCGGCTTCGAAGCTCGTGGCCATGGCCAGGATGCGCAGGAGGAGCCAGCCACCGTGCTTAACGACATTATGGCCATTACGAGGGCTGGCGGGAGGCTCGGCATCCCCGGCCTATACGTAACAGAGGACCCCGGTGCGGCCAACGAGCCTGCCAAGCACGGCTCGCTCAGCATGAAATTTGGTCTTGGCTGGGCCAAGAGCCACGCCTTCTTCACCGGCCAGTGCCCGGTCAAGAAGTACAACCGGGAGCTGATGATGTCGATTCTGCACGACAAGGCCCAGATTGCCAGGGCCGTCAACGCCACGGTCCTCCCCCTGGATCAGGCCCCTGAGGGCTACCAGGAATTCGACAGCGGCGTCTCTAAGAAGTTCGTGCTCGACCCCCACGGCGATCTTCAGGGTGCCCAGAGGACTGGGCAGGAAGAAGAGAAGGGGCTAATAGACAAAGCCAAAGACGTACTTTCGGGTTAGTAGACGCAGCAGCGGGAAGGTCGGGGGTACTCGGTGCCCCCGGCCTTTTTTAGTGAGCGGAAGAATTCGCGCCCGGAAGCGTCATCAGGGGCCTTGCTGGCCTCGTCGAGTCTGGTAGCCGATGTTCTGTAATTGAGCGAGCAGTTGAAGCTCGGCCGCCTCTTCGTCCTCAGCACTTATGTACTTTAGTGGCACGCTCATCAGGCGCTCCTCAGCGAGGCCCCCGAAGCGTATATACATTTTCTCACCGTCTCGCGCCACCGTTGCCTCAGGGAAGTGGGCGACATCTGGCAGTCCCATTAATCTCAGCATCCCATGATTCCCTTTGTTCGTCTCTTGATGCCGTAGTTGCGTATGCTAGCATGGCATGGAGGGAGTTGAGCAGCAGCTGGGAGAGGTGCACTCTCTCGGCTCTGCACCTGAAGGTTTTGAAACAGCTTGTATGTAGCGTCAATAGCCTTTGGACCCGTTGTTCTCGGTTGCTCATTTTACCTGCAAATCATTACTTTTTGTAAAGTGGGCGATGCTGGGATCGAACCAGCGACCTCTGCCGCGTGAAGTCAGCACCGTAGTTTTCTAGAGGTTTCTAGAGCTTGCGAAATTTCTACAAATAAGCATATTATTTGTATATTTCTTTTCCCGAGTTTTCAGGATATTCGTCTGGGTTGCTGCACGGTTGCTGTACACAGACCGCGCTCGGATGGGCTTGAGTCTGCGACTTGCTGATTCGTTGTTGGAGGAGGGGGGTGTCCGCGTCTTCTAGCCTATCAGAGAATCCGTGGGTGGCAGCGAGCTTCATTTTCCCATTTAGGTCAGTGATCGAGGGGAGCTTAAGCAGGAACCCCACCACAGAACGGCTTCTACTCCACAACCTGACTATAGAAAACGCCCTACCCCTACCGGATAATCGGGGAGAAGACGTAAGAACAGCATACAGAAGCGGCGAGTTAAAGGAGGAGGCCTTGTGGTTGATACGATGGAGGAGGAGAGGAAGAGCGCGATAAGCAATGCAATATCGCAGATCGAGCGCCAGTTTGGCAAGGGCTCGATTATGCGCATGGGAGACGAGGTGATCCGGAAAGTAGCCTCGATCTCTACGGGGGCTCTGGCGCTCGATCTGGCCCTGGGAGTCGGAGGCGTGCCCAAGGGCCGCGTCATCGAGATCTTCGGCCCCGAATCCAGCGGCAAGACCACCCTCGCGCTACACATCATCGCCGAGACCCAGAAAGCCGGCGGCCTTGCCACGTTCATCGATGCCGAGCACGCCCTCGACCCAGCCTACGCCGAAGTTATCGGCGTCGACCTCGAAAATCTCTACTTCTCTCAGCCCGATAATGGCGAGCAGGCACTCGAGATAGCCGACACCCTCGTTCGCTCGGGTGCCCTGGACCTCGTCGTCGTGGACTCGGTTGCCGCGCTCGTGCCCCGGGCCGAGATAGAGGGCGAGATGGGAGACTCGCACGTGGGGCTTCAAGCTCGACTGATGAGTCAGGCCTTGCGGAAGCTCTCGGGGTCGCTCTCGCGTTCCGGGACGACGGCGATCTTCATCAACCAGCTCAGGGAGAAGATAGGCGTCATGTTCGGCTCACCCGAAACGACGCCGGGCGGCAGGGCGTTGAAGTTCTATTCGAGCGTAAGGCTCGACATCCGACGCATCGGGGCACTGAAGGCTGGCAACGAGACAGTAGGGAATCAGACACGGGTCAAGGTAGTCAAGAACAAGGTGGCGCCACCTTTTAAGGTGGTGGACTTCGACATCATATATGGCGAGGGCATCTCCAAAGAGGGAAGCCTTCTAGATATTGGGATCGATAACGGAGTTGTACAGAAGCCCAGCGCCTGGTTCGCCTACGGGGAGGAGAGGTTGGGGCAGGGTCGAGAGAACGCCAAGCTCTTCCTCAAGGAGAACGGTGAGGTGCGCGAGCGCATCCTAGCAGACATCTATGAGAAGCTAGACCTGAAGGCCCCCGAGGAGAGCGTTGTGGAGAACGGAGGCGCCCAGAGGACGGCTGCGGAGCTGTAAGGTGCAGGGGCACAGGATAGCCCTGGTTGAAGGGGAGCCGTCCTCGGTGCCCCGCCGCTTAAGAAGAAAAGGAGTAGGAAGCGGGCGTTCCTTCGGGCTGCGCGCCCGGTAGAACGATGAAGCTTGAGAGGCTGCCGGAACAACTGTTCGTCTCGTTCGTGGGTATGGATCCCGCGCTCGATGGTTTCTCTGGCGTGTTCGTTGAGATCTACCGCGAGATAGCCCTCGGGTAGGTTACGTTGCATTCTCCTGGAGACCGCCTCTTGAGGTTCACCTCTGCGGATCCCTCCCTAGTAGCCAAGATACTTCTCCAAGAAATCGACCGCATCCGGGGTTTCGAGGGGACGCCAGGATAACAGGAGATGGTTCACCACAGGGGCCGGGCATCCTTATTCCTGTCGAATCGCTACCAACAGCCCAGCCTTTCGCTGTGTGTGTAAGCAAGCACCGCCGTGGGTAGGGCTAACCGTTGTGCGGTAGAAGTCGACCACAGGAGGCTATGCTTTGGAGAGCGGACGAGCCAGCGAGGGCATCCTTTCCGAGGAGATGACTCAAAAGCGCGAGGAAATCGTAGAGCTGCTGAAGACCGCCTATTTTATGGAGCTAGAGACGGTGATCAACTACGTCGCTAACTCTGTTAACCCCGACGGTGTCAGAGCCCAGGAGATCAAGGAATCCTTAGAAGAAGATATCCAAGAGGAGCTGGACCACGCCCAGCAGTTCGCTTCCAGGATAAAGGAGCTTTACGGGGTGGTACCCGGCTCGTTGGACTTCCAAGTCGCGCAGACCTTCTTACAGCCACCCGAAGAGCAGATAGACGTCGTTCACGTAATCAAGGGCGTCATCGAGGCAGAGACTACGGCCATAGAGCATTACACGCGGATCATGGAGACCACGGAGCAGGTAGACCCGGTCACGCAAGACATGGTTATAACCATCCTGCGCGATGAGCAGGGCCATCGCCGCCTCTTTGAGGGCTTCCTACGGGAGTACAAGGCGGAAGGCGCTGCGTAAAAGACCCTGGGCACGCCGGCCCTCATTCTTTAACTGCCGGGTGTGGTTTCGGCATTACTATATGGAGTAAGACTCATGCAAGGGCTGGGTTTTAGCCTTGGGGGTGACTCCACGCCCGGCCCTTAGATATCGGCCCGTACTCCTTCGGCCAGGGATATTTCATGCGGAGAACGGGGATGCCTTCGAGGTGGTCGGCACAGCGACTATCTTCTTCCCCATAAACAGCTGAGCGTCAAAAGCGTGCTATAATTTGTAATATATACAACAATTGCTCACCCTTACCAGGGAAGGGAATGACATGATGAGACGTTTGCGCAGGCCTCGTAACCCGGACAGCACTAACCATCCGCACTTCGCTCGATATCGAGGGATGCTTCCCAGGCTCGAAGCGCTAGAGAAGCAGGGTCAAGAGGCACGGCACAATGCGCAAGAAAGAAGAAGGCGTACTCTAGGATGAGTCGGGAGCCAGGCTCTTTGCTGCTTACTCTTCCTACTCGCTCGTAACACCTGGGTTGGGCAGTCACCACCTAGGGCAGCCGGGTATGTGCCTTGCGTAAGAGACTGTTCGCAATAACGGCGTCGGGGGAAGAGGATTGGGCCACAGAAACCTGTCCGGCTACTGCCCGGAGTGGTGAAAGGGCTACGAAGAGAAGGAGGTAGGAAAGATGAGTTTGGGCGGGTTCGGGCGTCGCGGAGGATTTCGCGGCGGATTCTACGATGCGCACAGCGAGGTGAATCGTCTGATCGACGAGATGTCCGGTGGCCTTGGCCGTCGACCGGGGGCCCAGAGGGCACATGCTATGGAGTGGGCCCCGTCAGTGGACGTGCTTCAAAAGGACGGGGACCTCATTGTTAGGGTCGAGATGCCCGGCGTGAAGCCCGAGGACATAGACATCGCGGTTCATGATCGGGTGCTGACCATCTACGGTGAGCGCGAGGTCGACGAAGAAGAGGAGCGCGCCGGCTACTACATAAGGGAGCTGCGGCACGGCTCATTCCGGCGGAGCATGCTCTTGGCCGAAGACGTGGACGAGGAGAAGATTCACGCCCGCTACCAGGGCGGCATCTTGGAGGTGATCCTCGAGGGTGTCGCGGCAGTTAGGGAGCCCAAGCGCATCCAGATAGAGGTCCTCCCCAGTGGTCAGCAGGGCGCAACGGACGTAGAGGTTAGCGAGGTCGGCAGAGAGGTGACCCCCCCAACCACCGAAACCGCTGCCAGGCCAGAGGAAGGCACGCAAGGCACAGCACCGCCGGGGGACGTTCCACCAGAGACCCCGCCGGAGACTCGACTGCGGTAGCGTCCTTGTGCTGTTAGCCAACGCCTGCTCGATCGTCTGGTCGCTTGCGGACTCAAGCGTGGGGCTCGTTTTGATCGAGCTGCCCGTGAACTCTCTCTATGCCGTCGACCTCGGAGCAGCTCTGGGCGACCTCTCACTCGTTGGCAACCTTGCCGGTGCTGGCGGACTGAAGGTCGGCCGGGCTAAGGTTGACGTTGCTGCCCTCATTGGTAAGCCGGAACGATGGTGAGGCAGCGCTGCTCCTGGCTTCTTCCTCGAAGCCCTGAGGCCGTGAGTTATCTCTAATCGCTGCGCTACCTTCCTGGCTGAAACGTCACCCACTATGGTTCTCTGTAATGCTTAACCCTGAAGAGGACGTCGCCATTCGGCGCTTGCCACCTCGTGGCTTGACCTACTTGTTACTGGCGGAATAAGGCCCATTCTCCGGTCGTCGCAGCCGCTAGAAACGGCTTCTATGCTCTGGCATGACACTACTAGAGGCAACGGCAGCCCCTTACATGCGCAAGCTCTCTAAATGATGCGTCGAGCTTGGGCTGGTTGCTTTAAAAATATTTGCTTCAGAGGAACCTACCGGGGCTGCTCATACGTAATCCATATATGAGGAACGAGCAGCTTAGTGGGAGATGGTGAAAAATTTCTGAAACTGATATCCCAGAGATCCTGCCCAGCTATCTAGCGCGCATCGATAAGAGCAAGCTTTTGACCCACCAGGAGGAGATAGGGCTCTCCAAGAGGGCCAAGGTCGGCGACAAACGCGCCTGGCAGAAGCTTATCGAGAAGAACCTCAGACTCGTAGTCTCAGTCGCCAAGAAGTACAGGGGCCGCGGCCTACCATTCGAGGATCTGATCCAGGAGGGTAATATCGGTTTGATGAAGGCCATAGAAAAGTTCGACCCGGACAGGGGCTACAGGTTCTCTACCTATGCCACCTGGTGGATTCGGCAGGCGATAGGACGGGCTGTAGCTGATAAGGGACGAACCATACGCGTCCCTGTGCACATAACGCAAAAGATCAGCAAGATGGTCCACGCCTACAACGAGCTTTATGCCAACATGGGGCGTATGCCGACCGAGGAAGAGGTCGCCGAGAAGCTCAAGTGGACCATAGACGAAGTAGGCGCTTTACAAAGGGTCAGCCCGGACGCCACGAGTCTCAACAAGCTCCTAGGATCTGCAGAGGATGCTTATGAGCTGGGGAACGTTATAGAAGATGTGCAGGCCTCAGACATATCTAATACGGTTATCCAGAGGATGGAGAGCACGCAAGTACAAGAGGCCATGGGGCAACTACTGCCGGAGCGAGCTCGGTATGTAGTGGCGCGTCGGTACGGACTTGAGGGCCATAAGGCTGCTAGCCTCGCGGAACTCAGCGACGAGCTGGGTATTTCTCGGGAGCGAGTCCGACAGATCCAGCGCGAAGCGGAGCGAACGCTCAAGGGCTAAGCAGAGCAGACTTTGAAAGTGGGCGATGCTGGGATCGAACCAGCGACCTCTGCCGTGTGAAATCCGGCAGCGAAGCCTGTTCTTATACCTTCTAACGTGTAGGACATTGCCCTTATTTAAGCCAAATTCGGGGTGTCGTAGCGGAGCAGTTTTCTAGCTTAGAAGATTTCTGGCAGGTCTACCAGGTGCCCAACATCGCCGAAGACCTACGAGTGATGTTTAGGATGGGCTCGAGATCTAACTCTCCACCATGCGCGAGATAAGAGACCTGGGATTAGAGCTCACCGATACCTATCACTCTCATCCTCGAACCAAGGCGTTCTCTTCAGCTAAAGATCGGGAGTTCGCCGCCTACCCCAGATCTCTGCGCCTTATCGTCTCGTTGGCTACCGACGACCCGGAGGTTCGCTGCTATCGCATTAGTGAGAAGGGATCTGCTTCCATAGCGATGAAGATCCTACGACTTCCGTGCGACTGGGACTAGGATCGGGCGCGACACGTCTTGAAGCGATTATCCTCTGAGCTTAGACGTTTGATGGCTCTGTTGACATCCTCATCCGGGGGCTGCACCCTAGATGAGTGTTGCGAGGTTTGAGAGGAAAAAGAAGGAGAACGAGTTGCCCAAGATAAAAGCTTACGCGCCTGGTATCTATGCCCGCTCGGAGGAACTTGTGCAGGCGACTCGTGACTTGGACCGGGGGAGGGCGACCGAGGAGGCGATCACCGCTCAGCAAGACGCAGACCTGCAGATCTTTCTGCACGCCCAGAGGAAAGCAAATCTCGACTACTTCTCGGATGGCTTGCTGAACTGGCAAGACATCTTCCGGCCGTTCGACACGGCGGCGGAGGGGCTGCGCCCCGGCCCTCTGACGCGCTTTTTGAACACGAACACGTTCTACCGGGCTCCGGTGGTCGAAATGGAGAGGCTAAGACTGATCGAGCCGCTCGCCGAACCGTTCTTCCGGATCGGAGACCTTCCTCGTGGTCGGTGGGTGGCGACGCTACCATCTCCCCATGCTCTAGCAGAATGGGCCACAGGGAAGGTAGAACCGCTAGTGGTCGCGGAGGGGATACTCGGACCGCAGATTAGATGGCTCGCCGGTAACGGTTGCGCCTACGTTGTTCTGCAGGAGCCGGCGCTCTTCGGCCCGAGGAGCGACCTATATGGCCTCTCCAAGGCACTCGAGGCGCTTGCGAGCCCGTTGCCGCTCGCGCTCCAGCTGCCTTTCGGAGATGCTGGGGCCTTGCTCGGAGAGCTTATAGAACTGCCGATCGATGCGATCGGGGTGGACTTCTATGCGACGTCCGTCGCGGAGCTACCGCGTCCGTTTCCGAAGACGCTTCTCGCAGGCATCATAGATGCCCGGAACTCGCTTTTGGAAGAACCAAGGGAGCTAGCCGAGTTCGGGTGGAGTCTGCTCGAGGACATGGAGGGGCCGGAGTTGCACCTCGTGCCCAACGGCGACTTGCAGTTCGTGCCCGAGAAGATAGCTCGCGAGAAGGTGCTTCGTCTCGGCGCTGCAGCCAGAATTTTGAAGGACGCTGTGACGGAGGAAGGAGCAGTAACGTGAACGAGGTACGCTTTGTGACCAAAGAGATAGGAAGCCTCGCTAAGCCTGGCTGGCGCGTGAAGTCCATCGCCGGCAGGCCAATCGAGGAGAGCGACCTCCAGGAAGCCCGCGCATGGGGGGATCGCCTCGGCGTCGAGAACGTCGAGGAGCTCACAGAGATCCTGCGCAAGGGCACGAGCTTCTCGGATGCCGATAAGGCTAAGATACAGGACTTCGCGGCGCTTTACGGCATAAGGCTACTCGAGAACGCCGGCCTAGAGGTGGTTTACGATGGCGAGCAACGCCGAAGCGAGATGTACGAGCACGTCATCAGGCACGCGAAGGGCTTCGAGACCCGCGGGACGGTCCGCTCCTGGGACAACAAGTACTATACCAAGGCCGCTGTTACCGAGAAGCCGCTCGTGGATACCGTATACGACCTCAAAGAGTACGAGTTCGTCCATAGCCACACCGACCGGGTCGTCAAGGCACCTTTCACGGGTGCCTACACCATCGTCGACTGGTCCTACGACGAGTACTACTCCAAAGACGGCGTGCTCCTGGGTGCTCCCGCCGCGCGTCGGGTCGAGGCCCGGCAAAGATTCGGCATGGACGCGGCGCGCGACGTGGTCCGCCCCAACATACAGGGGCTCGTCGATGCCGGTGCTGAATGGGTCCAGATCGACGAACCCGCCGCCACCACCCGCCCCGAGGAGGTGCCGCTTGTCGTTGAGACCTTCAACGCCACGCGAGAGGGCATAAACGTTCGCGCCAGTATGCACATCTGCTTCTCGGACTACACGGCTCTCTTCCCCCACATCGAGAACCTCAACGACTGCTATGAGCTGCAGCTTGAGTTTTCGAACCGCGACTCTTTGGAGCTCGGCAGGAAAGCAGAGGACCGTCCCGGCTACGAC
>DASQSI010000351.1:0-2400 GCA_035642415.1 Rubrobacteraceae bacterium
GATGCCGATCTCCTCAAGCTCATGCCCTATCTTCGATATCGCCTCTAGTAGATCAGGCGCACCGGTAAACTCGCCGGTGGGCTCCTCGGCGTCGCCCCCTACCACGAAGGCGTCCCGTATGCCGGCCTCGTGCAGCCGCTGCAGGATCTGCTCTACACGAGCATTATCCTCTACGAGCCGGGCCGAGAGGTGCGGCGCCACATGATAACCTTGACTCGCCAGCTGCTCGGCGAGCTGCAGCGTGTCTTCCATGCCCTTCTGTGGCGAAGCCGTCACCGTGAGCTTTGCCTCCTTCGGAATATGCTCGCGGATCTGCTCTTCAGTGCCTTTTAACGGAATCACTTCGTATCGGGGTTGTCTCAGAGCCTGGGCTAGCCGCTCCCTTGTCTCTTGCTTGGTTGCCATCTTGCTTTACCATCTTCCTTTAACTCGTTCCCAGGTGGGCTAGAGCGTTACATTTCTAGTCAGCCCACACCCCCTTTTCACCTGAAAGCGTGCTGCTCGCAGAGCATTGTAGAGAAGCATTGCCCGGGTCATGGGACCTATCCCTCCCGGTACGGGGGTTATAGCCGATGCCTTGGGCTCTACCTCCTCGAAGCGTACGGGGCCGACGAGCCCTCTGGCCTCTGTTTTGTGAATGCCCACATCCATCACCACCGCCCCCCTCTTTGACGTAGTCCGCCCCGATCACCTCTTGGCTGCCTAGGGCTGCGATTAGGATATCCGCCCGGGCGGCGACCGCAGCCAGATTCTGCGTGCGCGAGTGGCAAACAGTTACAGTGGCGTTCTCGCGCAACAGAAGCTGGGCCACCGGCTTGCCGACTAAGTTGGAACGCCCCAAAATCACCGCCTCTCTGCCCTCCAGCTCTATGCCGTAGCGTCCCAGGAGCTGGACGATCCCTTGCGGGGTTACAGGGCAGCAGCGTGGGCAGCCCCACCGCAAGCCTTCCGGCGCTCATAGGGGAAAGGCCGTCAACATCTTTGTCCGGGGCTGTGCGTGATAGCAGGATCTGCGAGTCTAGGTTGTCTGGCAGCGGAAGCTGGATGAAAAAGCCCGAGACCGACGTGTCCTCGTTGAGCCGTTCGACGAGCTCTATCAGCTCCTCTTGCGTAACGTCCTCGGCATACCGGTGGGCTTGAGATTTTATCCCCACCTCCGCGCAGTCGTTTTGCTTGTTCCGTACGTAGGTCATGGAGGCTGGGTCCTCCCCGACCAAGACGACATCCCGTACCGCATGGCCCTCTGCCTCAAGCTCCTTTACGCCCTCGCTCACCTCCGCCCCTATCTCGGCGGCGGTTTCCCTGCCGTCCAAAATCTGCGCCATGATCCTCCACCTTACTAACCGGCTTACATTAGCATTCTTACAGCCGGCCTAGCTGTGCTCGGGGGCAGAGACGCCCGATAGTCCTTCTCACCTGAAAACTACCGTACGGGTGCCGTCTACCATCACCCGGTCATCAAGGTGCCAGCGCACTGCTTGAGAGAGCACCCGGCGTTCGATATCGCGCCCGATGCGCTGCATATCCTCTATTGTGTGCCGGTGGCTCACACCCTCCACATCCTGGTTGATTATCGGGCCGGCATCGAGCTCCTCCGTTGTGTAGTGAGCGGTTGCCCCGATTATCTTCACACCTCGCTCGTAGGCCTGTCTATAGGGATTGGCCCCTGCAAAGGCCGGCAGGAAGGAGTGGTGGATGTTGATTATCCGGTTCGGGTAGGCGTTCACCAAGTTGGGGGTGAGGATCTGCATGTAGCGCGCTAGGACAATGAAGTCTATGTCCTGGTCGGCCAGGAGCTTTCTTACCTGGCTCTCCTGCTTCTCCTTCGACTCGAACGTTACAGGCAGATGGTAGAACGGAATACCGTAGGTCTCTGCTCGCGGGGCGAGATCCGGATGGTTGGAGATCACTAGGGGTATTTCGGCGCACAGTTCGCCAGCGTCCCAGCGCCACAACAGGTCCAGCAGGCAGTGCTCATAACTTGAGACAAGAATCGCCATACGCTTGGGCCGCTCGGTGTAAGAAACGCGCCATTCCATACCATATTCACGCGCTACAGGAGCGAAGGCCGATGTAAAGTCTTCTTCCCGGGCTAGGTCGAAACCTTGGCCTCTGATCTCTACCCGCATGAACCATCTACCGCTTTCGGGAGGATTTAGGTGCTCATCGACCTCCAAGATGTAACCTTCGTGTTCCTCGATAAAGGACGAGACGGCCGCGATAGATCTCTTGCGCCTCGGACCACTAACCAAAAGGCGGATGTTGCTTTCCATATGTTGCAGAACCTACTTCCTAATCGGTCCCGGATTATCGTACCCTGGAGCCCTTCGCCCCGTGTATCCCTGCTCAGATGAGCGATGTAAACGCGCCATCGCATCGGAGAGTTTCGTCATTTTTACC
>DASQSI010000352.1:0-3808 GCA_035642415.1 Rubrobacteraceae bacterium
GTTACGGTGTTATCGAAAGTCTTTGTTCTTTCCTTTAGTATAACAAATAGTGCCAAATTGTAACCAACTATAGCAAAAGCGCAAGTTGGCTCCAACCATAGTCGAGTAATAATTAAGGACATTAAAAGGACTTTTGCGGCAAAGCCCCGCACACCGACATAAACGAAGGTGCTGCCTAAAAGGGCTCCGGCCCTCTTTACTATGACTCGTCTTTCATGGACGTTTCGGGCACCAGTTCGAGTTCACGCAGCGCGCCCACGAGCTTGGCGTTCGCCTCCTCAGCGCTAGCGCCCGTGGTGTAGATCGCGGCGTGGTTGCCGTTTTCGGACCAGGCAATGGCTTCGGCGATGTAGGTATTCCCGTAGCACTCGGTCCATTCATTGTTGATATACAGTTCCATCTGCCTCACGCTCTCTTGTCGCTCCCCAGCTTCTCTGGCTCTAGGGGAGAATTCACCTCAATAATACGGCTGCTACATCAACGCCAAATGACATTTTTGTAAAGCTTTCGTAACAAATAGCTAGAGGTGACGGCCTGCATAAGAAAATGACACGGTCTTCTCATGGCCTAAGAGCTGGAAGAGGTAGCCGAACTAGACATGGGCTCAGGTTGCTGGGTGACTCGCGGCGTGCTTGGTAGCCCCCTCAAGAGCGTCTGAGTGCTCTATCGCGTAAGCTTTGACACCAACGTTGGTAGGGCCCTATCCTCAGCGTCAGGGCAGCGGGAAGCTCTTCGGAAGAGGCACCACGATCGACGAACGGTACGAGATTGACGCCGAGATCTTGGCCCACTACCAGCAGGCGATGGAGAAAGAGCGCTTACTTGGTGGGGGCGCGGGGCGTTTGGAATACTTACGGACGAGAGAGCTATTAGCCCGCTATCTGCCTCCGGCAGATGCCACGATACTTGACGTTGGAGGAGGAGCCGGAGCTTACGCGTTGCCGCTGGCTAAGGAAGGCTACTCCGTCTACTTGGTCGATCCAGTACCGTTACACGTAGAACAGGCGACTGCCGCGTCGGTTGCCCAGCCAGAAGCTCCGCTCGCTGGTGTGGAGCTTGGCGACGCCCGTTCCCTCTCGCAGGAGGACGAGAGTGTCGACGCAGTCCTGCTGCTAGGACCGCTCTACCACCTTACCTTAAGAGACGATCGCATCCAGAGCCTCCGCGAAGCCTGGCGTGTAGTTCGCCCCGGAGGTGTAGTGGTGGCTGCGGCGATCTCGCGTTTCGCTTCCACCATCGATGGGCTCCTTCGAGGCTTCCTGTTGGACCCGGAGTTTGAGGCCATCGTCGAGCGCGACGTCCGGGAGGGGCAGCACCGCAACCCCACCGAACGGGCGGAATGGTTTACTACTGCCCACTTCCACCTCCCCGGTGAATTACGAGGCGAGGTGAAGGAGGCTGGATTCACAGTCGAAGCTCTCGTCGGTATCGAGGGACCAGCCTGGGCTGTACCTGATCTTGATGCGTGGCTCGAAGTACCGAGACGGCGCGTGAAGCTCCTCGCCGCCATCGAGCGCGTAGAGGCCGAACCCAGCCTAATCGGCGCGAGCGCGCACCTGCTCGTGGTCGGTCGCCGGCCTTGACCACGCCTCACGGCAACTCAGTGGAACACCGCCTCCCGGTTTGGCAATATGCAAGCAATGCCAGAAGGCTATCTCAGCTGTGTGCTCTCTGCCCAAGCATTGATACCGGCATGGGGTCATCGATAACGGTTGGTGTCCACAGTTCCAGTCCCTGAACGCAAGCAGTGCAGGAGCCAGCGACTCCGGTCGGAAGCCCGACGAGAAGAGCACGCCCCCACCCGCGTATATCGAGAGGCCGTATTAGAAGTTGGAAAACACGAGTCACACTTGCCGCAAATCCAAAGGCGCCCATCAATAAAAACATTTATTATAAGAAAGGCCGATAAGCAGGTTACTGTGACAACCGGTTTCTAACCAGGGGAAGGAGGAGACAGCGAAGAATCACATGTCCTCTAACTGATCTTGAGTAAGCTTTCTCTCTTGGGTTTAAGGCAGGAGAAATAGGGCATTAGAGGATATCGACACATTATGGGGTCTAGCTTGATACGTTGAGGGTCCTGGCTTAAACGTATCAGCGTAGGGAAAGGAGAAAATTCTTTGTACGAGAAAGACGGCGAGAAGTATTTCGTGGTGGAGACGCACACCCACTTCTGGGATGCAAGCCCCGAAAACTACAGGAACGAGGAGTATGGCTACGGCTGGATCGACTGCTTCTACGGCTACCACACCGCTTTAAGCCCCGAGGAGTACCACTGGCCATTGGAGAAGTTCCAGAAGTACTCAGAAGAGGACATGATCCATGATCTCTTCGAGATCGGCTACGTGGATAAGGCCATCTTCCTGCCCACCTACCTCACAGATTTCTACATAAACGGCTTTAACACCGTCGAGCAGAACGCGGTCATGGCGGAGAAGTACCCGGAGAAGTTCATCCTGAATGGGCGCTTCGATCCCAGGGATGGGCCGGATGGTCTTATAGAGTTTGAAGAGCAGGTGAAGCAGTACCACATGAAGGGGATCAAGCTCTACACCGCCGAGTGGAAGGGAAGCTCTAAGGGCTGGAGCTTGAAGGACGATTGGGCCAAGAGGTACCTGGAGAAGTGTGAGGAGCTAGGGGTCACCAACATCCATGTCCACAAAGGACCAACTATCTGGCCGTTTAACCGCGACGCCTTTGACGTGGCGGACGTCGATGACGCGGCGACGTCGTTCCCGAACCTAAACTTTATCGTGGAGCATGTGGGGTTGCCCAGGTTGGAGGACTTCTGCTGGATTGCGGTGCAGGAGGCCAACGTCTATGCCGGGCTCTCGGTGGCCATAGCGCTCATACACACTAGGCCCAGATACTTTGCGCAGATAATCGGGGAGCTTTTGTACTGGCTCGATGAGGACCGCATCCTCTTCGGCGCCGACTACCCTTTGTGGCATCCGAAGTGGCTCGTCGAAGAGTTTGTGGACTTCCAGATCCCCGAGGATATGCAGGGCGAGTACGGCACGCTTACCGCGGACATGAAGCGCAAGATCCTGGGATTAAACGCCGCACGGCTGTACGACATCGAGGTGCCCTCTGAGGTTCCCCAGCCCGCTGCGGTGGGTGTGGCCGAGGAAGAGTACCCCGAGCGACCATATTAAGATGATGCCGCCCACCAAGGCGGAGGTCCTGGGCGCCCTCTCGGGCGTCCGGGACCCCGAGCTTGACGAACCCATAACGGAGCTTGGCTTCGTATCGAAGCTGGAGATAAAGGATGACGCCGTAACGGTCCGGCTCCGGCTACCAACCTACTTCTGCGCGCCGAACTTCGCCTACCTCATGGTGGTAGATGCCAGGATGGCTGCTCTATCGGTGCCCGGGGTGCGCCAAGCGCGGGTGGTCCTCGACGACCATCACGCTTCGAAGGAGATCAACAGCGGGGTCAACGGGGAGCGCGGCTTTGAGGGCACTTTCCCCGGTGAGACCGAGGGGGAAGACCTCGAAGGGCTGCGCACCATCTTCCGCCGCAAGTCCTTCATCGCTAGCCAGGAGAAGCTGTGCCGCATGCTGCTCGCCGAGGGCCATACCACCTCTGCCGAGGTGGCAGAGATGCGCCTTGGGGAAGTGACGCCCCCCGGGGAGGCGTTTGAGAAATACCTGCAGCGCCGAGCAGAGCTGGGACTGGACGTTTCGCCGGAATCTCCGCTCGTGGTCGATCCGGACGGTAAGAGCGTGCCCAAAGAGGCGGTTGTCGAGCACCTAAGGTTCGCCCGGACGGTGCGGGTGGGTATTGAAGGGAACGCGCATTACTGCC
>DASQSI010000353.1:0-3241 GCA_035642415.1 Rubrobacteraceae bacterium
GAAAAGATACGGCAGAAAGCCGGAGAAGAGCCCCATCGCAAGCAGGAAGACCGCCACCCCCGCCAATAGGCTCATCGACGGCGGGACGCGGGCCGAATGTCCCCAATGCGGCCCCATCCTCCGACCCCTGCCTGCGTAGCCCGTCTTGCCTATACAGCTCATCTCTCCTTTGCCCCTACCTTTCCGAACTCGTTACCGATCTTCGCGAGACCGGCGTGCCCCAGCCGATCCCCAACTTCGCCTCTGGCAGTATATCACGATATATCGCGATAGCACCTTGGACTAAGCTTTCTTGGGTCCTCGGGCTCGCCCTTTCTATATCGTTTGAGGACGGAGGCACGGAGAAACTGGGGTTCTTTTTGCGAAACCTCTATCAAGAACGGCAGAAAGAAACCGGTGCACCTTCGCATGGTCGACACCAAACCTGCTTCATAACTTACTGCTTCGATCGCTAGCGGGAACCGCATAAGCGCGAAACGCCTACAACGCCACCGTAGAGGCTCAAGCGCCACGCTACTATGTGACCGGAAACGGTATGAGTCAGAACCGATGCATCAGCAAGGACTACGAGAGGCTATGCTCCACCGATGAGTCGTTCGTCCATACCGCGATGGCTTGAACCATGGTGAGGCGTTTGGCCTACGTTTAGGTCTTTTCGGGTAACTATTCAGCCCTGTCTTTTTCGGGTATACGCTTCCTGAGCATTATGAAACGCGAAGAGTTTCGAACCGTTTACGATAGTGGCTTTGAAGCCACCTTCGCCTTGGTCGAGAGTCTCTCGCACGAGATCGACGCTTTAAGCGCACCTCTCCAACAACTCGAAGACCGACTCGCCAAAAACAGTCGCAACTCCAGTAAGCCGCCCTCCAGCGACCAGCCAGTCAAACCTAAACCCAAGAGCCTGAGACGAACGAGCGGCAAAAAACCCGGTGGGCAAGAGGGGCATCCGGGCAGGACGCTCTCTTTGGTCGAAAACCCACACCGCCTTGTGATCCACGGCCCCGAAGTGTGCCTGGGGTGTGGCCAATCGCTTTTGGAGGCCATCGCTTCAGGCTATGAGCGAAGAGAGGTGGTGGACGCGCCCGCTCTTCTTGCTCTGGAGGTTAGCGAACACCGGGTACTGCGCAAGAGCTGTAGTGGGTGCGGGCGGAGCACCCCACGGCTTCGTTTCCCGCCGAGGTGAGCGCTACGGTGGGCTATGGCCCCCGCATCAAGGCGCTTCGTGTGTACCCGATGAATTACCAGCTTTCGCCCTATGAGCGCGCCAGTGAGTTGCTCGAAGATCTCTTCGGGGAGCCCGCGGCGCCGGGAGCGGGCACGCCACACTCGGCCCTCGGAAGTTGCTTCGAAGGGTTGCGGGATACGGAGGAGGCGATCAAGGCAGGGATAAGGGAGGCGCCAGTTGGGCACTTCGACGAGACGGGGCTGCGCGTGTGTCAGAAGGGGATGTGGGTGCACCTAGCCGGTACTACCGAACTCACCCACTACGCCGTTCACCAAAAGCGGGGCTCTTCGGCCACCGAAGACATCGGGACACCCCCCCCTTTTAGGGGTGTCGCGGTGCATGAGGGCCTTACGGCCTACGGTAGCTACGAGGGCTGTGAGCACGCTTCGTGCGATGCCCATCATCTCGGAGGACTAACGTTCGTCGAAGAAGAGCACGACCGACGGTGGGCGGGGCAGATGAAGGCGCCGCTGATGGAGATCGAAGAGGCGGTGCGCGAGGAGGCGGCTCGCGGAGGGAAACGATTAGCGCCCGAAAAGACGAGGGAGTTCGAAAGACGCTACCAGCGAGTGCTCAAGGCGGGGCTTGCGGCGAACCCTCCACCCGAGCGAACGGCTAAGAGAGGGCGACCCAAACAGAGCAAAGGCAAGAATCCGGTGGACCGGTTGGACAAGCACCGAGAGGCGGTGCTCGGGTTCATGCACGACTTCGGGGTTGTTGTTCGACGACGACCAAGCCGAGCGGGATCTTAGGATGATCGAAGTTCGCCAGAAGATCTCGGGGTGTTTCCGTACGCAGGAGGGGGCTGAGACCTTCTTGCGCATCCGGGGCTACATCTCGAGGGTCAAGAAGCAAGGTGAGAACGTGCTCGCTGCACTGGAGGGCGTTTTCGAAGGCGAGCCATTCATCCCTAATCTAGGGGGCTAAATAGTTACCTTAGTCGACTCTTTTTCAGTACAGTACCGAAGGCATCCACACCTCGTCGGGTTGTTCATACGGCCCTAGCGTCATGTAGTTCATCACCTTGATCACACGACAGCCTGCCTGCAGTGCTTTGCGGTAGAAGCTACTCTCGGTCAAGGGGCAGAAAAAGCGGGCAACTTCTGGCGGTAGGCGACGGGCTGCCTCTCCGATTAGAGCCAGAGCGTCTTCTTCTGTCTCGGCGACGCCGTGCCCGAATATACCTGGCAGGAGGTAGCCTGTTATGCGCCCCTGGCGCTCCTTGAGCAGCGCTGCGAACCCGTAAGGACCAGCGGCCGCAACTTCGTTTCGACGGCTATTCTTATAGATGCGCTCGGAAAGTTCCTCGATGGCCGGCAGGTCAGGTTCGGCAATCGATCGTACGCTATTATCGGCTTCAGCTAGTGGCGCAGCTTGCATAAAGGCCACAGGGGCTTTCACGTCGAATCCCAGTGAGGCATAGAGCGAGAGTGAGGCTACGTTGAACGAGTCTTGCATTAACCTCACCTGTTCGATGTTGTTGCGTTGCGCGTACTCAATCACGTCTTGCATCAAGATCCGCCCAGCGCCTTGGCCTTGGTAGGAGGGATCTACGGTGATGGGTCCTACCCCAGCTACTGGGTCCATCAGTGATAGAAAGTTGGAGCCTACTAGCCGTCCGTCGTCTATCGCGCTCACACTGTAAAAGTCCTCGCGCTCTACTAGCATCCCAAGCACTTGTTGGGCAATTTCCTCAGTGGGAAAATCGCGCGTGCCACAGCCCCTGTCGTGAATCTCCTTAAAGGCTTCGAAGCAAATGCTTCCAAGCTCGTGGGCATGTTCGGGTTCAGCGGGGACCAATTCGATAGCCATAACTTAATACAACCTCCTTTCCTACTCCCTATACGAGATTAATGACATAGGCGTGAGCGATTGGCAAGTCTATGAGTAAGTTTTGTAGTGCCTGAGTGCCTCTATTCAGTGGAATTCCGAGAGCAGTTGTTCTCGGAATTCCCAACTTCCGGTGTTACGACTTCTCGGAAATCCGACGTTTTTTCCAGCGGTTATTGTTCAGCG
>DASQSI010000354.1:0-7370 GCA_035642415.1 Rubrobacteraceae bacterium
TCCGGGCTATTCGCTCTTACACCCTCTGCCTGAGGATCGCACCCTGATGTTCACCTGCATCAGCCGTCGCAAATGCCTAGCGAGCATAGAGGGTAACGAGAAGTATATCTACCACTACGACAACCAACCCGAGGAGGTCTATGATCTCTCCAAAGACCCCTACGAAGAGCACAACCTGGTAGGTGAGTACAGCAAAGAAGACCTAGATGAGCGGCGCAAAGACCTCTTCGCGTGGCTTTCGAGGATCGATGCCCAGTATGGCCATGGAGCCCTGTCGTGGGGTGACCAGTCGGAAGAAAACACGAGGCAGCAAGCCAAGCAGTCAGGAGGGCAATCAACAGGCGAAACGGTAGGCGTAGGTCAGCCCTTGAGGGTAGGAGACGTAGAGTGGATAGTCACGAACGCTTATCCGGCCAACCAGCTCATCTCCCCCATAGACGGTGGTATAAAGCAGGGAAACTTCGTCGTCGTGGACTTCCAGATCAAGAACAACAGCGATGAGGGTCTGGACCTAAGCTCTCAGTCCCTGGCTCTCTTCGACGGCCAGGGAAACAAGTTCAACTTCAACACAGATACTTACCTTTACATACCTTGGTCGAAAGTCATATTCCGTTTTGAGCTAGCCCCTGGAGACAGCGAGGAAGGGCAGTTCATCTTCGAGGTCCCCCCAGATGCCTCGCGGTTACAGCTCCAACTTGGGGAGCGAAACCCCTTTTCTAACGAGAGGGGTTACGTAAACCTCGGCTTCTAGCAGTCCGTGCGGTGGTCACATAGTAGAGGTGGGGATAGCTAACGTGTCTGGTGGCCGGCTAGGCACGCTGTTCCCGAACGGCCTTCGAGGGACGCGTGACGAAGCTTACACCGACAAGGACGACGAGGTTGACAAGCAAGGCAACGATGCCGTTGTTGGTGTCGCCCAAAGAGCCCAGAGCCGGGAAGATGGCGCGAAGTTTGGTCCCGCTAATCTCCATGTATGCCACGATAGCAACGCCCGAAAGGACGCCAGCACCCGCGCCCCACTTGGTGACGAAGTTATTCGATAGGAGGCTGAAGAATAAGGCCGGAAAGAGCTGGGTGACGAAGCTGTAGCCTAAGAGCAGGAGGAGCACCAGGTCCAGGCTGCTGGTGAGCGTGAAGACCATCGCCACCAAGGCGACCGCGGGCACGAGGAACTTGGCAAGCGTACCGACCCGCTCTTCCGACGTCTCGGGCCTGAACGCGCTGTAGACGTTCTTCGAGAGCACCGTCGCGGAAGCCATCAACAGCATCGAGCCCGGCACCAGGGCCGCCAGAAGGCCGGCCGCCCCGATCAGGCCGACCAGCCAGGGGTCGAACGTCTCCAAAGAGACCCGCAAAAGAGAGAGGTCAGCCTCTTCGCCTTTAAGCCCAGGGACCTGGAGTATCGCGGCAAAACCGACGAAGAACGCGAAGAGCATTACCAGCTGGTAGAGCGGCAGGAACGTGGCGTTGCGCCTAATGACCTGTGCATTCTGGGCCGAGAATACCGAGCCAAAGGTGTGCGGCCACATGTAGAAGCCCAAAGCGGTTAACAGCACCGTCGAAATGAACCACGGGATACTTTGGCCTTCGCTCGGGAGGGTGAAGAAGCCAGGCTTCTGGGCCTCAATCTCCCGGAACATTTCCCCTATGCCTCCGTAGAGGGCGAAGGGCAAGTACAGCCCCAGAAAGACGACCACCGCCAGGACCATGATGTCCTTCATTACCGATGTCCACGCCGAACCATGGATGCCGCTGACTATTACATAGATCGTAACCGCCGCAACCCCGATGACGACCGCCGTCGTCGAGGATATGGAGCCGTATGACGCCTCTGAGACGATGATACCAAGGCCCTGGAACTGCACCGCGAGGTACGGCACCATCGCCACCACGGTAACTAGAGAGATGATCATGCCTAATGTCGTGCTCTCGTACTTACTCACGAAGAAATCCGACTGAGAGTGGAGCCTATTCTCCTTGGCGTAACGCCACACGGCCGGTAGAAGCCAGTAGCTCGTGACGTACGCTAAGGCCCCGTAGGAGAGGATGTAGAACGTCGGACCACCCCTTCCGTAGGCCCAGCCACTAGCCCCTAGGAAAGTGAAGGTTGTGTAGATCTCGCCAGCCAAAAGCAGGAACACGAAGAGCGTTCCGAAGCCCCGGCCTCCAACGGTCCACTGCTCGAGGTTCATGTCCTTGCCGCGTCTAGCCCGGATGCCCAGGTAGATAGCTAAAGCCAAGAATACGAAGATGATCAAGAGCGCGATGTTCATTCGGTCTCATCCTCCTTGTTTACCGGGTCAAGGTTGTAAATGATCGCCATGATCACCGAGGTAAGCACGACCCACATCACGATCCAGAACAAGATAAACGGCATCCCTAACACAAACGGTTCGACCCGGTTGGCAAAGACTATTCCCCCTAGTATCCCCAAAAAAGGCAATGCCCCCAAAAGATAAATGAGCCTCACGCCCCACCTCCCGTCTTCGTACCTAACAACTTGAACGTCGCATGGACGAGCATTTTTATCCTATTCTCCGAAGCGTCCTCATTCACCGTTTGCGTTACGGGTGGTGTTAGTAGGTTATGCCTTTCCCCTCGTTGCTCGCGCCTACGCAGAAGCCACGTGGTGACTTCGTCCCTTGCGTCCTCGAGGAATCTGTCAAGCGCTCCCATCTCGATGGACCCTATCCCCTTTCCCGCCAAGGTCACAGTCCACGCCTTGTAATATAAGTCGCTCATAGAAGCAACGCAATCCTACTGAATAGCCAGGCCCCTTTGCCAGCTTGAGCAGCGTGCTGTAGAGAACGTCGGCTCTGGTATTGCAGCTCAGCTGGGTGGCGCCGCCCCCTTCCCGCTCGCCTATCTCTCCAAGCTCGGATAGCAGACCCAAAACGTTAAGGGCTCCGCAGGGGAAGGCACCCCCAAGCACTACCTCTTGACACGTGCCCCTCGCTACAACCGCGCCGAACTCGGCGCTTGGCTAATGAGCCGCAAAGGAGCAGGGCATACACTGCGCCATTAGCTATGAAAGCACCATACCGAGGTTCTGCTTAGCAACGTTAGACCATAGAATGTCAAGGTCAAGAGCGGAAGCGAGGTTCTCGTATCAACCGCGGCACTTCTCTGCCTCGGCCAGGCGTGTTGGTTGGAAGAGCGCAAGCATAAGGGAGTATTAACCAGCTTCCACCCCGGCTGCTCCGGCAAGCTTGAGGACCTCCGAAGCACCAACGGCAACCCCGGAGGCTATCTTGCCCTGCTCATCGACTAGCACCGCCGAGGGAGTGCCGCTCGCACCGAAGGCGCGTCCCGCGGCGAATTCCTGATCGAGCACCACCGGAGAGCTAAGACCCATCGCCTTGTTAGCCTCTATAGTATCAGCTGAGATAATCAGTATCTTTGGAACTGCTTCGGATGGATCGGTCTCCAGGGTCTTGAGATCCTCCAGCATCTGCTGGCAGAAACCGCATCCCGGATTCCAGAAAAGCACTAAGGTCTTTTCTCCCCTAAAGTCTTTTAGATCTATCGTCTCTCCACCAAGGTTTTGGAGCTGTACGGGAGGTGCGGGCTCACCAACCTTTGGTCCGGTCAGCATGACCTGTCGCGCATCTGGGGCAGCAACGTGTGCTTTTCCGCAGTTAGGGCAATGCTCTCCTTGGTTTGCTTGTTGCAAGGGTAGCTGGGCAGATACATCTATCATATGCGCCATGAAAGCCCGGATGGCATCCGCCCCACTAACCACCGGGCTGCCGATCCTTCCGTCCGGCCGGACCAACACAACGCTGGGGGTGCCATATGCTTTGTAGGAGTGGGATACCTCCCACTCTTCCTGCAATACTACGTTGGCCAAGCCGTGCTCAGAACTCTTGGTACGGTTCTCCTCGGGGGTGCCCCGGCTGATAAGCGAGATGGTTAATTTCTTGGCATGCTCTCGCTGCCAACGTCCGATCTCGGGAAGAAGAGCGTTGCAGGGACCACAGTTTGGGTCGGTGAATATCAGAAGAACCGGCTTACCGGCAGCGCGCAGAGCATCGAGCGTCGTAAGCCTCTCCCCATAAAGGTCCGGGAGGCTAAAGGTGGGAGCCCGGGCGCCAAGAGGTAGACCAAGGGCATCCCCATTCTGGGATGTACCAAGGGCTGCAGCTCCTCCTCCTGAGATAATCCTCCCCTCCAGTGCTTCGAGGCGCACCAGGAGGCGCCCGTTCTGGCGGAGCAGGTGAAGCAGGACCCACCACTGGGCTACTACCAGCCCGAGCATGCATAACCCCACGATGAGACCCACAAGCTGGGCCGCCGAGAGGCCCCCAAGCCAATATACGGGGCTCGGACCTGCATCTTCCCAACCCTGCCAGGCGACGAAGCCGGCGACGGCGACGAGAACCCCGTTGCGCCCTAGCGTCTTCCATCCGGCCGGGGATGAGTGGAGCTGACCGAAGCAGTGACAGTCCGGCTTCCGGCCACGGGCCAAGTTGGCAATGATTCCCGCGGTAAAGAGTAGCAGGAGCGAGAGAGCACCTATAGCTCCCCACCAAGCCGAAGCCCTAGGTATCAGGGCGCCGGCAACGGCCAGCTCGGCTAGCGGCAAGATGAGACCGAGCGAAGTCGCTAGCGTAGCTGGCACCCCGAAATCAATAATGGCCCGTCGTAGGCCTGTACGATCGGTGAGTTTAGTTATACCGGCCACGACGAAGACTATGGCAAGCAGCAAACGTGCTATGAGTAGTGCGTTGCTCACGGAGTCCCTTCTAGCTTAGTAGCTTTCCCCCTAGTGGCAGATCAACGGTAGAGCTTCCTTTGAAGCACCTATCAGTAAACTTCTTTCACTATACTCTCACGCAGGCAAACGCTTCGACTGCTCTCGGACAGCGAGTACCCCTTGGACAGCAAATACAACCTACCCCTGCCCTTGTGCAGGTGCTATCTCCCGCTGTACAACAAGCTTGGTCGATCAAGACACCGCCGTCTATGACCTGGCAACATTGCCCAGCACAGCTCTCGCAAAACGGGTTTCTGCACTGCCCATCCACGCAGATTTCAGTGGCGGCGTTGCAGCATGTACTGCCGCACACGATAGACCCCGCCGCACATACGCACTGCCCCTCCACGCAAACTTTATCGGGTTCGCAGCACACGCCAGCACAGCACTCTTCGGTTGGGCCACAGCATATAGTACCTGCACAGCACTCTTCGGTGATGCCACAGCATGTAGTGCCACAGGGTTCAAGGTCTTCCGGACAACTTACTGACTGGGCGGAGGCTTGCCTGGTAAACAGGGAGGTCAACGTGGTACCCAGGATAGCTGCGCCTACCAACTTCATCGCCTGTCCCCGAGTAACGGTGCCGCTAGCCAGCCCTTTAGCAAGCTCATCGAAGGAGTGGTTCCCTGTAGTACCCTGTTGGGTAGAAACGTCTTTAATATAGCTATCTTCCGGCATTAACCCCCCCTAGATGCTACTAGATATGGTTGGTCGTGGAACTATAGACCCAACCTCTAGTGTAATGCAACCTTAGCCGCCAAAGAACCTGTAGCAAAAGGAAGAATTTTTCGCTAAGAGGGCATCTTGCGCCTGCCTATCTGGTATACCTAGGCTGTGAGGAAAGGAGGAAGACGATGACACGCCATATAGCGTGGAGCGAGTCGCAGGCCGGTGGCGAGGGTAGGGCGTGATCATTCGCGGCATCGAAGAGCACGATCTGCGAGCGGCCCTCGAAGTAGCCAACTACGCGTATCGGGGCAACTTGCGTTTTAGGGAAGGACCTGACCCCTTGACCCTAAACCGGCAAAGCTGGAGATTGCGTTTGGGCGTCGAGAATCTCGACGGGCCAGGCCACCGGCGTCGGCGCCGATGGGAACAGTCCTGGTGGGACCGGAAGGAGAGAGCCACCCGTTCGGCGTGCTACCACGCTTACAGAGACTTCCTGTATGCCGTTTTCGAGCGCGCTCCTCGCGCCCGAGTGGTTACGTCGCTGGCAACCTACGAAGGGCCGGCGCACTTCGAGGCGACACACCGGCGCATCAGCAGGCTGAACATGGGGTCGTTCTTCGAGCCGGTGCGTATGGAGGATTGCTGTGATTGCTCCAAGGGTTTGCGAAACGAGGAAATGGTGCCCGAGCTGTATCTGGGCGAAGAGTACGCCCTCGAGCCGGACCGAAAGATCTACTCGGGGCTGAACGCGGGCGAGAGGAGGGAGTAACGGGAATAGAGTGCCAGCTCGTCCCCGAGATCGCGCGAAGGTTCTAGGAAGCGGTCGCAGCTGTTTGTAGTGAAGCCGGCTCCTCTACTCTCGTACGTCTACTTCGAGTTCCTCAATCCGTCGTTGGGGCACCAAGAGGAACCAGTACGCTCCGATCAAGGTCGTGATGAACAGAGCCAGGGCCATCACGGACTGTATCCACTCTGGTCCTCCCAGCAACGATAAAAAGCGATAACGATGCCGGCTACTATAGCCAGCGCTACGAGTACTGTGTCCACTATCTTTGCGCTTTTCTCCGATTAGAGGCTTCCGTACTCGTTACCTCAGATTCTAGCTTGATCATAAGCGGGTGGCTGCCCCATGCCCTCTTAAGCCGGTAGCCCCGCCCGTCCGCCGTTCATATGCTACGGGCTAGTATGGCCCCGAGGGTAGCCAAGAGCTTCTTAGCAGAATTTCTAAATTTTTCTAAAGTTAGCCCAAAAACGCTTAAGTCATTCCTCGAAGCGGGCGATAATGATTTAAAATAAGTCCATAAGCTATTCCCAGGAGGGGGGAATGCATTCTAGAGATTCTATGGGCTCGCCTGTGCCGATGAGCCGTCGGGACTTCCTCAGGTTGAGCGGAGCAGGGTTTGCGGGCGCAGTGTTGCTCGGCGTAATAGGACCCGGCAAGGCACTAGCTCAACCTCCACCGAACTCTCCCCTTATGGCGGAGTTCGTGGAGGCAGCCGAGGAGTACGACCTTCCGACGAGTTTACTGCTCGCAATGGGCCACGTGAACACCCGCTGGGAGATGCCTCCTCCGGAGACAAGCGCCTACAAACCAGGTGATCCCCACGGTCGGGGGGCTTACGGGATCATGCAACTCGTTCAGAACGACTTCGAGAACACTTTAGGCGAGGCGTCGGAGCTGACCGGCATTCCCGAGGAGAAGCTCAAGACAGACCGCAAATCCAATATCCTTGGCGGAGCGGCACTCTTGGCAGAGTCTCAGGGAGAGAAGCCTCCCCGTCTCGGCGACTACTTCGGGGCGGTAGCCGGTAAGGGGGGACGCGGGAAGTCCCTCGAAGCGGTAACCGGGGTCGGAGCCGGCGAGCTCTACGCCGATCAGGTTTTCGAGACGCTCAGAAAGGGTTCTTCGGAAGAGACCCTCGATGGTGAAGAGGTCGATTTGCC
>DASQSI010000355.1:0-22978 GCA_035642415.1 Rubrobacteraceae bacterium
CGCAACGTGGCGTTGCACGTGGCTTCTATGAATCCTTTAACCGTCTCGCCGGAGAATATCCCGCAAGAGGTGCTTGCAGAGGAGCGTGCGATCGCCGAGAAGCAGGCTAGAGAGACCGGCAAGCCCGAGAACATAATCGAAAGGATCGTCGAGGGTCGGGTAGATAAGTTCGTCAAGGAAAAGGCCCTCCTCACTCAGGACTATGTCAAGGAGCCGAACAAGAGCGTGGGCGACCTCCTTCAGGAGACGATCCAGAAGGTCGGCGAGAACGTCGTCGTCCGTAGGTTCGTCCGTTACGAGCTCTAGGCGTCGAGAGTAGGCACGAAGCTTGGAAGAGGCCACCCCGGTATGGGGAGAGAAAACGGCGACCGTGGAACCTAAGTTGGGGCCCGTCAAGCGTGTGGTGCTTAAGCTCTCGGGGGAGAGCCTGGCGGGCGATGGAGGATACGGCATAGAACCCGTGAGCCTGGATGCTACGGCCAACCAGGTTATGGAGGCCGTTGAGGAGGGGGCGGAGTTAGCCGTTGTGGTCGGTGGGGGGAACATCTTCCGCGGCTCGCAAGTTGCCGATGAATTGGGTATCGAAAGCGCCACCGCCGACTACATGGCGATGCTCGGGACTGTCATAAACGCTTTAGCATTACAAGCGGCGCTGGAGCGCCGTAGTATACCGACCCGGGTCCAGTCGGCGGTCCATATCCAAGAGGTTGCCGAGCCGTACATAAGGCGGCGTGCTATGCGGCACCTCGAGAAGGGTCGGGTGGTGATATTCGCTGCGGGTACAGGTAATCCGTTTTTCACTACCGACACTGGCGCGGCCTTGAGGGCTCTAGAGATCGGAGCCGACGCCCTTCTAATGGCGAAGAACAGGGTAGATGGAGTGTACGACAAGGACCCCCGCACGAACCCAGGCGCTGTTCGGATGGAACGGTTGACGTACATGGACCTCCTCTCGAAGAACCTCGCCGTCATGGATCACACGGCGGCTACGCTCTGCAGCGGCGAGGGTCTACCAATAGTAGTTTTCGATATACTGAAGCCAGGGAATCTGCGCGGCATCCTCCAAGGAAATCGCGTCGGATCTCTAGTTTGGAGCGCGGGGGATAGCGGCCAAAATACACCCGCAGGCGAACTCACGGGCGGAGGAGAATAGCATGTCCGAGATCGTTGACTTGACGACGGCCGAGCGCCGGATGCAGGGGGCGCTGGATTCTGTTCGGCGTGAGTTTTCCACCATACGTACGGGGAGGGCCAATCCGTCAATCCTGGACCGCGTGGAGGTTGACGTCTACGGTTCTAGGATGCCCTTAAGGAGCGTGGCTAGCGTGAACGCTCCTGAACCCAGGCTGCTCGTGGTGGCCCCGTTTGACCCTGGTTCGATCAAGGCTATCGAGCGAGCCATCGGCAACTCAGATATCGGGCTGAACCCGCAGAGCGATGGCAAGGTTATCCGGCTTCCCATCCCCGAGTTGACCGAGGAGCGTCGAAGACAGCTTGTCCGGCTCGCCCGTGGCATGGCCGAGGAGGGTCGCGTCTCGGTCAGAAATATCAGGCGCGACGAGATGCGCGACCTGATGGAGCTCCGTAAAGAAGGCGAGATCTCCCAGGATGACGAACGCCGGGCGGAAGCTGAGCTTCAGCAGTTGACCGATGCTTACATTAAACGCATCGATGCTGCCCTCACCGACAAAGAAGTCGAACTTCTTGAGGTCTGAGTCCTGCTGAACCCTATCCGCAAGCGGGTTTTCGAGCCTTCTCTTGAGAATCTCCGGGGGCGTCTCCTAACCCCGTTAGACCGGGAGAAGGTGCCTCGGCACGTCGCCGTGATCATGGACGGGAACGGCCGTTGGGCCAAGGCCCGCTGGCTACCTCGAACCGCTGGGCATCGTGCGGGCGTCGCGGTTTTGACTCCACTGCTGGAAGTTGCGGGTGAGATGGGTATTGAGGTGTTAACCCTCTATGCTTTTTCGACGGAGAACTGGGCACGTCCCGAAACCGAGGTAGATTCTCTCATGGGCCTTTTCTTGGAGACGGCGAAGGGTAAGATCACGGAACTTAGCGAGCGTGGCGCTCGACTACGTTTCTTGGGCCGCCGGGCGCACCTGCCGGTGGCAGTGCAGGAAGCTATCGAGGAAGCCGAAAAGCTAACTAAGAATAACAATCTCCTCGACGTTTACGTTGCGCTCAACTATGGTGGTAGGGCGGAGATCGTGGACGCCGCTCGCCGCATAATGAAGGATGGTCTCAGGCCCGAGGAGGTCGACGAGACCACGTTCGCCTCGTACCTCTATGCGCCCGAGGTGCCGGAGGTGGATCTCGTGATCCGCACCAGCGGGGAGTTTAGAGTCTCAAACTTCCTCCTCTGGCAGATCGCCTACGCAGAGTTTTACGTTACTGATACGCTCTGGCCAGACTTCTCCCCAGAGGAGTTTTGTCGAGCCATAGTCTCCTTCGCAACCCGCGCGAGACGCCGCGGCGGGGTCTAAGGGAACTCGTAGGCTGTGCTTCGGTGGCGCCTGCTTACCGCCCTGGTTCTGGCGCCGATAGTCCTCGGAGCCATTATGGGCGGCCGCTGGACGACCGCGGCCCTCATCGTCGTCGTGGTCGCCGCCGCGGCTTACGAGCTTGCTCGCGCCCTGAATCTGCTATCCTTTACGGCGACTTTTGGCTCGGGGGTGCTCCCGGTTCTGCTCTCGCTTCCCTACAGCTCGAGTGGCGCCCTGGCCGGAGCGGTATTGGGCCTGCCGTGGGCATTCTTCTGGCTCCTCAGCCGGTCCGAAGCCCGCACCTTGAGAGGTGTTCTCGCGTTCTTTTTGATGACGCTCTGGATCGGCACGCCCCTGGCACACCTTGAGCTGATCGGGGAGCTGCCCGTCGGACGTTACCTCGTCCTCGTCGCCGTGGTCGGACCCTGGGTCTCTGACTCCGGGGCCTATTTTACCGGACGTTTTTTCGGTCGCCACGAACTTTCCCCAACCTTAAGCCCCAAAAAGACCTATGAAGGCGCCATTGGAGGCCTTTTGGTGGCCGTGGCTGCTGTCGGATACTTCGCATACGAGTTTTTGGACGTGAGTATTATTGAAGCGGCGCTCTTGGGAGTGGCGGTCTCCGCCTTTAGCCAGGCCGGTGACCTTTTTGAGTCTGCGTTGAAGCGGATCTTGGATCTTAAGGATCTCGGCCACGTCCTGCCTGGCCACGGTGGTATCCTGGACCGTATAGACAGCCTGCTCTTCACCACCCCCGCGGTATACTATCTGTACATGCTCTTTACGCCATGAGTTGCTCCTCCACGACATACCTAGCCGTTTGAAACGCCGTCTTAGCATCCTTGGCTCCACAGGCAGCATAGGTCTCCAGGCTCTTGACGTCGTCAGGGCTCACCCTGGACGCTTTGAAATAGTGGGTCTCTCGACCAAAGGAAATACTGGCATGCTCGAAGAACAAGCTCGGGAATTCGGGCCCTCCTACGTAGCCCTCGAATCTGGCGACACAAGCGCCTTTGAAGACCTCGAAGCGGAAAAGATCATGGGGCCCGGCGCCGCAGCTTCACTCGCGGAGGTCCCCGTCGATGTCGTTCTCAACGGGATTGTTGGCTTTGCGGGCCTTGCCGCCACCGTCGCGGCCCTCAAGGGCGGCAACACCGTCGCACTTGCCAACAAAGAATCTCTCGTCGCTGGCGGCGAGTGGGTCATGCGGCTGGCGAAAAACAACCCCATCATACCTGTGGACTCGGAGCATTCGGCGATCTTCCAGTGTTTAGCTGGGAGGATCGAAGGAGAGGTCGGTAAGCTACTATTGACCGCCTCTGGCGGGCCATTCTTCGGCTATACGAAGGCGGAGCTTATGGGGGTGGGGCCAGAGGACGCGCTAAGGCATCCGACGTGGCGAATGGGCCCCAAAATCACTGTAGACTCCGCCACCATGATGAACAAGGGCCTTGAGACCATCGAGGCTCACTACCTTTTCGGGGTGCCTTACGATGTGATACGAGTCGTCGTGCACCGGCAGTCGATCGTGCACGGTGGCGTAATCTTGAAGGATGGGGCTGCGATCTTGCATGCGGCGCTCCCGGATATGAAGCTCCCGATCGCCTACGGCATCCTCTATCCCGAAAGGATCGATGTGGAGACTAAACCGGTCGGCTTTAAAGACGCGACGTGGACCTTCGAGGAGCCCCAAAATGAGGTGTTCCGTTGTCTGCCGCTCGCTGCTCAGGCTGGGCAGGCCGGCGGGGCGTATCCCGCGGCGCTCAACGCAGCCAATGAGACGGCCGTGGAGGCGTTCCTTGACCGCCGGATACAATTTCCTCGCATACCCGACGTCGTAGAGGAGGTTCTCGAAGTCGTGCCAGAGTTCGGCGCGATGGACAGCATGGAGGTTATAGCAGCCGTGGATCGCTGGGGTCGGCAAGAGGCGGAGAAGGTCGTGCTGCGAGGAACGCGATGACGATCCTACTGGCCGTTGTAGGCTTGAGCGCGCTCGTCGTGATCCACGAGCTCGGCCATATGTTCGCTGCTAAGAGCATGGGCGTCAAAGTCACCGAGTTCGGATTCGGGTTCGGACCGCCGCTCTTGAAAAAGAAGCTCGGGAAAACTGCATACTCTATACGTGTAATATTGCTGGGTGGTTTCGTGAAGATGGCCGGGATGAACGATGACGAGAAGGGGCCGGAGAGCTACAGATCCAAGAACGCCTGGCGTCGAGCCTTCATCATCATCGCTGGACCCTCCGCGAACCTCCTGGCGGCCGTTCTGATCTTGGCTGCACTATACGTCTCCGGCGTACCGACCGGTGCCACTACGGAGGTCGAAGAGGTGATTCCTGACTCCCTAGCCTCCGAGGTCGGCGTACAAGGTGGGGACCGCATAGTTTCAGTCGATGGCGAAGGGGTGGAGTCCTGGCGCCAGTTCCAGGATATCGTAAGCAACAGGCAGCCGGGAGACGAGGTAGAACTCGTTGTGGAACGTAACGGAGAGCGCGAGAGGTTCTCGGGTATGCTCACCGCTGATCCCGAAAGCCCGAAGAGGGCGATAGTCGGCGTTCGGCCTGTTGTGGTCCAGACGAGCTACGGGCCCTTGGAGGCCTTAGAGCTTGGGGTTGATAGGACAGTAGATATAATCGGGCTTTTTGGGTGGTTCATTGGACACCTCGTTACCGGCGAAGTCAGTTTTTACGATTCTGTATCGAGCCCTATAGGTGTAGTTGGTGTGAGCAGTGACGTGGCTTCCCAAGGTGCGCAAAGCTTCATGCAGCTACTGGCCCTGATTAGCATCAACCTTGCCATCTTTAACCTACTTCCCATCTTGCCGCTCGACGGTGGACACTTGTTCTTCATTGCGGCGGAGAAGGTTTTGGGGCGGCCGGTGAGCGCCGAAACAGTGGGTAAAATCGCCGCCTTTGGGCTCGCCTTAATTCTGATGATGTTTGTGTTCGCGACGTACGCAGACCTTAGTAAAATCTTTACTGGACAACCGTTTATCCCTAAAGAGGGGCCTTAAGAGATGACAGAGGCAACGCTACAGGAACGTCCAGTCACCAGCCGTCAGATAGTCGTCGGCGGGGTGCCGATCGGCGGGGATGCCCAGATAGCGGTTCAATCCATGACTAATACGATGACTCATGACATCGAGGCGACAGTCCAACAGGTCTACGACCTGAACGCTGCTGGAGCCGATTTTGTGCGCGTCTCCGTGAACGGGTCGAAGGCTCTCAAAGGTTTCAAAGAGGTCGTGTGGCGCTCTCCGGTTCCGCTTATCGCCGATGTGCACTTCGACTACCGGATGGCTTTGGGCGCGGCCGAGATGGGCGCCGCCTGTGTACGCATTAACCCGGGCAACATCGGCGGTGACGACCGTTTCCGTGCTGTAATAGAGAAGTGTCAGGAGACCGACACTGCAATGCGCATCGGGGTCAACTCTGGCTCCGTCGAGAAGCGGTTTTGGGATTTACCCAAAGCGGAGGCGCTCGTAGCAAGCGCGCTGCATAAGGTCGAGATCGCGGAAAATATGAGCTTTACGAACTTCAAGGTCTCTCTCAAGGCGAGCCGCGTACCCGAGATGGTAGAGGCGAACAAGAAGTTTCGCACGTACTCGGACGCTCCGTTACACCTCGGCGTTACCGAGGCAGGGACGAAGCTGCCCGGTGCGATAAAGAGCGCTGCCGCTTTGGGGCAGCTTCTCCCGTATGGCATTGGGGACACCATCCGCATTTCCCTCGCCGAGGATCCGGTCGAGGAGATACCGGTGGCGTACCAGATCCTCTCTGCACTCAACCTCAGGCACCGGGGTCCGAACGTAATCGCCTGCCCGAGCTGCGCTCGAACTTTGGGCTTCGATGTAATCCACGTAGCCCGACAGGTTGAAGAAAAACTTGCGCATTACAAGGACCACTTCACCGTCGCCGTAATGGGCTGCATAGTCAACGGCCCCGGCGAAGCGCGTGACGCCGACTATGGTGTGGCCGGTGGAAAGGACGACGGTGTGATCTTCGCCAAAGGACGCCCTTTGCGTAAGGTGGGTAAGGAAGAGATCTTCGACGCCCTCTTTGAGGAGGTAGCGAAGGATGGTCGTAAATAGCTGACAGCTATTGGCTACCAGGCCTCAATAACAGGTATGGCTGTATCTCCTTATGCGAGATCGAAGTGCTTGACGCCGGCAGCTGTGAAGGGCATCTGCGCGGCCCTTGCTCTATAGTAGACGCTGAGTAGTGCCCCCGGGAGGCTTTTAGCCAACCGCCGAAAGAGCCGACAGCAGGTTCCGGCGAAAGTCCTCTGCCTTGTAACCTAGATACTCTGCTGTATAATCAATTGCGCTGTGCTGGAGCAAGGGGTCCGAAGGACCCGTTGCTTTTTTAACGTCTCGAAAAAGGGAGCAACAAACGGCAAGATTGAGTAGATTTGCGGAGGTTGTGGAGAACGCCCTCCCGAAGGGGGCGGAGCTTATCGAGGCCCGCTTCTCCGGCGGTCCTCTCCTTACGCTGCTAGTGGACCGGGAGGAGGGGCCTGTGGACCATGCATTTTGCGCGCGCGTGATCGCCAGCGTCTCTCCAGCGCTCGGTAACGAGGGGTACGACGGTCTCGTCGAGGTTTCGTCACCGGGGATAGAGCGTCCTTTGACCAAGCCCGAGCACTTCGAGCGCTACGTCGGGCGCGAAGTGAAGGTGCGGGTTGCTGAGCGGATAGAAGGACAGCGGAACTTCACCGGCACGATCTTGCGGACTATGGAGACGAGTTTCGTACTGAAACCCTCCGGTGAAGCGGAGGTGGAGGTGCCATTCGGCTCCGTTACGCGAGCAAACCTCAAGGAGGACATATAACGGAATGAACACGGCGTTGTTGTCGGCTTTGCATGAGATCGAGGTGGACAAGGGGATTCCCTTCGATACGGTGAAGGACGTTCTTGAGGAGTCTCTGCTCGCCGCCTATGAGAATCGCGAGGGGGCGGTTGAAGGAGCCGAGGTGGTCTTGGATAGGGAGACTGGCGATCTTCGGGTGATAAAGGACGGACAGGACATTACCCCACACGACTTCACCCGCATCGCCGCCCAGGTTATGCGCCAGACTTTCTACCAGCGGCTGAACGAGGTACACAACGCGCAGCTCCTTGAGGAGTACGGTGGCCGTATCGGTGAGATTGTAACTGGCATCGTCCAGCAGGCGCACAGGCGGATGACACTCGTGGACTTGGGAAGGGTAGAAGCGCTCCTTCCGGCCAGCGAGCAGGTCCCGAATGAGCGGTACGAGAACGGACAGCGCATCAAGGTATACCTGACGGAGATCCGGGAGCCGGGAAGGGGGCCGAGTCTTATAGTCAGCCGGCGGCATGAGGGGTTGCTGCGGGGGCTCTTCGAGCTGGAGGTGCCGGAGATCTATGACGGCCTCGTTGAGATTAAAGCCGTAGCCCGCGAGGCGGGTCTTCGCTCGAAGGTTGCGGTGTGGTCGAGGGAGCAGGGCATAGACCCGGTCGGTGCTTGCGTGGGACCACGAGGGAGCCGGGTGCGTGCCGTGGTCTCTGAGCTTCGCAACGAAAAGATAGATATCATCCAGTGGGACCCGGACCCCGCGCGGTTCATCGCCAAAGCACTCTCACCGTCGCGCGTTAGGGAGGTCTACCTGGATGAGGAGGAGAAGCAGGCGGAGGTCATCGTGCCGGACGACCAGCTTTCGCTAGCAATTGGCCGCGAGGGTCAGAATGCCCGGCTCGCCGTGAAGCTTACAGATTGGAAGATAGATATAAAACCCGAAAGCCAGGCCACGGAATTCGAGGAGGTACTGGAAGAAGACTGGGAACCTGACGAGTACTCGACTATGCACCGCTGTCGGGCGGTTCTCGCCAACGGTCGGAGGTGCGCGAATATGGCGTTGCCGGGATCTTTGTTCTGCGGCATCCCGTCTCACCAGGCCCAGGCCGCGGAGTTCGAGGACTTGGTAGAAGGCTCTTAGGGGGTTAGATGGGCAAGCGTGTGTACGAGATAGCCCGTGAGCTATCGCTCGGAACAAAGGAAGTTATAGAACGTCTCAAGAACGAGGGCGTAGAGGTCAAGAACAACTTTTCTATGGTCGAGGAGCCTGTCTACAAACGGGTTTTTGGTCAGGATGATCAGACGAGCGTGACGGTTGGCGCTGATGGGGCTCAAAACGGGCAAGCAAGCCAGCGAGAGTTTGCAAGGGAGGCACGTGAAGGAGGCAAGGGTAGCCGCAAACGGCGCCGGGTGGTCATAGATGCCAGCGCTACCAGCCGGGGACCACGGCCGGGCGCCACGGCCGAGACGCAACCCAAGAAGCCTGCACGGGCGCCCAGCCAAACTGAAGCGAAGCGGGAACAAAAAACGGCGGTCAAGGTCGAGCCCGGTGCGACGGTCAAGGACATGGCGGATGCGCTGGGAATCCCGCCGGCCCGGGTCATCAAGGTTCTCATGTCCTTGGGCGAGATGAAAACCGTTACTCAGACGCTTTCGACCGAGGAGATAGAGCTCGTCGCCGACGATATGGGAATCGAGGTTGAGATCGGGGCCGCCGAGGAACTTGAGGAGGAGGATCTTGGTGCCCAGGATGAGCCGGAGGATCTGGTTGAGAAGCCACCGGTTGTGACCGTGATGGGTCACGTAGATCACGGGAAGACTTCGCTCTTGGACCGCATCCGCGCGTCGAACGTCCAATCCGGCGAGGCGGGAGGCATTACCCAGCATATCGGCGCCTACCAAGTAACGAGTGGCGACGGCAAGAAGATCACCTTTATTGACACCCCAGGCCACGAGGCGTTTACCGAGATGCGGGCTCGTGGCGCTAAGGTCACGGACATCGTCGTCCTCGTCGTCGCCGCCGACGACGGGGTAATGCCTCAAACCGAGGAGGCTGTAGAGCACGCTAGGGCAGCGGAGGTTCCTATCGTCGTTGCGCTCAACAAGATCGATGTGCCGAACGCCAACCCCGACCGAGTTCTGGGACAGCTCTCCGAGAGAGGTCTCGTGCCGGAGCTTTATGGAGGTGAGACGGTGACGGTGCCGGTCTCGGCCAAGACCGGCGAGGGGATAGATGAGCTTTTGGAGAACATCCTCATCGTTGCAGAACTCGAGGATCTGAAGGCGAACCCGAAAGCGCCAGCGAGTGGATATGTGATCGAGAGTGAACGAGATCCGGGCCGAGGCCCAGTAGCGACACTCCTCATCAACCGAGGCATGCTCCGCAAGGGGGATGTCGTGCTTGCGGGGACGGCCTACGGACGGGTTAGGGCGATGTTCGACTACAAGGGCAAGCGGGTTAAGGAGGTGGGGCCTGGAACCCCGGCGGAGATCTTGGGGCTCTCGGGTGTTCCCGAGGCTGGTACACGCTTCGAGGTCATGAGCCACGAGCGAACCGCTCGTGACAAGGCCGAGCAGGCCGAGGCCGCTTTCAGGCGCCAAGAACTTGCCCAAGGAGGTCCTAGGCGTACGCTTGAGCAGCTCCTCGGCGAGGGTGGGATGCAGGATCTGAACCTCGTTATTAAGGCGGACGTTGCAGGGAGTGTGGAGGCCTTGAAGGAGGCGTTGTCTAGGCTTTCTACCGACGAGGTACGGATCAACATTGTGCGCTCGGGTGTAGGAGCTATCGCGGACTCGGACGTGATGCTTGGATCGGCGAGCGGCGGCATCGTGCTGGGCTTCAATGTCCGGCCTACGAATACAGCCAAGCAGGTCGCTGAGAGGGAGAAGGTAGAGATACGAACTTATAACGTGATCTACAAGGCGCTCGAGGACATTGAGGCTGCCATGCGCGGTATGCTCGCTCCCGAAACCGAGGAGAGGGAGACAGCCACGGCCGAGGTTCGGCAGACGTTTAGGGTTCCGAACGTGGGTGTCGTCGCGGGCTGCTATGTAACGAGTGGTGAGGCCTCTCGCAACAACCGTGTCCGCGTGGTTCGGGATGGCACGGTGATCTACGAGGGACAGATAGCCTCTTTGAAGCGCTTTAAGGACGACGTCCGCTCGGTGCGGGCGGGCTTCGAGTGCGGCGTTGGCGTCGAGAATTTCAATGACGTTAAGGAAGGGGATATCCTAGAGTTCTTCGAGGTCGTCGAGGTTCCGAGGTAGGCTACGAGGTCCTTTGTTCTGTGCCGTAAGGCTAGAGCTGGAGCTACCTTTTGCCTCCAGTCTCAAGGATAAACGCCAGATATTGAGATCCCTAAAGGATCGGCTGCGCCGCAAGAACCTCTCTGTAGTGGAAGCCGACCACCAGGATTTCTGGCAGCGAGCCACCGTCGAGTTCGCACTCGCTGCAGCTAGCAGGCAGGCGGTAGAGGAGAAGCGTGCGGAGGTGTGGCGGACCCTCTTGGATTACGAGGAGCTGGCGCTACTCGAATGGCGCGAAGAGTTCGTAAAGCTTTGAGGGAGCCAACGCCTTGAGCGAACGCATCCGCAAGGTCGAGTCCCGGCTGCAAGAGATCGTCGGCGCGGAGGTCGGATCGCTTTCGGACCCGCGTATTAAAGGTCTCGTCACGGTCACCGATGTTCGGGTGAGCCCAGACCTGAGGCAGGCTACGATTTTTTACAGTGTGCTTTCTGGTGAGGATATCGAAGGTGCCAGGGAAGGTCTGCAGAGCTCTGCCGGACGCATCCAAGCCGTAGTTGGGGCGCAGACGCGCCTGAAGCACACTCCGCGGCTGCGTTTCGAGCAAGACCCAGTCGTGGAGAACGCGAGCAGGATCGAGGCGGCTCTAAAGAAACTTAAGGGAACCAGAGAAGATGTGGCGGACACGCACGATGAATAACACCACGCGCGAGGTTGCAGATCGGCTCAGGAGCCTGGATCGGGCTGCCGTCACCACCCATACCGGAGCTGACGGAGACGCCATAGGCTCCGCGGTCGCGCTGGTGTACTTATTGCGCTGTTTAGGTCATAAGGTTGTGTTCTGTTACGTGGAGGAGGTGCCTACCTACTTGAGGTGGCTTCTCCCTGAAGAACCCTTGCGGGAGTGTCCATCGGACTACGAGCTACTCGTGGTTGATACCTCTCGGGCTGACCGGATCGGGGTGCCGCGCGAGCGGGAGATGAACCGGGTGCGCTTAAACCTCGACCACCACGAGGATAACCCGCTCTACGGGGAGATGAACCTTGTCGACGCTAAAGCCGCCGCGAGTGCTCAGATCGTAGCCACACTCTACGCAGAGCTCGGTGTGCCTTTTCACAAGAAGGCAGCTGAAGCGATCTACGCGGGCGTTTTAACGGACACCGGTGGTTTCCGTTTCCGTAACGTCTCCCCCGAAACCCACGAGCTGGTCGCCGACCTCCTTCGCGCGGGTGCCGTGCCGGCTGAAGTTGACGACCGGATTAACCATACGGGTACCGTGGAGCAGCTGAACATCGTTGGCATCTCTCTGGCCAACGCCAAGCGCTTCGGTCAAGCCTTAATCTCTACCGTGGACAACTCCGACTATGGGCGCACCGGCGCCACCGAACTCGAGTCGAAGGAGGCCATCGACCACCTTCGGACCGTGGTCGGCGTCGAGGTCGTAGCGCACCTGCGGGAAGTTGAGGGCGGCACAAAAGCTTCTTTGCGCTCAGAGAGCGTAGATGTTGGTGCGATCGCTCACGTTTTTGGTGGCGGTGGGCACCGGCTAGCGGCTGGCTATACCACGCCTAAGGCCCCACCGGAGGCCAAAAAGGAGCTGCTTAGGGCCCTAGAGGATGTCGTAGACTTGGGCGAGCCCGCCGGGGGCACCGAATAACTGCGCCCACTCTCTCCGGGGCCTTGCTCTTGGACAAACCGTCCGGCCTTACCAGTGCCCGGGCGGTGGCTCAGGTAAAGCGCCTCTTGCCGAAGGGAACCAAGATCGGACATACCGGCACGTTAGATCCTTTAGCCTCAGGGCTCCTCGTCCTCCTCGTCGGCCGGGCCACCCGGCTCTCCCGTTACGTGACCGGTCTTGATAAAGCCTACACCGTCACCGCCTCTTTTGGCGCCGTCTCTGACACCCTGGACGCGGACGGAAACATCACAGTCCTCAAAGACACCCTAATGCCTGGTGAGGGTGCTTTGCGCGCCGCTGCCAAACGCTTCACAGGTACTGTCCGGCAGACCCCGCCGATGGCCTCTGCCGTGAAGATCGGGGGTGTACGCCTTTACGAGGCTCATCGCCGTGGAGAAAACGTCGAACGCAAAAGCCGCATCGTGACGGTTCACTCCCTGGTCCTCGAAGCCCTTGATCCGGCCGAGAAAAGCGCAACTTTTAGCGTCACGTGCAGCAGCGGCACCTACGTACGGGCCCTGATCTCTGACTTGGCCGAGTCTCTGGGTACAGGCTCCTACCTTACCGGCCTGCGCCGTACCTCTGTCGGACAACTCAAGCTTGAAAATACCTCGACCCTCGAACAACTTACCTCTGCTACGATACAAGACCGCATAATACAGAAGGCAGAGGTCGTAGCGTTCTTGCCGGCAGTAAAGATTTCGGGGGGAGAGCGGGCTTTGGTGTGCAACGGGTGCAGATTGGCTGCTTCCGGGATCGAGGGTAGCTACCGGGTAGAGGCTGGCGGGGAGTTATTAGCGATTTACAGGGATGAAGAGGGCGCGCGGGGAGCACGGGCCGAGGTTGTGCTATGCGCGGGGTAGTCATTGCTTTGGGGACCTTCGACGGGGTACACCTCGGGCACCAGGTGGTGATCCGGCGCGCAGCGGAGGAGGGGCGTAAGAGAGGTTTGCGGGTAGGTGTGGTGACCTTCGACCCCCATCCGCAGGCAGTTTTGAGACCGGGGAGCGAGCTGAAGCTATTGACGACCTTGGAAGTACGTAAAGAGATTCTGCTTGCGTGCGGGGTAGACGAGGTACACGTGATGCGTTTCGACGAGAACCTCTCGAAGAAAAACCCCGAGGAGTTTGTGCGGGAAGTGCTCGTCGGGAAGTTCAAGGCGGCGGTAGTAGTTGTTGGTGAGAACTTCCGGTTTGGTCACAAGGCTTCTGGGAACATCGAGGACTTGCGACGACATATGCGGGAGACGGGAGGGGAGGCTTACGCTGTACCTATCTACGCTTGTTTAGGTGAAAGTATCAACTCGACGAAGATACGCGCTCTCGTCGCCGGTGGCGAGGTGCGCGAGGCTGCGAGACTTTTAGGGAGACCTTACTCCTTGCGCGGCAAGGTCGTGGTTGGGGACAAGCGGGGGCGCGTCATCGGTTTCCCTACGGCCAACGTGTTGCCGGACGCGTGTTCTCTGGTGCCTGGGCGAGGAGTGTACGTGGGCCACGTATGGGCCGAGGCTGAGCGCTACGGAGCATGCACGAATGTTGGTGTGGCCCCTACCTTTGATCAGCGGGATAGCAGGGTCGAAGCGCACTTGTTAGATTACCAAGGCGATCTATATGGAAGGGTTGTCGAGGTCACCTTCGTCGAGCGATTACGCCCGGAAAAACGGTTCTTTGGAGCCGACGAGCTCAAGGAGCAGATAGCGCGGGACATCGTAGAGGCTCGCAAAATCCTTAGAGAGGACGCTTGATGGCCGTGGTAACATATGCGTGGTTAAACGGTTAGATCTAGAGAGCGATAAGCAAAGAGGAGAAAAGAAGTTGGCGGTGATTGAAAGCAAAGATGTCATAATCGAGGAGTACGCGACCCACCACGGAGATACCGGATCGCCGGAGGTTCAAGTCGCGCTACTCACAACGCGCATACAGCATCTCACGGAGCACCTGCGCGAGCACAAGCACGATTTCCACTCGAGGCGGGGCCTCTTGAAAATGGTTGGCCGACGGCGCCGTCTCCTAAAGTATCTGCAGAAGAAGGACGTCGAACGTTACCGGACGCTCATTTCCAGGCTCGGGCTGCGCAGGTAGCACACGGTTCGACAAGCCTTTCTAAGATTTCATAGAAGCGTAGAGGAGAAAAGAATATGCTTTTGGAGATACACGTAGGCGAGCATATGATAGTGCTCGAAACCGGAAAGTTGGCGCGACAGGCTGGTGGCGCCGTTCTGACCCGGCTCGGAGATACAATAGTCTTGGCGACCGCGACCCGTTCGGCGGCCCCGAGGCTCGGGGTGGACTTTTTGCCCTTAAGCGTGGACGTCGAGGAGCGAATGGCCTCGGCCGGCAAGATCCCCGGCGGCTTCATAAAGCGCGAGGGAAGGCCTAGCGAGAGAGCTATCCTCACCGCCCGCCTTACCGACCGTCCTTTAAGGCCACTCTTCCCGAAGGACTACCACTATGAGATACAAGTCATTGGTACTGTGTTAGGTGCCGATCAGGAAACGCCGTACGATGTTGTTAGCATGGTGGGCGCCTCGGCGGCTTTAGCCCTCTCAGATATACCCTTCGATGGGCCCATAGGGGCCGTAAGGGTTGGGCGGAGGCCAGATGGAGGGTTCGTGCTCAATCCTACCTATGCTCAGCTCGCCGAGAGCGACCTTGATCTCGTGGTGGCAGGGACCAAAGAAGCGATAACGATGGTTGAAGCCGGGGCGAACGAGGTTCCCGAGGAAGTTATGGTCGAGGGTATGCTGTTCGCCCAGGAGGCTGTCCGGACCCAGGCCGAGGCGATCGAGCGATGGGCCGCCGAATACGGCAAGAAGAAGCAGGAGATCTTCGTTGCGAGTGAGGAGAACCCCCCGTTCCTCGCTGATCTTAGAGAGAGATATCTCAAACGCGTAAAGGATGCTATTGTCAGCCCGCACCGTAGGGGCCGGCACGAGGCCCTTGATGCGCTGCGCGTAGAATTGGCCGAGGGAGGTGACCCGGAGGAGGCCGAGCAGATCCAGTCCGCTATCTCTGTGCTGGAAAAGGAGGCGTTCCGCAAGCTGTATCTTGAGGACCGCAAGCGTACGGACCTTCGGGCGTTCGACGAGGTTCGTCCGACCACGGCGGAAGTTGGGATCATCCCGCGCGTACACGGGACGGGGCTCTTTACGCGCGGCGAGACGCAGGTCCTCACCGAGCTCGCGCTCGCAGATTTGGGATTAGCCCAGAGGCTGGACACTATAGAGCCGCAGACCCTAAAGCGCTATATGCACCACTACAACTTCCCGCCCTACTCCACCGGCGAGACCGGCAGGGTTGGGGCTCCTAGACGACGCGAGATCGGGCATGGCGCTTTGGCCGAGCGTGCGCTGGTGCCGGTTATACCGTCCGAGGAAGTGTTTCCGTATGCCATGCGCCTTGTCTCCGACGTGCTTGAGTCGAACGGTTCATCGTCCATGGCGAGCGTCTGCGGTTCGACGCTAGCGCTAATGGACGGGGGCGTGCCGATCAAGGCGCCGGTAGCCGGTGTAGCGATGGGCCTTGTCAAGGAGGGCGACAATTACGTCGTCCTCACAGACATTCAGGGGCTTGAGGACCACCTTGGAGACATGGACTTCAAGGTCGCGGGCACACGTGATGGCATTACGGCGCTCCAGATGGACATGAAAATTACCGGGGTTTCGGCGGAAATTTTAAGGGAAGCATTGGCCCAGGCCAAGAAAGGGCGGCTCGAGATCCTAGAAATCATGCGTGAGACGCTCTCAGGGCCTCGGACCGAAGTCTCAGAATATGCTCCGAGAGTCGAAGTCCTCTCTATACCAACCGAGAAGATCGGCCTACTTATTGGTCCTGGTGGGAAGACGATCAACGCCATGCAGGAGCAGTTTGGGGTAAATATCTCCGTTGAGGACGATGGGACGGTCTACGTCGCGGGTACAAACGGCGCCTCTGTAAAAGAAGCCGCTGCTGCGATAACCGGGATGACCAAGGACGTCGAGGCTGGGGAGATTTACACCGGCAAGGTGGTGAAGACCACAAATTTTGGCGCTTTCATCGAACTCGTGCCAGGCCGCGATGGGTTGTTGCACATCTCGCGTTTGGCGCCGGGCAGGCAGCGGGTCGAGCGGGTCGAGGACGTCGTTTCGGAGGGCGACCGGATCAAGGTTCGTGTCCTCGAGATCGACAAGCAAAAGCGCATCTCTTTGGAGAAGGTGGAGGACTGACTCCCTTGAGTGAGAAGAGCATCAACGTAAAGGAGCTTCCGGAGGGCTTGCGGATCTTCTCTGAATCTCTATCGGAGGCGACAAGCGTGTCGTTGGGGGTTTGGATTCGGGCCGGTAGCCGCGATGAGAAGGACGAGGTCGCCGGTATCACCCACCTCATGGAGCACATGCTGTTTAAGGGCACCCCGAAAATGGACGCTCTGGGCATAGCAGAGGCATTCGAAAGCATCGGCGCGCAAGAGAACGCAGCAACTGGCGAGGAGTACACCGTGCTCTACGCCCGTTTTTTGCCCGAACACCTCGAAAGAGCCTTAGACATTATGAGCGAGATGGTCGTCTCGCCGACGCTCGCTGACCTCGCGCGGGAGCGGGAGGTGATCGTCGAGGAGATCAAGATGTACGAGGACAGACCTGACCAGGTAGCCGACGAACACCTCTCCGGTTTAGTTTTCCACGGCGATTCTTTGGGGCGTCCGATTATCGGCTCGGTGGAGACGGTCCGCGGTGTGGACCACGACACACTGAGGACCTTCCACAAAAACACCTACACCGCCCCAAACGTCTTCGTCGTTGGGGCCGGTAGGCTCGACACGGGACAGTTCGAGCACATGGTGGAAGAAAAGCTTGGAGGGTGGCTGCCCAAAGGTGAGCCGTTCGTACGGCAAGCGAATCCAATACCGCCCGAGAGTCGCTTTTCCTACAGGTTCAAGGAGACTGAGCAGTACCACGTAGCGATGGGTTCTCCGGGCCTGCCCGCTAAGAGCGAGGATCGCTACGCGATGAGCGCGCTCAGCAACGTCTTGGGTGGCGGTATGAGCAGTCGACTTTTCCAGGAGGTTCGCGAGAAGCGTGGCTTGGCCTACGCCGTGTACTCGTACCACCAGGGTTACTCTGACGCGGGCGCCATCAAGATGTACGTGGGCTCCACGACCAGGCACGTTGAGGAAGCTGTAAAGGTCATCTCTGAGCAGCTCGGTAAGGTCCGCGAAGAGCCCATCTCCGACGAGGAGCTCGGCCGAACCAAAGAGCAACTGAAAAGCTCGACTATACTAGCGTTGGAGAGCACCGCAGCACGGATGTTCCGGATCGGTCGGAGCATCATCACTGGTACGGAGCTCTTGACACCTGAGGAGATCTCCGAGCGCATCGATGCGGTAAGCACCGAGGATGTCAGGCGTCTTGCTAACGAGCATCTGAAACTAGAGGATATGTACGTCGCCGCTGTGGGCCCGAAGGAGCTCGACTTGGGGAAGTACTTGAATAATAAATGACCAACGGTCCGCTTTATATCTTCAGTGAAGACTGGCCGCTAAACAAGGAGGTAATCAGCGCTGTTAAACGGTAGTAAGACTTTGCAGGTCGTTCCCCTGGGGGGGTTGGGAGAGATCGGCAAGAACATGACCGCGGTGCAGCAGGAGAGCGGAATCATCCTCATAGATGCTGGCTTGGCCTTTCCGGACGAGGAGATGCCGGGGATAGACCTCGTCCTTCCCGACTTCTCCTACCTCAGAGAGCGCCAGGATGAGCTCATGGGTGTCATCCTCACTCACGGCCACGAGGACCACGTCGGCGCCTTGCCCTATCTCTTGCGTGAGTTCAATATCCCTGTCTATTCGACGAGGCTCACGCTTGAGCTCGTGCGTCCGAAGCTTGCTGAGTTCGGCATAAATAGGGCCGAATCTCTACGGGAGGTCAAGGCCGGCGAAACCGTAAACATCGGTGGCTTAGGCGTGGAGTTCATAAACGTTAACCACTCCATCCCAGACGCAGTTGCGGTAGCGCTTTACACCGATGCGGGGATAGTGATCTTCTCCGGCGACTACAAAATCGACCTGACCCCGATCGAAGGTGAGCCGATGGACTTAGCGCGCTACGCGGCCCTAGGAGAGGAGGGCGTGCTCGCTTACTTTGGCGACTCAACCAACGCGGAGCGGGCCGGCTACGTGTCTAGCGAGAAGATCGTCGGTGAAACCTTCAACGAGGTTTTCGAGACGACAAAGGGCCGTATCATCGTCGCCTCCTTCGCTTCGCACATCCACCGTATAAGCCAGGTTGTCGAAGCGGCCAAAAAGCACGGGCGCCTGGTAGGGGTCACGGGGCGCTCCATGATCCGGAACGTTCAGATCGCACGCGATCTCGGCTACCTAGATCTTCCCGCTCCTATGCTCGTGGACCAGCGGGACATAAACCAAATCCCCGACGGCGACCTCGTGATTCTCACTACGGGCGCCCAGGGCGAGCCTCTAGCGGCTTTGAGTCGCATCGCCAACGGCACGCATCGTACCATCGAGGTGGGCCCAGGCGATGTCGTGGTCGTCTCGGCACACCCCATTCCAGGTAATGAGCGGGGTGTAGCACGTACGATCGATAACCTCATGAAACGGGGCGCCGATGTGCTATATACCCCGTTACGGTCCGTGCACGTTTCGGGGCATGCGGCACAAGAGGAACAGAAGCTTGTACTCTCGCTCTTGAAGCCGAAGTTCTTCGTTCCCGTACATGGCGAGTTCAGGCACTTGAGGAGCCACGCTAAAACCGCTATAGACATGGGCATCCCAGAAGAGAACATCTTCGTCTTAGAGAACGGTGACCGGCTCGAGTTCGAGGCCGATGGTGAGGTACGTCGGCTAGATCCCATCCCCGCGGGCATGTTCCTCGTGGACGGTGGAGGTGTGGCGGATATGTCTTCTGGCGTCATGCGCGAGCGGCAGCAGCTTGCCGAGGAGGGAATGTTTATCGTCATCGCGCGGATTAACGCCCAGAGTGGCGTACCTCTGGGTCCGCCGGACGTGGTCTCGCGCGGTTTCGTTGAACCGCAGGCCTCCAACGGGCTCGTGGACGAGTCCATCAGCGTCGTTACGAAGACCCTGGAGCGTACGGCCCGCCAGCGCATTACCGACTGGGGCGAACTCAAGAAGGCTATCCGCGAGGATCTCTCCGGTTTCCTCTCCGAAAGAACGCGCAAGCGTCCGATCATATTACCGCTAATAGTTGAGGTTTAAGGAGCGGGGCACCCTACATGAAGGGTGCGGCTCCGGCACCGTGTTTTCTGCGCTAGACTAAGGTATATGGCTAAGAAAAAACGGGCTGCGCGGCGGTCCACGGGCGCAAAGAAGCGTGGCCCCGGCGCTCGCGGAAAAGGTGTCCTCCACCCGGTTTCTCACCTCCGGCAGGCTTTCTCTCACAAGCTCGTGGGGCTTTTCCTACTCGGCGCCGGGCTGTTCCTCACCGCGGCGTTTCTCACGGGCGGGGGGGCATTCTTGGGCGAGATCAGCCTAGTTGCGGCGACGCACCTTGCGGGTATGATTGGCTTCGTGCTCCCCCCACTCGCGGCGCTCGCCGGCTCTTTTATGCTGCTTGGACGTCTGGGCCGGAGGAGAACTTTGGGCGCGGTACTCCTCCTGCTAGCCGGCTCCACGACCCTCGCCGCTACTCTTCCGTCGGAGTTGCGCTTTGACGCGGCCGCCTATCCCAATCGTGGTGGCTTCCTGGGAAGCATTTTGTACGCGGCTACCTACCAGATCGGCGGCTCTGTCGGGGCTGCATTTGCTCTCGGCTTTCTCTATGCCGCGGGCCTTTACTTACTGACCGGCTTCACCCTAATCGCGGTCGTCGAAGCAATAGGCGAGGGCGCACGCTACCTCTACCCGAAATTACAAACGCTCCGCGAGGAACACCGGGTGAAGAACTCTCGACGCGAGAAGATCGAGCGCCCGACGCTCCTCGTGGAGGAGACCACATCGAAGGACGACCCAACAGAGGAGCATCCGATCTCGGAAGATCCTCCAAAAGATGAGACGTTCGAGGTTGTGTTACCGGAGCAGCGAAAACCTTCGGGCTTTGGGGACGAGAGGCAGGAGCAAACCGTGCCCGGGGAATACGTGTTGCCACCTGCCTCGCTTTTGAAGCTCGGCCGGAGAGGCCCCGAGCACGACGCCGCAGAGACGAGCAGGAGGCTCACGCGTGCTCTAGCCGAACTAGGGGTGGAGGCGTATGTGCTCCGTGCGGTTGTGGGGCCGCGGGTGACCCGCTACGAGCTTAGGCTGGGAAGCGGCGTGAAGGTCGGCAAAGTCAGGAACCTCCAGCAGGACATAGCCTACGCTCTGGCGGCTACGGAGGTCCGGATACTCGCCCCGATTCCTGGAAAAAGCGCTATAGGCGTTGAGGTGCCCAACACGAAAGCGGCTACTGTGACTTTGGGAGACGTCTTCCAAGAGTACCCGAACGCGAACGACTGGAGCTTGCCGGTGGGGCTGGGTAAAGACATCTCGGGTCGGGCGGTTTTTCTGGACCTCGCTGAGATGCCGCATCTTTTGGTGGCGGGTACTACGGGTTCTGGCAAGAGCGTCACGCTAAATTGTCTCTTAACGTCGCTCTTGCTCACTACCGATCCCCGGCAGGTCAAGATGGTCCTTATAGACCCGAAAAGAGTTGAGCTCTCGCAGTTTGTCCGGGTGCCACACCTAATCTCGCCGGTCGTTACGGACGTCAAGAAGGCAGCAAACGCTTTGTCTTGGGCGGTCTCGGAGATGGAGCGGCGCTACGAGGTTTTGGAACGGTTCGGGGCGCGTTCACTCGAGAGCTATAACGATTCAGGGCACAGCGAGAAGCCGATGCCATACGTGGTGATCGTTATCGACGAGCTCGCGGACCTCATGATGAACGCGGCGGCCAAGGTCGAAGACGCCGTCATAAGGCTTGCCCAGAAGGCACGTGCGGTCGGGATACACCTCGTTGTGGCCACTCAACGGCCTTCTGTTGACGTGATTACCGGTATGATCAAAGCCAACATCCCCTCCCGTATCGCTTTCGCCGTCTCTTCGCAGATCGATTCCCGCGTGATACTAGACAGCGTAGGCGCCGAAGCCCTGCTTGGCAGGGGCGATATGCTCTTCAAACCTGTCTCGGCTAGTCGGGCCTCCCGCATCCAAGGCGCCTACATCTCTGAAGAAGAGGTAATTAATATCGTCTCCATGTGTGCCTCTCACGCTGGGCATATGGGTGTGGGGTATGTGGAGGAGGTGACCGCCTCTGCACCCGAAGAAAAGACGGAGACCGAAGAACCCGCCGATGAGCTGCTTCCTGAGGCAGCACACTTTGTGGTCGCCACGCAGCAGGCCTCAGTGAGCGCGGTGCAACGGCGCTTCAGGGTCGGATACTCTCGTGCCGGGCGTATCATCGATGCGCTCGAACGCCTTGGGATAGTTGGTCCTTACGAGGGCTCCAAAAGCCGCCAAGTAGTAGCTACCGAAATCGATCTTACACGCATCCTCGACGGCGGAAGAGAAGACGCCGAGGACCGGCTTGGTCCTTAGGAATCAGGAGGATCCTCTAGAAACCCAAGAGAAAAAGTACGTAGCGAGCGTATTAGACACTAAGAGAACGAGGAATTCTCGCTTTTGTGGTAGTCTCTCTTATGGTGAACGAAGGGGACCAAAACGCGCATGAGATGACGGCGCAGATCGGCGCCCTCCTCGAAAGAAAACGCCGGGAGAAAGGCCTTTCGCTCAAAGAGGCCGAGCAGGCGACCAAGATCCGGACACGCTACCTCGAGGGTCTCGAGCACGACGACTATAGCATGCTCCCGGACGCGGTTTACGTCCACGGATTCCTGAAGACGTACGCGAACTTTCTCGGGCTCGACGGCGAGCGGCTCTCCCAGGAGCTTAGGGAACACCGGGCGCCAAGCCGGGCATCGCAGTTTGTAGGCCACGACGATCGGGGGGCCTCTAGGGCAGGGGAGGAGTCCGAGATGCCTCCGCCGATGACCCTCCTCGGTGGAGTCCAGCGCCGGAGGATTTTTGCAGCGACCGTCCTCACCGTTGCGGTTGCCGTGCTCGTGCTCGCGACAGTCATAGGCGCCCTCTACTTTATCGGTCGAGGCTCCCAGGCGCCAGTTCAGCCTGTCGACGTCGAGCCCGATTCAAAGTCTGCCCAAGAGGAAGAGCAGCCAGCCAAGGAACCAGCCGCAGTCCAAGAGGCTACTACCGCACCAATCGGCGAGACCACCACCCGAGCGGTGCGGGCAACGGTCAAGGTTGTCGACAACGCCACGGGGCTGACCGTATATACGGACGGAACAGTCGCCGACTCGCGAATTGCGCAGCCCGGTTTCTCTCGGAGCTTCGAGGCGCGCGATGCGGTAACCGTCTCGGTCGCGAACGCCGGCGCGGTGGAGATGGAGGTTAACGGTCGGAACATAGGCCGTCTTGGAAGCTCCGGCCAGGGTGCCACTCGCACTTTCACTCAGAGTTCGTAGGTCTCACGGAGCCACTTCGTGAAGGGACTGGCCCCAGGTATAAATGTTGGGAGGCGTGCCGCCTCCAGTATAATCGAAGAACGTCTAAGGATTAGAGCTAGCGGCTGGAGGAAACGATGGACAGGACAAAGGCGATAGAGGCCGCGGTATCGCAGATAGAGCGACAATTTGGTAAGGGTTCGATCATGCGCATGGGCGACGAGGAGCCTAGGAAGGTCGATTCGATCTCCACCGGTGCCTTGGCCCTTGACCTTGCTTTAGGGGTCGGCGGCGTACCCAAGGGGCGTGTCATC
>DASQSI010000356.1:0-4837 GCA_035642415.1 Rubrobacteraceae bacterium
CGCTCAAGCCCAAGTTGTAGTCGTTGGCGATCTTTTTTAGCTGCTCGATAGTCGGAGGTCTCGCTGGCATTTAGCCTTCCTTCCTGTGTTATTCACGTGCATCTGCTCATTAGGAGATGCCAAATCATGCATCATCGAGCGTCGTTTTCAGTACATACTCGTCTGTTTCCCTTTCCCTTGAGACACCCTACTAAGACGCCTATTAACTCGGAGCATAGAAGCAGCACCTCACTTTGTCAATTAGGTGCTCAGTGACTAAACCTGTTATCCTCGCAATACACAACGTGATGCCTTCTCACCTACCGCGCTATCGAGCTACACCCTTCCCCCTGTGCACAAGTAAGTGGATGATAGGGGCAGGGGGACGGGCCGATAAAAGATAGCTACTCGTTAGAGTTACGCTTAGGGAAAAGAGACATCCAACGCCCTTAGAGAGGGCACTAGGCTTCTTCGCTTCTGGTTAGTGCAAAAACGTAACAACAAATAACAACTAGTGTGTCTTTTGGGCCCAAAGCAAAGGCGCTTGCCCCTGAAGCTAAGGGGCTGCTACGGCGCCAGCCATGACCTGCTCGCTAGGTAGGATTGACAACGAAGAACGCTTCCGGGGTGGGCACGGTCGTAGGCCTAGCTCACACTTTGGGGATGAAGGTGATAGCGGAGGGGGTGGAAAGCGGCGATCAAGCAGAGCAGCTAAAAGAGATGGGGTGCGACTTAGCCCAGGGCTACCACTTCGCAAAACCGCTCCCTATGCCAGCTCTGCTGGAGTACTTTAGGGGCTGTCATAGTGGTGACCTGTAGGCGGTGTACCTGCAGTGCCCGAAGAAGCCTTGCGTGGAGATACATACGCTACAAGGCGCAGGTGCGACGTTGGATCTAATCGCTGCTAATTTCATGCGTTCGTAGGGGGTGCCCTGTGTTTACTGCTATGACTTCTAACACTTAAATGAGTGGCTATACCTAGGCGTTTAAAGGCAGCCCTGCCTGTATCGGAGCGAGGGCTATGGGGCTTGGTGTCCTCTCTGAGGGGTGATGAAGGGAAAAATAGTACATATGGACTATGCACCTGGGCATGGTTTCTGTTTGACTGTATTAACAGGTAGCCTCCTTGGAGTTCTTAGCCTCGCTCCAATGAGTAGCTATCTCTTTTATCGACCCGTCCGCCTACCCTAGTGCGGTCAGCAGCGCACTTGCTTCCATACAGGGGGACGGGTGTAGCTCAAGGGCGCGGTAGGTAAGGAGGCGTGACCTACTAGCACGAGGGGCGGGTTTTCTCCTCTTGTTCTCCCCGGTCCTCTTCTTTCTGGCCGACCCCTATTGCATAGGGGCAGCACTATGGGGGTTAGAGGCAGCGTATCGTTGGTAACTAATGTGCTAAGGGGCCGGGGTTTTCGGTTTTCCCCTCCGCGTCGCCCTTCGCAGAGGATGCTTCGGGCATCAGCTTGAGCTCACGCAAGGCGCCCACGAGCTTGGCGTCCGCCTCTTCAGCGGTGGTGCCCACAGCGTAGATCGTGGCGTGATTGCCGTTTTCGGACCACGCGATAGCTTCGGCAATATAGGATTCTGCGTAGCACTCGGTCCAACTGTTATTGATGTACAGTTCCATCTGCCTCGCTCCCTCTCTTGTTATCCTCTGTTGTGCCTTCTCGCTTTCCCTTTCCCAAAAGAAAATCGGCCACTTTTGGGTTATCCAGACCCTAGCGGTAGCCGGTTGCACCATTGACTCGCTATGCCCCATGGGTGCCCATAATTAAGGGACACAGTTCTTCGCCTCTACCAGAGAAGCCTAATTTTCTCTGCAGCTATACATACTATCTCAAAAGGGGGCCTGCCAATGCCTCTTGGAGCATAATTAAACAAAGCTTAATTAAAGTAGGCTACCCGCTCGTAACGCCGCTTGGCCCCCGGATATCAGCATCGATCTGAATCCTTGCGGGCCTGAAGGGCAGTTTTACTCGCAATAAATAAATTCCACCGCCTGTGGAGGAGGGGGGTCTCTTAGGATTTTAGGGGTGTTGGGGGTAGCGGACCGAGACTACAGGCCAGCGCGTGAGCTAATTGGCTATTTCTATAGCGGCTCTCCTCTGCAAGCACTTGGTTGCGGCGACCCTCGCTAAGAGCAAGTCGAGCCCTTGCTCTTGCTGTAATCAACGGACCCTGAATCGTTTCCGCTCGGAGGTCATCGAGGAAGATGAACGTCTCGGAGGGTTCCCCGGCGATCTTCTTTGCGCCGACTGCATCCGCCAGGGTTTCTGGGCATAGTGGACGGGGGAGATGAAGTCTACAAAAGAGCTACTAACCGTGCCGGAGGTTGCCGAGTATCTCTCCATCGGACGCAGCAGGGCGTACGAGATGGTCAAGGCTGGCGAAATACCGTCGCTCAAGCTCTCGCCGAGAAGGACACAGGTACGCATACAGGACCTCGAGCAGCGGGTAATAAGTAAGCAAGGAGATGGAGGAAAGGAGGAGAAATGAACGAGGCGTACGAGGTTGAGTTATGCAGAGTGGGTAGTAGCAGCGGCCACCCATGCCCTAACCTAGCTACCACCGAGAACGCGCTCGGCGAAAAGGTATGCGAGGCGCATCGCAGGATGGTCGAGTTGGGGTGGGAAGCCGATGGCTATTGCTTGGCCGAAGAGTTCCTCGCTGAGGCCATAGAGAAGCTTAAGGGCCTTGAGATCTTCGGCGAGGCCGCAATACCGCTGCTCGAAAGAGCGCGGGCCGAGGCCATAGCAGAATACCAGCGTGTTAAGCAAGAGATGGATGCCCTCGATCCTCTAAAGGCGTAGTCGGTTAGCTAGAACAGGCCGGGGTCCTTACCGATAGGAGGGACTTATGATCAATATCAGACAGCAGAAGCCCATAGCAGCGGCAGTTGTTGTGCCCTCTTCTACTACCACCAAAGCGAACAAACGTGATGCTGTAGCTCAAGAGCTATTCTCGGCTCCTACACTAGGGATCAATGAGAGGCAAGCTACAACTGCAGAGCCTATATCGAGCGCTGATGAGATAACCTCTCCTATGAGTGAAGAGGATCTGGGTTTTTCAGAAGAGCTGCTAGAAGAAGAAGAGCAGCCAGAGGAGGTAGTTGAGGCTCGAGTAGGGGAAGACGTATATGCGCGGGCTTGGTGACCTCTAGAGCTATCCTCTTGTAACGCCAAAAGGCGGATAGCTTTTGAGAAATCACATTCTCATTTAACAGTTCCAGAGCAGCCCGGACCGCCGCGTAGGGAGGGGGGAAGCGGTCCAGGCTGAAAAAGAGCAGGTACCCAGATTATATGGTGCGGTCGCGGCATTAACTATTACTAATGATTGAGCCCGCAAGAAGGCGTAGGAGGAGTAGCCAAGCATACAACGTGTTGGGCTCGAGCTAGATTGCCCTACCCCTACATAGAAGGACACGCTAGGCTGCCGTCCGGATGCATCCGGACGCCGGCACAGGTCTCACAAGGCACTAGAAGCTTCCTCAGAGCCACCAAACGCTCGCCAGACGCCCAGCGAGGGGCCGTAACGGGTTTAAGGGTAAGGGTCCGGGCCCCTTACGCCGAAGGCAGTAGGGGCCAGCCCGGGTGGTGTAGGATCTCTGGGGTTCCACACCGCTACGGCCTCCGCTTCGTTTCGGCGGCGATGTTCTCCGACCCCGCCCAACTTTGGGCTCTTAGTTGGCATGGTCTTCGTACTTGCTATCGTTTGGCGGGTGATGGTGCACTACCTCTGGCAGGACGAGATAGGTGAGATGGTCGAGGGAGAAGTCTTCGGCCCCGCTTTTTGGTGCAACGTCGCTCTGGTCGCCATCAACGCGCTGCTGATGATTGGCTTCTGCTAGAACAGCCACGACTGCTCGACGATAGTCGGCTGGTTATGAAGTTTCTTAGCGCTAGGCTATGGCCAAGTGTACGTTCGAAACCCACCGCCCCAACTAGGAAAACCTTTCAGATAAAGTTGGAAATAGAGGCATACACTACATTGAGAAGTTTGACGACAATTTTGACGACAACCGGGCCGACATTCATCGGTATGTGGCGGCACGTACTTTCCTGCTCTAACCTATAAAAAGCCTGCAAATACGGCACTTACTGGCACGAGCCGACACGAGGCGGCAGATACCCTCCGCGGACTTCTAATCCGTGGGTCGCAGGTTCGAATCCTGCCGGGCACGCTTCGTGTTTGGGGTTTTGATAAGCTTACAGGCTCCCCAGATTACCGCAAACCGACCGACGTCACGGAGTGGGATCTATGAGCGCATCAACATCTACGCCACCATGCTCTGGGTAGCGGTGCTGGCCACCGGTCTCCTACGCGGCCAGGGGAAACGGCCCTAAGAAGGCTGTCGGTTTTCATGAAATATTTGACTTTTATTGAAAACTAACAGGTCGCACCTATTCCATCATCGCTCGATTGAATTTGGTTGGTTCATCCACGAACGGCTCGTGCCCAGACTCCTCGAACCACACTAGTTTGTAAGCTTCCGGCTGCTAAAGGAGCTGACAGAGGGGAGCCAGAAGAGGCTCGTACGCTGGTTATGGAAGCGAGGACACTAGCGCCATGGTGAAAGTATACGAAACCTTACTAGGAGTGGAGATCGGAGCAAACCAACGCCACTAGGGATAACATCTAGGTACCAAGTCAGCGGGCTAGGTTGCTGGCGATCTTGAAGAGAGTGGAAGGCCAGGGAGTGAGAATTTTCAACAAAGTTCTGAAGAAAGGTGGACTCGGCGAGCCGTACCGCCCCGAGCGGGACGCCGAAATACGGGAGCATCTCGCTAACGAACGGACGCTCCTAGCATGGGTAAGGACAGGGGTTAGCCTGCTCTCTGTAGGCTTCGTTATCGAGAGAGCT
>DASQSI010000357.1:0-6675 GCA_035642415.1 Rubrobacteraceae bacterium
AGTGAGGTATATAGCAAGGTTACATCAATAACCTTCCAGAACAGAGGTTCAGCGCCTCGCTGGTTGGTAGCGTCCCCGGATCAGGCCGATCCCCAATACTAACAGCCCCACCCCAAGCGAGATTCCCCCTACATAGGCTAGATAGATCAGCGCATTTGGCTCCGCAGCCTCGGGCGAGAGTACCGAGAGGAAGAAGGCCGCCGGCAACAGGATCGCCGCGGCTGGCAAGGAGAGGCGTACCAGCCACCTCATCCCCTCCGAGAGAGCAGCCTCGTCCACGTAGCGCAAGGCCACCAGAGACAGAACTAGCCACACACCCGCGTGCGCATGGCCGGCGCGCCATAGGTCCTGCCTGAGCTCGTTCTGAGTGTACTCTGGGTCGCCTATGAGCAGCGAGAGGATACTTGCCCCGCCAAACTCGACTGTGGGTAGTAGGATCAGCAGTACGCCTGCCACCAGACGAGACTGGGAACTCATGTCACTCCTTTCCTTCTTTTTCTCCTACTTATGCTAGGTGCTCTTAGCTCAGTTTCTTGAGATGGGCCGTTGGCTCGTTTACTTGAAACTTCGCTATATACCCCCGTGAAGGAGTTTGCTCCTGCCAACGACCAGCTCCCAGACGGTTGCGCGTCCGGCCTCGAGCTCTTCTATGTTGAGCCGCTCGAACCTGCCGCGCTTCACAGCGACCGCCCGGATCGCCAGAGCACCAACCGTCAGCGCGCTCACCGCGATCGCGCCTAACCCCCCTAGCGTCCGAGGCTATCCTCGCCCCAGCCCCATCGCCCGCACGAACGCTACTTGCGCCCAAACGGTAGATGCTCTACTCGCATTGCTCTTTACCTCTTCATCGCCCTCGCTCCTTGTCTATCATCTCTCTGGTTTTGCGTTCCTCCCAGTCCCGCCCCCAAGGCCCGCCACCGCCGAAGCCAAACACGGCCAGTGCGTGCACTCCCAAGCCGATACCCCAACCCAATAGTGGCCAGTAGAACCACCACACTCCGCCCACCAGCACGTTTATGGCGAATAAGGCAATGTTGACCACAACAAAGATGGTTGCATGGATGTAGAAGCCCTTGATAGCCTTCACACGGGCCCGTGCCCGTTCGTAGCGCTGTTGTTCCTCCTGATCCCTAGCTGGCTCCTCTCCTGCCTTAAACATCGTACCCTCCTTTCTAGTCGCATCTCTTCCCGTCCGCCTGCCAACCGGGAGGTGACGGTATTTCGATGCTGTAATTGGCCGCGATGGTCACTAACTTCTCGATGTCTGACTGGCCTTTGGGGGCTCCGGTAGCTTGGTCTTGTTGGTCACCGGCCCGCCCAGCTCCTCAAAGAACTGCTCGTGCAGGCCCTCCGGTGTCTGGCTGACCAGCTCCTGCCCGCCTTATCACCCCCGTTCTCGTAAGCGTACAGGTTGCTATGGGGACGTAGATGAGCAGACCGATCGCACCCGCGATCTGCAGCGCCCCCGTGAGGTAGATGACTCAGAGACCACCGGGTAGAAAGTTGGGGATCGTCGCTGCGTAGTCATGCTTCATGTCAGTGAAGTGCGTCGCGCCGGTAAACAGGAGCATGATCGCCACGGCCACGCGTCCAACTTCCCTCCAAGAGGAGAGCCGTTTGATCCCGAGCCAGCCCACTACCCGTAGGACGAGGAACGAAATTATAAGGACGCACAAGGGTGCCATGTGCATCCTCCTTGCTGTGAAAGCAAGACTACTACTGGCCTCCGCTTACTATTCCCGGCTCACAAGGAGCAGGTATAGTAGCGTTAAGAGTGCTGTGAGCGCCGCCGCTATATACGTAAAAGCCGCCGCCGTGAGGACCCGCCTGGTGCCCCCAGCCTCTTGGCCCGAGAGAATGCCGTAACGGGTGAGCAGGCCGTAGGCCCTCGTCGAGGCGTTGATCTCTACCGGCAGCGTGACCACGTGAAAGGCCAGAACGGCCGCAAACGCGATGACGGCAAGCTGGATAAAGAGCTGTCCTAAGCCCTGAGCTCCCAAGATGATTCCCATGAAGAACAAAGGGAACCATAGCTGGCTGCCAAAGTTGACAATCGGGAAGAGCCCCGCCCTAAGCTTCATGGGTACGTAGCCGCTGCTGTCCTGGAGTGCGTGCCCACACTCGTGCGCCGCTACGCTCACCGCAGCGATAGATCTCCCTCTAAAGTTGTCTTCCGAGAGCCTGACCGCTTTGCTTGATGGGTCGTAGTGGTCGGTAAGCTGCCCGGCTATCGGCTCAACCCGCACGTTCGAGAGATCGTTGCGCTCTAGAATCAGGCGCGCTACCTGGGCTCCAGTTAGGCCACTAGCACTCATGTGCTTGGAGTATTTGGAGTAGGAACTGCGTACCCACAACGCCGCAGCTCCCGAGATGAGAACGCCCACGATCATCACTAATAGATAACCGCCAAAGAACACTTGAACTCCTCCTTGTTCATCAAAGTACTGGGAAGACCTTTGCTTCAAGACCCAGCCGCAAAAAGAACCAGGCTCGTACATAGGTCTTTCCTATTAGCTTTTAGGTGTTAATTACTGGTATACCTGCGAGCAAGGAAGGCTGTACTCCTCGCCCGGATAGCGTTAGCCAGGCCGCTCCAATGCTGAATACCAAATGGAGTTGAGCTTCGACACTTCGTAAAAAGCTAACAAGAGTTTGCCGCGTGGTAGCGGCCCCAGCAAAAAGACAACAAGAATGCAAAACAGCAATAGACCATCAACGCTCTCATCTATCGTTTCCGCGCTCAGGGTGCTCCACGTAAAGAGGAGCACGAACGCGAGCAAGACGCCCACCATCACGAGAGCCAGTACCTTCCAGCTCCGCGACCGTATACGGTTAATGAAGGCAGGTGGGTGTGCCATGGGCAACGGCTTAAACCTCCTATAAATTGAGAGTATATTTTACATCAAGTGTCTTAGGGTCCACCTTAAAGCCGCTCCTAGACGGTTTGCGCTTCAGATCATGGGAATCGAGGGCAAGCAGTGTCTAGGATACGACGATGCTCTTCTTCGAATGAAGCACTATTGTAGCGGTAGTACCCCTTTGCTTATAAGGACCGCAGAGCTGTGCAGGTCGTAGGCGTAGCTACAGGAAATGGGCCTTGAACTCCCCACGCCCATGAAGGCCCCGCCCGGTTATGACCCGTTTTCACAGGCACGCGATCGGGGTAACCGCATCTATATCTCTGGGCATGGCCCCTCGGTCCGGTGGCACCTACTCTGGGCCCTCCAGGAAAGTGCCCTCGGAGGCATCACTCCATGAAGCACAGCAGGTGGCGCGGAAAGTAGCCTGGCTACATATGCCTAGTAGCCTTAAGCGAGGCTCTAGGTTAACTTGTAACGCCCACAGGGCAATAGCTTATGAGAAACAGGGTCGGAGCCCCTGAATAGGGGCTCCGACCCTTGCTTTGGCTACGAAGGGTTTACAGCGGTGTCGCCCCCGGTGGCATTGGCTAAACTGGGGGTTCTGGTGCCAGTGGCCCTGGCGGAGGCGGCTCTGGTGGAAGCTCAGCTTCGTTTTCGGGGGGACCTCTGCGCGGGGCTGCCCCAGCGCTGCCGATACTCAAAATGGAGCCCACGCTCCCTATGCTCAGTATGGAGCCTGCACTCCCTATACTGAGGATCGAACCGGTACTACCAATACTCAATATAGAGCCCGCGCTTCCAATGCTTAGGATACTGCCCAAGCTCAGGATGCTGCCGTAGCTAAAGGCGCTCAGAATACTTTGCGGACTTTTGAAACTGAGCCATCCGAGGACCCTGGCGCGGCGGGCCGCCATTGGGAGCCTGCGAGAGCGCTTCAAGCGTGACGCTGCGTGCTTGCTTAAGATTTTCGCACCTTTCCTTTTCTTCCCCTTATCCATGGCTGTGATCCTCCCCTTGTCAGTTCGACCTTAAACCCCCGACCCGGGGTGTAGTGTTCGCTTTATGCAGCCACTGCTTAGTCGTGCAGGAGGCTCCGTCCTTTTGTTTACAGAGCCTTAAAGCACTCTTTAGGGCTCTCTAACTCAGGCTAGGCGTTGCTTCGCTATTATGGAGAGGAGTTGGGCTTTGATTCTTCCAACTGCCATAGCCCAGCCTTTCTATGAGTAGAACACCACCACACCGGGTAGGAAGTGCTCGCTGTACGTTTGCAGGGGACGGGATCAACTACACTGTTACTCTGAGTTCGGCCCCTCTCTTTTGACTTATAGACTTGTAGATGTAGGGGGAATGTTTAGTCTTTCTGATTCGAGGGTATATAGAAAGTTGAGCAGGCGAGCGAGTCAGCTCGAAAGGAGGCGAAGTCCGATGTCTTAGGAATCGTGACTTCAAGTCCAGAAAGGGTCCCGCATGGATCGCCGGGGCCCTTTCTTTGTATCCTAATGGGCCGGGTCCTTCGGTTAGAGACTCTGGCGAAGTCGGCTACCGACGCCCTTAACATGGGCAGAGAGATATCTGGGCCGACCAAGTCAGCTCAGTCTGGGCTTAGGGTACAGCTCCGTGTAGCAGGTTCAAAGGGCTCCGCCGGAGTGCAGAATTACCCGCGATCTGACCGTCAGGTACGACACCCAGCTTTGCCGAAACCGTCGCAAATTAGGAAGCCGCTGAGTTAGAAGGCGTCTCACAACCTAGCTCTCAGGCGGCTTCTGACTGTAGAGTGCAGTTCCCAACTTGTGAGAAGCTACCTTCTGACCCTGTTCATCAGAGGAGTCTGGCGAAAAAGGGAGGTAACCGCTATGGCAAGAATCGACGGTGTCGATCCTAACCATGTGCAAGGACCAATAAAGGGTGTCCTTAAGGCCCAGATCGAAAGGTGGGGAGAGCCACTCTCGAACCACCTGCTGTACGCAAGGCGCCCGACTATCTTTCGAGGAGTGCGAGCGATATGGACGGGGCTAGACTCTTCTGGTCTCATCGACGGCAAGCTCGTCTCCCTCATCAACCGCCGGGTCGCGGCCATAAACGGCTGCGAATTCTGACAGGATATAAACGCTGCCGTGAGCAGCGAGCTGGGAGTTTCCGACGAGAAGATACTCGCCTTGGACAACTACGCCACAAGTCCGCTATACGAGGAGAAGGAGCGCGCGGCCTTGGAGTACGCTGACCGCATTACTATCACCGACCAAGACGTGGACGACGAACTCTTCTCTCGTTTGCGCCGATTCTTCGAGGAGGATGCCTTGGTGGAGCTCACCGCCGCCATTGCTTGGGAGAACGCTTCGAGCAAGTTCAACCGGGCCTTGCGCGTGCCCTCGCAGCACCTGTGGAGTGGTCCAAAGGGGCAGTAATGCCGGAACAAACGGACCATGCCGAAGTAGCGGATATCCAGAACCCTCTTCCTTTCGGACTTGATAGTTTGGCATATGACAGGGGTTCCGAGATCCTTGCCTATCAAGTACGGATTATCCTTCCTTAGAAGAAGCGGGAGCTAGATTCCAAGATCCTTCTAGCAGCTTTGCCGAGGTTCTGGCCTCGACAAGCGGCCATGTAAGCCCGCATCCAAAAGACGGTCGAAGCTGCCACCCAACGGCGGGGACAGTGGGTTACCCACGTGTGCGAGCCAGATAGAGTGTTGGTTGTGGTGAGTGGGAGCGACACGTAGCCGCGTCGTCTGCGCGCTGCCTAAAATGCCTACGACGACAAGGAAAGGGTCTTGTTAGGAGGCATTATGCTACTTGACCATTACCGAAAGAATCTGCGTTCCATCGTTGGGTCCGCCGCGGCCCCCTACGGTTACACCTTGTCCGTATGGGCCGCGGGAGCAGCGCTCGTAAGCGTGCACGGTATCCCGAAGACGCTTGCCGCCCTCGCGTTCGTGGGTGGAGCCGTGCTAGGCTTCGCCTTCGTTGGAGCCCTCGCTTACGGCGGGATACCGGGGCAGTTAGACCAAGAAAGGGGCCACGCCCTCCTCTGGGGGAGCCTTCACTTCGTTTCTGTGGGGTTTGCGATTGGAATAGTGACACTCACTGCCTACTTCGTCGAGGGTTTCGTGGTTTGGCCTCTGGGTGGATTTTTGGTTACGAGCATCTACCTCCTCGTGGTAGGAGCCGAGTCCGCTACTACCTACCTGTGGGAGCATAGGGGAGATGAGTAAGCGATAAGAGGCATGCCAGTGACCTTCGTCGCTGAAGCTCACTCCTAAGAATTTTAAGAAAACTATCTCACAGAAAATATTTCTATTAGCAGCAGTATTGCAAGCTCTAGAAACCCTAGCAAGCTGCTTTGCCGCCTTGGCATAGCGGAGGCCAGGGCTTCGCAATCTTGACGCAGCTTCGCTTGTAGAAAGGGGCTCGGGGAGGCCTTAGTTGGGAACGCGCAGCACCAAGACAGCTATGTCATCACGGGCAGACTGCTCTTGGAAGTTTAGAACTTCCTCCTCTATACGGCCGGCAATCGTCGGAGCGTCCAGCCCCGCCGAGGAGCGCAGAAGGGCCACGAGCCGCTCCTCACCAAAGAAAAGACCTTCTGGAGAGCGAGCTTCGACTACACCGTCAGTGTAGAGGACCAGGGCCTCACCGGGTGCAAGGTGGGCCTCCTGATCAGTAAGGTTTGCCTCATCGAAGACGCCTATGGCGTGTCCTGGGCGCCCTATCTTGTAGATGCTTCCGTCGGCCTTAAGCACAAAGGGCGGCGAGTGACCGCCACGGCAGACGGTGACCTTGGCCCCATGCTCACTACTACTATTAGTAGTTCCTTC
>DASQSI010000358.1:0-8940 GCA_035642415.1 Rubrobacteraceae bacterium
TTTGTTGGAGCGTCTGCATAACCTCCTCGGGGCTGTTGAAGCGTTCGGTGTCTGCATTCCTGATCTGCTCGACCATGTCCTTGGGAGCACCGTTGCTCTGGGCGGTTGCGGCTACCTCCTCCTTTTGAGCCGGAAGGATTCTATGCCCCGCAGGTAATACTGGAGCGTGCTTGCTTCGAGGTTACCACCCTAGTCTTGGCCCGCGTCACCCGGCAAACGCATTGCCTCCGCCGCCCACGTCGCCGGGTTATGAAATCGGTATCACGTTTACCCGCCGCATCCGACACCGATACGTTTATGCTGCGCTCTAGAGGTAGCTGATTCATGGAACCTCGTAGAAATAAGCCCAGGGAGTCTCCGCTGAAAACGCGCGAGATCTCGCTTTTGGTACATCGGCAGATTGCCGAGAAGAGGCCTTCTCGGGAGCTAAGCTTCTTTACCTCCGCCAAACACTAAGAAGCCATTTGAGACGGGCAACGAAGGCGATGAAGAAGATGATCGCGGGCAAGGCAACGACCCAGGGATCTTCCAGAACTACGGTACCGGTCCAGGGAATTTCCTCCTGCGTCACCTCAATTGTCACATCTAACAGCCCAGCAGTCGCAAGGGCTAGCACCCCCAGGCACGCACTGAGGAAGAGCAGTAGCATAAGTACAAGAACCCAAAAGATCAGGTCCAATCGCACCTCCTTTGGACGCCGGAGCCCCGCCTCCCGGAAAACCTGGTCTTCCAATGCGTAGAGACCTTCGAGCCTGAGGGCATGCTCTTTAGCTGTGGTGGAACCAAGACGCTCCTTGGGCGCTGGGTACAGGTTGAAAAGCATGCGTTTCAACAGAAACGGGGAGGCCAGCAAGGACGCTACGACGGAGGACGCCAATAGGAGGACGAGCATAGCCCGCATCGTGTCCACAAACCCCTTAGCTTCAAAGGCCCTAGCCACAAGGCTTACGTCAAATCTCAGGATAGCTCCGACAATGTCAAGCACTTGGGTTACATCGCCTAGGCTTCGTAGTGGGAGCGCCAGCAGTAGCGCCGCAAAGAACATTGCGAAAGCTAAACGCTTATACGGTGGTGGCGGCAGCGATTGTAAATAGAGCTTCACGGTTTCGCGATCCGCCTTATTTACGTCGGGATCGCTGTCCAAGGCGGCAATCGCATGCAACCGTCGGTTGAGGATGCTCAAGCCCTTATGTATATGATGGGTGAGGAAATACCGAAGAAACCACCGCAGATAGGGCACCTGCAAGAAGCGCCCAAGGCCCTTTTCGCTCCACCGTACCCAAACCACTGCGGGAAGGTCTTCGGCCACCTCAAGAATCTCTTGGTACGCTGCAAGGAGTTTCCTCGTGCGCTCCTCAGACACCTGTTGCGCCTCCGACTCTGGCCTCGCGATGGGAGGTGTGGTGTGGTCATCAGATGACGGCGAGCGATCAGGGGGCTCTGCTGGTGGGTAAGGTAGCGAAGAATGCTCAGGACGGTCTGGCGTGGCCCGCTGACCCTTGGATTCATCAGCCCGTGCGGTCGGTTTCAGTTGCTCAGCCTTATCTGTTTGGCTTTCTGAAATACGCGGACCCCTCACCATACCCTTAGTCTGCGGCTCTTAGCAGCTTCATGCAACTATATAAGCAAACCGATGTGCTGTAAAGAAAACTACGCATAGCTCTAGGTACCGTTTTTATTCACAAGCTGCCGGGAAAGGGGGGCTCGGAAACTGCTCCTCATACAGCGGGAGATGTAGTCCGATCGGCACCCTCTGGGTGGTAATGTTGGTAGCCCAGGCGACCTCGCGTAAAGGCGACGAGCACCAGCGCCAACGTGCCAAAGCTGACCAGGATGCCGTTGGACACGTCGGAAGGGGAGAACAGGGCGCCCAAGGGGATACTAAAGGTGTCGATAGATGCGTGCACCAATATGGCCATAAGCACGCTACCTTTGGTGTTGTTGAATACCCACGTGGTGACGATGGCAAAGGCGATGGCTATGACGATGAACTTGACGATGTCGAGGAAGCCGCTGCCACCTGACGACTCAGCCCAGGACGGAACCAAAAACTCGGGCAAGTGCCAGAGTGCCCACAGTAGCCCCAGGATGAGAGTCCCCACCAAAGGACCATGCAGTGGCTGCAGACGGGGCAGCGCAAAGCCGCGCCAGCCTGGTTCCTCAAATAGTGGTCCGCCGAGGATGGTTACAAGAACAAAGCTACCTAGATAGCTCAGCACGTACCCAGGGCCAAGTGCTAGAACCGATGCCAGTCCTCCCGGCAGGATGAGCGTGCCAAGCGCCATAACCACCGGAACGCCGATGAGGGCAAACAGGTACCACCTAAAGCCTACCCGCCACAGCACGATCCGGCGCAGCAAGCGGCGGATGCCCGCTCTCCCTTCGGTTATGCCCGTCATGATGAACCCGGATAAGGTCGGACCCAGAAGGATAGCAGCGGCATTTAACAAGCCCGATGCCGCATCGGTTAGTTTATATGGCAGGAGGCCAGCACCATCTTCGGAGAGTACCCATGGACTCCAGACCAGCCACGAGAAGGCGAAGGCCATGACGAAGAAGGAAGTTAGCGGATGCCCAGCAAGCAGGCCTCCTTGCGCAGAGGCTGGCTGTACGGAGGCGTCATCGACGTTCACGTTGAGGCTCCCTTCCCTTAACTCGTGCCAGATGCTAAGTATGCCAACATACGATGCGTGCGGCTAGTTAGAGGGCAGGCGCCTTTTGGAAACGCAACAAGCGCGTCTTGATACACAACACCTGGAAGGGGCAAGTGAGTCTACCGGGTATGGCGAGGGGATCGGAAGTAGCGCGGGCAAGCTCTGGGGTCATAGCGGTACCATCTCCGGGTTCAGTACCGAAATGTGGTACATACCAGAGAAGGACGCAACCATGAAGAAAGGGAGCGTGTAAATGGAACCCAGAGTAACTCTCATTACGCTTGGGGTAAGGAATCTCGAGCGCGCCGTGGCTTTTTATGAGGGTGGGTTGGGCTGGCCCCTGTCCGGCGCGAGCGTCGAGGGAGAGGTTGCATTCTTCAAAACTGGCGGGACCGTGCTGGCCCTCTGGGGCTGGGAGGCGCTCGCCGAAGATGCGAACATCGATTCAGAAGGGAGTAGGATCTCTGGTTTCGCGCTGGCACACAACGTGGCGGAGAAGGAGGAGGTAGACTCTGTGCTCAAAGAGGCTGTCTCAGCAGGAGCGACGATCACCAGGGAGGCGCAGGACGTCTTCTTCGGACGCAATGGTTACTTTGCGGACCCCGAGGGGTACCTGTGGGAGGTGGCTTGGAATCCTTCTTTTCCTCTAAGCGAGGACGGCACGATCAGTTTACCTGATTAGACATATGGATCCGGGTTACCTAGAAAATCGACTTCCGGCAATTCAGTTTCCGCGAACTAGGGATAGAAGCGGCAACCCGTTCTCTTCACGCAAGCGAAATAGAACGAGGTTTGCTTGTTGAGAAATTCCCCTCAGACCGTGGCTAGAACGAAGAGACCTGTCGCTGCTACGGAAAGCGGGGCATTCGTAGAAGCCATCGAACTCGGCCCGATAGCCTCTGGGCCTCTGGACGGACTGAACTTTGCCGTCAAGGACCTTATCGACATCGCTAGCCATAAAACCGGTTGCGGTAACCCAAGCTGGCGTGACACGCACCCCGTCGCCACCGCAAACGCGGTGTGTGTGGAGCAGCTCCTCAGTGCTGGCGCTCGGTGCGTGGGGAAAACGGTCTGCGATGAGCTTGCCTTCAGCTTGATCGGGGAGAACTATTTCTACGGCACGCCGCTCAACCCCAAAGCGCCCGATCGAGTCCCAGGTGGGTCCTCTAGCGGGTCGGCCTCTGCCGTGGCTTGCGGTTTAGCCGACTTCGCACTCGGCACCGACACTGGGGGTTCAGTCCGCGTCCCCGCGAGCAATTGCGGCGTCTGGGGGCTGCGGCCATCCCACGGGTTTATCTCCGTAGCTGGCGTAAACCCGTTCGCGCCCACCTTCGACACCGTTGGTATTCTCGCCAGAAGCGCCGACGTCCTAGCTCGGGCCGCAGCGGTGCTCTTCGCTCACGAAGACATCCCACGCCAGGAACCGACGACGATCCACCTTCTCAAGGAGGCGTTCTCCGTCGCCGACCCCAACGTTCGACAGGTTCTAAACGCATCAGTGCAGCGCCTGAGGAACCTCTTCGGTGAGCGGCTTCGCGAAACCTCGTTAGGGGAGATCGACAGCCGATCAGAGGAAACACACTTGTGGGCGTGGTACGACACCTTCTGCGTGCTGCAATGGGCCGAGATCGAAAGCTGTCTTGGCGCCTGGGTGGCCGCGACGAAACCGGCATTTGGACCGGAAACCGCGCAGAACTTCGAGCTGGTCAAGAATCTAGACCGACGTCGGCTGAGAGAAGCTGTGCGGCGCCGCGAAAAGTACTTCCAAAGGCTAAAGTTATTCCTAGGACCACACGATCTGATCTGCATGCCGACGACACCAGCCTTGGCGCCGCTCAAGGGCACCGTAGTGGCACGTGGGCAGCCCGGAGCAGGTAGCGATTACTATCCTCGAATGCTTTCGCTGACGTCCGTAGCGGGTATCGGCCGGCTGCCGCAGGTGTCGCTGCCGCTAGCGGAGTCTGGCGGGGTACCGGTCGGTTTGTCGTTGCTGGCGGCTCACGGGCGGGACGCTTTTATCCTGGGGGTGGCACAGAAGGTAGCTTCCGAGGATTCATAATCGCCGGCAGTCTCCGAGAAGGTACACCTTGTCGGCAGTCTGTGAAATAGAGGTGCCCCCTTTTGCCCTGTCTCAAAAACGCTACAGCGTGTTGGAAAAGTCGTTGTCCTACCAGACGCTAGTCCAAAACAAGAGTGGTACGGCGGATATAAGGTATAGCTTGGTCCACTTAGCTAAGGGCAGCCGGTTGGTGGTGTAAGCCTTCTCTTAGCTGATCCGGGAGGACCGATGTCGAGCGGTACATCCGCGGGCACCTTCCTAAGGCCGGGTACGGGCCAGGAGCCATCGCGGCGTTAGGCGAGGACCTCGATGGGCAAGAAGTGCTCTTACGGTGGCGTTGGTACGTAGTCGTGCCTGAAGCGTCCGTATACGAAGGAATGACGACCGCATGACCTAGTTCGGTTACACGATGATGTGCGAGCAGTCGCGCCCGGATCAGCTCGTGCGCGGCGTTCCCGCGCGAGGAGCGCTAATTAGAACGGGACTTTGGCTCGGAGTGGATACGCTACAGAAACCGGGCTGCGTACATGGCTGGAAAAGACAACAAGGTACTTTCAATCTTGACGTAAGCAACGATTGCCACTGCGGTCCGTCCCATAGCAGCAAAGGGCAGGGTTCCTCGCGCATGGGGATTCTCCGACCTGCTGTGTCACACGACCGTTTTTGAAACACCGCAGGAACAAAGGCTTTAACGTCTTTCTTATGTAACTAATGCCAGACAAAGCCTTGATTCATTAACCCTTAGTCTCCGGTAGGGTCGAAGGTAGTAGGAAGTCTCACCTCAACCGTACTGAACTGGGGGCGTGAAAGTGGCGTACATCCTGGTAGCATTCCGGAATAAGACATACGTGGGTGGAGGTTAACAAAATGGGGAAGGGCAAACAAAGTGGGGAACCAACGCAATAACAACGACGGCCAGGAGCTTCAAAAGGAGGTTGGGACCGTAGGCCTCTTTGCTCCGGCCTATGGGAACTTAGGGAGCAACATATACTTCGCTCTTGGCTTGGTCGCTGCCTACGCCCTGGGCCTGACACCGCTGGCGTTTGTGGTAGCCGGAGCAATATTTGTACTTACGGTGCTGACCTATACTGAGGGAGCGACGATGTTCCCGGAGGCCGGGGGTGCATCCAACTTCGCTCGCCATGGGCTCAACGAGGCCGTCAGCTTCGTCGGTGGTTGGGCACTCTCGTTAGACTACGTTATTACCATCGCTATCAGCGCGTTTTTCGCCCCCCACTATCTAGGAGTCTTCTGGGAACCCTTGCGTCGCAACCCTTGGGACGTCATCGGCGGCATAGCCATAATAGTCATCCTGTGCGTTCTTAACATCTCGGGGATCAGAATGGCCTCTGTGGTGAACGTTTTTGTGGCCTTTGCGGATTTGGCTGTACAAATCGTTCTGGTGGTTCTGGGCGTTGTTCTCCTTTTTAACCTGAACGTGCTCATCTCAAATATTGGCTGGAGCGCGCTGCCTACCGGGGGCGACGCCATCTACGCTTTCACGCTGGCCATGGTCGCTTATGCAGGGATCGAGACGATCTCCAACATGGCTGAGGAGGCAAAAGATCCAGCTCATAATGTTCCCAGGGCAGCTGCTAGCCTTGTGGGTGCGCTCATGGCGATCTACTTGGGCATCACCATCATCGCCATGCTGGCGATGCCGGTCTACCAGGATGCGAGTGGGTCCTATACTACAGACTTGGCTGGGGAGTACTCTGGAGACCCGATCTTGGGGGTCGTTGATAACCTGCCTGTAGGCTTCCTGATCGAGCCTTTAAGGATAGTCGTTGGCATACTAGCCGCAACCATCCTTATCCTCGCTGCTAACGCCGGTATCATCGGGATCAGCCGCATGCAGTACTCTTTGGCCACTCATCGCCAAGTACCCCGGATTATTGGACGCCTAAGCTCACGTACCTTAATGCCGGTCGTGGCTATCGCGGTGTTCGGAGCGCTCGCTGCGCTGATCGTGATCCCGGGTGATGGACAGGTTTTGGCGGACATGTACGCGTATGGAGTCTTGGTCTCTTTCACGGTAGCCCACCTCTCCATCATTGTCCTCCGCTGGCGGCGCCCGGACCTTGAGCGTCCCTTTAAGGTCCCCCTTGCGCTGCGGATAAGAGATCGTGAAATACCGATCCTAACGGTTTTGGGTATTCTGGGGACACTGTTTGCTTGGGTTATGATCCTCATCTACCACGTTGAAGCCCGGTGGGTGGGGACAGGATGGATGATTGTTGGTATCGTTGGCTACGTAGCGTACCGGCGGCACCAAGGGCTCTCTCTAACAGAGGTGCCCGAGGAGGTAGAGGCCGCCGCCCCGGCCGCAGAGGCTCCGGAGGCCGAGTACGCCGACATATTGGTCCCCGTAACGGGCAGCCGAATCTCCGAGGAAATGATAGCCACCGCAGCCCATCTCGTTCCCAACTCAGAAAGGGGAGAGAAGCCGGTCATCCACGCCCTCGACGTGATAGAGATCCCGCAGAACCTCCCTCCAAGGAATCTCAACTTAGAGGAGGTAGCGCCGGAGAAGTATCGACAGGCCCAGGAGGCCTTGGACGAAGCGTGCCAGATAGGCGAGGAGTACGGGGTTAAGGTAGACGGGTACACCACTGGGGCCCGCAACGCCGGGCGGGCCATCGTTGAGGAGGCTCAAAGGCTAGGAGTCGAAGCGGTAATGATGGGGGTCCCGCGCAAACGCAGTTTGAGGGACAGAATCTTCGGCAGCGATGTGGACTATGTGCTCAAGAACTGTCCGTGCAAAGTACATATAACCCTGGAAGAACCTTAGTCTTAGAGCAACCAAGCTTGCCTAAGAAAAATACACTCTAACGGCCAATAAGAGGTGATCCACAGAAAAGCATCGCTGTGGCCATTTGCCCATCGTTCGCTGGAACTCAGAAAGCTCGTGCTTTTGGGCTTCTGGGAACCCATAACGTCGGAAACTCGGTTTCCGAGAATTTACCGAAGCGGTAGCTGAGCCTCCGAGAAGACCACCCTTCTGAGCTCTCTTAAAAACGATGATTTGTGTGAGACAGCGCTATGATGCTCTGTAAACCACCGTTTATGGGACAGTACAAAAGAGCTTGTGTTAAGAGAACAGGTTGCCGCTATGCACACGTTCGCCCTAGCCGACCGCCAGGGCTACGATGCCCAAGACCATCAAAGAGGAGGCCACCAAGCGACGACCCAGGCCTCCTTCGGCCAGCAGATGCCCTCCCATGAGCGTCCCGAAGAGGATGCCCATCTCCCGGGCGGGAGCAACCTGGCTCACCGGGGCGAACACCAGCGCCGTGAGAACCAGCACGTAAGAGAGAGGGCTCAGTACCGCCACGCCCAACGTCTCCGGCCGGTGAGCGTGCCAAGCAGCGCGCACCTTTTCTTTGTCTCGCAGCGCTATCGGCGTGAGCAGGAGAGCCTCCACCAAAAGGGATGCCCAGTAGTAGAGGATCGGTGAGAGCGAGAGGTCGCTGACGGCGTACTTGTCCCAGAGGGTATAAGAAGCTATGAAGACTCCTGTCAAAAGACCGAAGGTCATCCCTAGCCACTTCTTCTTCTCGGAGCTCCTACTACCATCGTCTGGCTCCCACGCTAAAAGGAATACACCACCTACGATCAGGAGTATGCCCGCTCCTCCGAGGGGGCCAGGGCGTTCGTCAAAGAGCGCGATAGCCGCCGCGCTCGCGAGCAAAGGGCCTGTTCCCCGAGCCAGCGGGTAGATCATCGAGAGATCCCCCACCCGATAACCTTCCTGCAAGGAGAGGAAGTACCCCGTATGCAAGATGCCGGTGCCGAACATAAACAAAAGCCCCAAAGTTCCTATGTGGAGGTTCTCCGAGAGGACGAAGGCAGCCACCGGCGCGAAGATGAGCGTGGAGAATGCAGTGCAGAGCCAGACAAAGGCGGGGCCGCTAACCCCACTACTGGCACGCTTGGCGAGTAGGTTCCAGGTGGCGTGGAAAAAGCCCGCAGCGAGGACCAAAGCTAAGGCCAAGAGGGTTATGGGTCTTTAAGCTCCTTCCTTCTGGTCGGGCCTCACCTTAGGGCGAGGCGCGCATCGACTCTGACCCCCTGACCTTTTGTGTCCCTAAGGCATGTCGCCAAAACTGATCGAGTTGGCGATGGCGCGGCTCGGTCTTCGGTCCCCCGAACCTAATCGTTCGCCTCACCTTTTAGCGCGGGCGGGGGCGGAACCCTAGCCGCGCGGGTTGCACGCACAACGTAGCA
>DASQSI010000359.1:0-3265 GCA_035642415.1 Rubrobacteraceae bacterium
CTCGGGGAGTTTCTCGGCCGTCTCACGCAGCTCGTCGAGGGTGAGGTGGAACACATCCTCAGGTTGCTCCAGTACGCCAGCTTCAGCGAAGCGGCGGCCGAACTCCAGAAAGACCTGGCGCACCCGAGCCATGGAATGGAAGTCGATCCAGAAGCCGTGGTCCTCGCTCAGGACGGTACTGTGCTGGGCCGCCTTTAGGAGAGAGGAAAACTGCTCGCGTACCGTCTGCGGGTAACCTCTGAGGCGCTCGTACGTCCCGTTCAGGAGACGCTCCCGTTCGGCAGCCAGCTCTGTCAGCTTCTCGCCGGGTCCACCGTCGGGTTGGCTGGCGTAGTCTTTTAGCATCTTGATCACAGGGGTTGGATCCTCAACCCAAGTTGGATAGCTCAAGTCCCACTTATCGCCCCGGTGGCCATACTCATCCAAGTAGACACGAAATTCGGCTAGGAACTCCCTGCCCTCTGTGGACTCTTCGAGTGCCATTGGCACCTCGGCGGCGGACTTCTCCTCTAATATCTTCCGCACCTCCGGCATGCCGAGTGCCTTGCGGCTTAGCTGCCAGAGCATCTGCCCAGACTCAACGGTCTTGTTGTCCAAACCTTGCAGCAGACGGTAGGCTTCAAAGGGGTCTTCGCTACCGAAGAGGTCTCGATAGAACTCCTCAAACATGCTTGGTGCCAACCCCATCGGGAAGGCTACTCGGAAGTGAATCTCCCACAGCCGTTCGAGTCTATTCATGGTTTCGTCCAAATGGGAAAGAAGCTCTGGCATCGAGGCGCCGTGCAGGTCGAAGCCATCCCAGTAATCTAGATACTGCTCGATCTCTGGCAAGAATTCCTCTTCCCAGAGATCATTCAGCTGGTACATCGCGGTCTCAAGTCTCTCTTGGCTGCGTTTCCCTATGGCCTCCAGCTCTTCGGGCGATGCTGTAACCGGGACAAAAGCACGGTAGTGGTAAGTGTTTATGCGGCGCGCGTGGGGGCGGATGGGCATCTCGTAGAACTCGGCTGCCCCCGCGAACCCGTGCCGCTCGAGGGTATGGATGAGTACATCATTGTCCAGCATGGTTAGCGGGTCGGGGAAGTGCATCGCATCGTGTGTCCAAAAAAGCTGCTCGTCGCCAGGGTCCTCCCAGACGATAGGAAAGTTCGGCGGTACTGGGATCGGCTGCCCTGGGACCAGGTCGTGTTGCTCCGACTGCTCCATACCAAGTCCTCCTTAGTTAGTAGCTCCAACTAAACTGCAGCGTGCCTTGAGGCAGCAACGTTAGCTACTTTTGGCCAGCTCCACCCCTGGGCTAAGCAAGCGTAGTAATAGGCCGGCACTGTAGCAGGTAGAGGTGCTCGCCGAAGTAGGCCGCTTCGATATCTACTGGCCAGCCCATCCTCGCTTCCAGGTCCACCGCCAACCTTGCAAGCTGCGCAACCTGAGCCCTACTCAAGGATAATTTCTCTCGCAACAGCCGCGGCACCGGCACTTCCCGCGCCCCGCCGTCTACCGCCACCGTCATCCGCTCTTTGGCTCCCACCTGTTCGTCTAGCACTCCTAGGTCCTCCTTGCGCACTACCCAAGTATCAGGCGTTGCAGTTCCGCTGACCAGGCTCTCCCCCAAGCCCCAACTCGCCGTCACCACCACCTCGTTACGGTCGTTGGTCACGGGGTTTGCACTGAAGACCACCGCTGAGATATCCGCTAAGACCAGCTGCTGCACCACCACAGCCAGCCGCACCCCTTCAACCTCCAAGCCCTGCCGTCTGCGGTAGGTCAGTGCCCGCTCGGTGCGACCCGAGGCCCAGCAACGGGCGACAGCACCGAGCACAGCTTCGATGCCAACCACATTGAGTTCTGTCTCATGTTGACCGGCGAAGGAAGTGAGGTCGCCGTCTTCGTCTAGCGCAGAGGAGCGCACGGCAACCGGGACATCGAATGGTACCCCACAACGGGAGGCCAGCATCCCGTAGGCGACGGTGAGTACCGTAGCGATAGCCTCTGGCAGCGGGGCGTTAGTTGGATGCGTTGGGTTGAAGGCAGTAGCACCGAGGCAAAACCCGGGAGGGACAGGGTAGTCGGCGGCTAGACGGCTAAGGTGAGCGGCTTTACCACCAACTTGGGCTTGGTCGTGGCACGCGGGGTCGTCAAACCAGAGGATTTTGGGCGAGGTGTTGGCGGTGGTTGTCATGGTTTTGCTTCGTATAGCGCTATGCGCTGGCTCAATTGCAGTTCAAACTTCTTCAGCACTGTCGTTAGGGCTAATCCTCCTGGCAGCTCACGAGTCGCAGCCCACTCTGAGCAGACCTGTTACTCTTTAAGTGGTTCTTATCGCTCTTGCTCGTGACCAGACCCTCTACTCAGGTTAAATCCGGGTTAAATGAACAATACTTGCTGTGAAGCGATAGAGCAAGATTTCAGAGTAACTACACCGAAAATTCGTAGGGACGTCAGACTCTAGAATCGGCCAAGCGTTAATGAGCACAGCCTTATAGACGAAAAGAGATCTGCGTAGCCTACGTCTGCCGTTGCTATCCTGTTCTCTACCTGCAACTAAGCACCTTTTTAAAGTGGAGCCGAGGGGATTCGAACCCCTGACCTCCGCCGTGCAAAGGCGGCACGATACCTCTCCAGAGGTTTCTAGAGTGTGCAAAATACCTGCAAATAAGCATATTATCTCTGAGGCAGGTTTCTCAACGTTTCAGGATATTCGTCTGGGTTGCTGCACACAGAGTGCGCTCGGGACTTGAACCTACACGCTTCTGGTAGGTTGTATCGGCAGCATCGCTCAAGGACGCCCGGTGGGCGGTACTGCTTGCCCCAACATCTTGGGTTACCGAAAGATCGAGAAACGATCTTTCCTCACTGCCTCTTGGAAGCCCCAGGCAGCTGAGTATGGTCAGGATACGATATGTTAAGAGTTGCGACAAGATAGGAGCGTCACATTGAGCATCGCTGCGTTGGGCATAGCAGTGGCCTACCTGTTCACCCTCATCGTTGGTGCCACTGGAATGCTCTTGGTCCTGATTTGGCTCTTCCGAGACACGTCAGACGTTGACAAAAGAACCGAGCGCGAAACGTTTAGCGGCTTACGGGATGCCGGTAGCTTCGAACCGCGGAGCACATCCTCGGCTCGGGTAGAGCCCGGGCGGCCAGAGGATAAGGCCGCGTAGAAGGAGCTCTAATCTCCCTCAAAGTTTCGTAGCACGGTTTCCTTCTCTGGCCTCGAGAGGATAGCGAAGGTCCTATATTGCGGACCTTTGTCCCAACGCTGGGT
>DASQSI010000360.1:0-31327 GCA_035642415.1 Rubrobacteraceae bacterium
TGCTCGCCGCCCCCGTTCCCTTCTCCATTTGGAATCTCGTTTGGATCACCGTCGCCATGATCGGCGCCCGCACCGCCGCCATGACCCTTAACCGCATCATAGACGCGAAGATGGACGCGAAGAACCCTCGCACCGCGAATCGCGCCATCCCCAGGGGCCTCATCGGCCTGCGCGAAGCTTGGATTTTCACCGGCGTGGCGGTCTTCCTGCTCGTCGTGGCGACCCTCTTTCTTGCACCGATCACCCGTGTCCTCTGGCCGCTCGTGGTCTTGGGGTTCGTGATCTACCCTTACACCAAACGCTTCACATGGTTGTGTCATCTGGCGTTAGGAATCGCCAACGGCCTCGCGCCGGGTGCCGCATGGGTGGCGGTAACGGGCGAAATAAGCTGGACGCCGGCCCTTATCTGGTCGGGAGCGGCGCTCTGGGTGGCCGGCTTTGACGTGATCTACGCCCTCCTCGACCGGGACTTCGACCTCAAGAATCGAGTTAACTCCCTGCCGGCTCGGTTCGGGGTTGGTCCCGCGCTCGTCGTCTCGCGCGTCTGGCACGCCTTGAGCGTGGCGTTCCTCGTCGCGTTCGGCGTAGCTGCGGGGCTCGGGCTCGTCTACTACCTGGGGGTCGTGGTGGTTGCGTGGCTCTTGTTCTATGAGCACTCTCTAGTGAGGAAGGACGATCTCTCGAAGCTCGATATGGCGTTCTTCACGATGAACGGAGTCATAAGCTTGATCTTCTTTGCGTTCGTACTGCTGGACCGGGTGATCGGCTAGTGCCCGTAGGGACGGCTTTCGTTGGCATCACCGGAGCCAGCGGTGCTGTATACACGGTGCGTCTCGTAGAAGCCCTCTCGGAGAACGGAGTGTCCGTAGAAATCTGTGCCTCCGAGATGGGGGAGAAGGTGCTCACCTACGAGATGGGTGGCTTGAGCACGAGGAAGCTGGCCGAAGCGTACGGCGTCAAGCGTTATGCCCCGGAGGATCTCTTCGCGCCACCGGCGAGCGGGACGAGCGTGCCGGATGCGACGGTCATCGCGCCGGCTAGCGTCTCCACCGTGGGTAACATCGCCAACGGTACCGGCACCAACCTCATCCACCGGGTCGCCGACGTGACCCTCAAGGAGCGTAGGCGGCTCGTGGTCCTAGAGCGTGAGATGCCCTACAGCCTCATACACCTGAGGAACATGACGGCTCTCACGGAGGCCGGGGGTGTCGTGGTCTCGGCCGCTCCCGGCTTCTATAACCACCCGGAGACGATAGAGGATCTGATGGACTTCGTGGTCGGCAAGGTCCTGGACGTGATGGGCGTAGCGGGGCACGGGCTGGCTGAGAGGTGGGGCCATAGGCGACGCGGGTAGGGGACCGGCGATAAAGAGCGACTTGCCCGCGCCCCAGGAGCGGGCGCGGCTTGTGCGGGAGATGTTCGACCGGATCGCGAACCGCTACGAGCTCCTGAACACGCTGATGAGCGCAGGGCTTCACCGCGTATGGAACAAAAAAGCGGTGAAGGCCACCGGGCTTCGTGCCGGTGGGCGGGCTTTAGATCTCGCGTGTGGCACGGGGAGCTTGACGCGGGATCTCGCAGAAAGGGTCGGGCCTGATGGGTACGTGCTCGGCATAGATTTCTCTCGCGAGATGCTCCGGGCGGCAAAGAAGCGGCCGGTGCCCGGCATCGAGTACCGGCTCGGAGACGCGACGAACCTGACTGGGGTCGAGAGCGGTTCCTTCGACGCTGCGACGATTGCCTACGGGGCGAGGAATATCCCAGACCTCCCCACGCTCTTTGGAGAGATGGCACGGGTGGTCAGGCCGGGAGGGAAAGTAGTTTGCCTGGAGATAGCGCAGCCTAAGGGACGCTTATCTGCTACCTTTTACGGGCTGTGGTTCGATAGGGTCGTGCCGTTGCTGGGCTCGAAAGTTTCGGGGGATGCTTGGGCGTACTCTTATCTTCCGGAGTCAGTGAAAGAGTTCGTAGCACCTGACGAGTTAGCTGACATAATGAGGTGTAATGGACTACAAGACGTTACATGGCGAAGGTTCTCTGGCGGCATCGTCACGCTCCACGTTGGGACGAAACCTGGCCGAGAGCGCCCGCGACCTCCGCATGGTGCTCCCTAGCGGGGCCTTGGATGCCATAGCGAGAGTCGAGAATTTACTAGTCGAGGTCGCCGGGCGCGCCCCGGAGGGACTCGTTGCGCCGGCGCTCGAAGCGCTCACAGCGGGGGGTAAGAGGCTTCGTCCGATCTTGCTGGTCCTTAGCGCCCGAATGGGTGAGCCGGAGTGGGAGGTGCTGCTTGCGGCGTCCGTTGCCGTCGAGATTCTGCACACGGCGACGCTCATCCACGATGATGTGGTGGATAAAGCGGAGAGTAGGCGGGGGAAGCCCACGACCGTTACTGCGTACGGGCGCGAGACCGCCGTGGCAACCGGAGATTACCTTCTCGCCGAGGCGTTTTACGGCCTCGCAGAGATCGGGAACCCGAGGTTGGTGCGCGTCTTCGCCGAGGCGGCGATGGGTATGTCAGCAGGTGAGTTGGAGCAGTACCGCTCCTCGGGAACTCCCGTCGGGGTCGAGGCGTACGTGGATCATATCCGGATGAAGACAGCTGGGCTCTTCCGGGCGGCGTGCGTGGCGGGCGGGACCTTAGGCGGCCTCTCGCTCAGGCAGATAGATGCGCTTGCGACCTACGGGCAGGCTTTGGGACTCGCCTTCCAAGTGTCCGACGATGTGATGGACCTCGTCGGCGAGCCGGGCCTCATGGGCAAGAGTGTCGGCACGGACCTCGCTGAGGGTACCGTGACGCTGCCAGTGATCTTCGCGCTGGAGGAGGGTGACGGAGTGGTGATAAGGCGGGTGCTCGAGACGTCGAATCCCGCGCCGGAGCTCTTGGAGGCCGGTATAGAGGCAGTCCTGGCGACGGAAGCGATAAAGAAGACGGAGGCTTGGGCCTCGGGGAAGGTCGAGGCGGCGATAGAAGGGCTCGAGCTCTTGCCCGATGGGACAGAGCGGGCCATCCTGGAAGCGATAGCTACCGAGGTGGTGGGCAGAGATGCTTAAGATCGAAGCGCCGGACAACTTGGCGGAGATCCGGGAGAAGGTCTGCGCAGGCGAACGGCTGACTTTTGAGGATGGGTTGAGGCTCTTCGAGTCCAACAACCTCACGGAGATTGGACGCTTGGCGAATGCGGTGCGGGAGCGGATGCACGGCGATAAGGCCTACTTCTCGCACAAGTACCGGCTCTACCCGACGAACATCTGCATGTATCGCTGTCGGTTCTGCGCTTTTAGAGTCTCTAAGGGTGACGAGCGGGGCTACGAGTGGCCAGCGGAGAAGACCCTGCACGAGCTCTCGAAGGTGGACCTCTCGGGGGTTTCGGAGTTCCATATCGTCGGCGGTGTGCACCCAGACTGGGGGTTCGAGGTGTACCTGGACATCATCCGGGAGCTGCACAGTGCCTACCCCGAGATACACCTTAAGGCCTGGACCGCCGTCGAGATCGACGCTTTCACTCACCTCACGGGAAAGAGCGTTCGGTGGGTTCTGGAAGAGATGCGCGAGGCGGGACTTGGGAGCTTGCCGGGAGGCGGAGCGGAGATCTTCGACTGGGAGGTCCGTCGGACTATTTGTCGGACCAAATGCACCGGAGAGCGGTGGCTGGAGGTTCACGAGACGGCGCACGAGATGGGGATGAAGACCAACTCCACCATGCTCTATGGTCACCTGGAGACCCCGGAGAGCAAGGTAGACCACATGCTGCGCTTACGGGACCTCCAGGACCGGACGGGTGGTTTCAGAACCTTCATTCCGCTTGCCTTCCACCCGGATAACACGCGCCTTAAACACTTGCCGCGTTCGACCGGGGCTGATGATCTCAAGCACATCGCCATCGGCCGGCTCTTTTTGGACAACATCCCGCACGTTATGGCCTATTGGGTCACGGAGACGCCCGAGGTCGCGCAGGTTGCCCTCTCCTTCGGGGCGGACGACCTCGACGGGACGCTCATGGTGGACGAGGAGATCATCAACGCTGCGGGCGGCAAGCACGTCGAAGGCGCGATGACCAAGAGGCAGTTTGCGCGGATGATCCGGGAGGCCGGCCGCGTGCCGCTCGAGCGTGATACGAACTTCAACGTGGTGCGTCTCTACTAGAGATGATCCGCATCGGCTTCATAAACTACCTGAACTGTCTGCCCTTGAGGCTTGGTCTTGAGGCGACCGGCGGCCTCGAAGGGATAAGGTTGGTCGGTGGTACGCCTGCGGACTCGAATGCGGCGCTTCTCTCGGGTGAGGTCGAACTCGGGCTCGTCTCCTCGGCGAGCTGGGCGTGCAACCGCGACCGCCTCCAGCGGGTGACGGGCTACGGCATAACCTCCGACGGCCCGGTTATGAGCGTGCTGCTCGCCGCTCGTAAGGGCCAGCCTCTTTCAGAGGCGCGAAGGGTAGCGCTTCCGAGCGAATCGGCGACGAGCCATTCTCTCGCGGAGATTGTGCTGGAGCGGGTGCATGGCGCTTCGCCTCGCTACGAGGTGGTTTCGATGCCTTCCGAGTGGACGCTTGCCGAGTACGACGCAGCGCTGTTCATTGGGGATAAGGCGCTCCGGATCCGGCGTCTAGAAGATGTGGAGGTTTACGATCTTGGAGAGGCGTGGGAGCGCTTTACGGGGCTGCCCATGGTTTACGCGACATGGGCTTCGCGAGTAGATCCCTCACGGTACAGGTTCTGGGCGGACCGGGTAACGCGGGCCGTGGCCTGGGCGGAAGAGCACCTGGAAGCTGTCGTCGAGGAAGCGCGTCGGCGCGAGGCTCCGGCAACGGATGAGGATCTTAGAACCTACTTCACCTCCTGCATCGGCTATCGGATCGGAGAGCGTGAAGAGGAAGGGTTGAAGCGTTATCTGGCAGAGGGAAGGTTCTTGGTCTCCAAGTTCTACGATGGGAGGGTTAGCGCATGAGCAGCGCGTTGCTTGAGGAGGGCGTACTCGACGCCGGTCTCGGGGACAGGGAGGCCAGAAGGGAGCTCGCGGGGCTCTTCGATCGCAATTTCCTGGAGCTGGCATCGGAGGCGGACGCTATCCGGCGTAGGCTCCACCCGAACGAGATAGTCACATACATCGTGGACCGCAACATCAACTACACGAACGTCTGCTGGGTCGCCTGCTCTTTCTGCGCTTTCTACCGTACCAAGCGTCAGGCGCAGGAGGGCGAAGGATACGTTTTGAGCGTCGAACAGGTTCTGCAAAAGATACAGGAGACCGTCGACCTCGGCGGGACCGGCATCCTCATGCAGGGAGGACTACACCCGGACATCGGGATGGAGTACATTACAGATCTGTTCCGCGCGATCCGCAAGGAGTATCCTCAGATACAGGTCCATGCCCTCTCGCCCGCAGAGATCTGGCACTTCGTCGACAAGAGCGGCCTGTCTTTGCAAGAGACCCTCAAGGAGCTAAAAAGCGCCGGACTCATGAGCATCCCGGGAGGTGGCGCGGAGATTCTCACGGACGAGACGCGTAGCAGGATCGCCCCGGCCAAGAACTCGGCGGATACTTGGCTCGAGGTCATGGAAACCTGGCATTCTTTGGGGATGAAGTCTACCGCCACGATGATGTTCGGTATAGACGAGTCCTACGAAGAAAGGGTCGAGCACCTGCTCCAGATCCGCGATCTTCAGGCTAAAACCGGCGGCTTTACGGCGTTCATCGACTGGACCTTCCAGCCGGACAACACCACCTACCTCAAGAAGAACCCCGACTTTGAGAAGGCATCTTCTCTGGATTACCTGAAGACCACGGCCATAAGCCGCATTATCCTCGACAACGTGGCGAACATACAGGCCTCCTGGGTCACGCAGCCGATGAAGACTGCCTCGATAGCGCTGCACGCCGGGTGCAACGATATGGGTTCGATCATGATCGAGGAGAACGTCGTCAAAGAGGCCGGTGCCAGCTACTGTACCACTGAGCAGGAGCTCCGGAGCGTCATCGAGCGTAGCGGTTTTCGGCCGGCCAAGCGCACCACGCTCTATGATCGAGTCTTGGAACCCGGCATCTCTGCGAAGGACATCTAGTTAAACGTGTCGGTGTCTCCGCCGCCCACGATCTTTGCGGCGAGCCTCGTCGTGCCCGTCTCTGCCCCCCCTATAAGGGACGGCGCCCTCCTCGTCGAGGGTGGCCGCATCGCCGCCGTAGGCACGCTATCGGAGGTCGGACGCGACAATCCCGGCGTCGAAGTTCGCCACTTCGCTCGCTACACGATAATCCCCGGCGCGGTAAACGCCCATGCCCACCTCGGCTTCCGCAGAGGCGATGCGCCGGAGGGCGGCTCCTTTTCCCAGTGGCTAAAGGAGTTGGTCTCTAGGCTTCCTGAGAGGGACACCTGGCTCGCCGAGGCCGCGAGGAGTTCAACCCGAGAGGCTATAGAAACCGGCACGACCTTCATAACCGATTCCTCGCCGTACGGGGATTGCTTGCCTGCGCTTGCGGAGTCCGGGCTCGCCGGGATCGTCTTCGCGGAATTCTTCCCGTTCGGTTTCGAGACGGCCGAGGAGGTAGTAGGCTCTTTCCAAGAGACGCTGTTCTCCCTGCGCGAGGGGCTGCCTTCGCGGGTGGGAGTGGAGGTGAGCGTGCACGCGCCGTACACGGTAGACCCGGGGTCCTCGCGGCTGGCGGCCCGGCGGGCGCGGGAGAGGGGAGACCGGCTTTCGACCCACCTCTCCGAGAGCCCGGAGGAGCTCGAGTTCGTTCGAGAGGGGACCGGGGGACTGGAGAGCGTCTTCGAGGCCTTCGGTGTACGGGCTGACTGGGGCGGCGTGGGCCTCTCACCTGTCGGGTACGCCGAAAGCGTAGACCTACTCTGGCCGGGGACGATCGCTGCGCATCTGGCTACAGGGGTCTCGGAGGAGGACATCAAGATACTAGCCCGAACCGGCGCTGCTGTCGCCATTTGCCCCCGGTCAAACGAGTACCTCGGTTGCGGCGTCTCGCCGGTGCCGGAGATGCTCGAGCACGGCGTGCGGGTCGGGATGGGGACGGACGGCCTCTGGAGCAGTCCGAGCTTGAACCTCTTTGAGGAGACGCTTTTCGCGTTGAGGCTGTACGGCTTCGACGGGGAGACAGGCCTGAAGCTTGCGACGCTCTTTGGGGCGCAAGCTTTGGGGATAGAGGGGGAGACGGGGAGCTTGGAGATTGGGAAGTGGGCGGATTTTACGGTGGTCGAGACATCGCCGGAGAGCGAAGAACCCGAGAGGGAGATCCTAGAGGCCGCGGCGAGCGGTGGGGTGGCGGCGACCGTGATTGGTGGGGAGCTGGTATACGATAATGTCCATACGTAAGGTTTCCCTAGCAGTACTTGGGAACGCACATCCGATCAAGATGATGGAGATGGTTGTGCTCCCAAGGGCCTGTTGGAAAAGCTGGTGGTGAATGCTCTGAGTAAAGGTAGCCGCGGGGGGTGTGTAAACCGAAGAGTCTCCTATCAGAGGCGTAAGGGACGCAGGTGGGGCGGAGGTCCTGGAAGCGGACGGTATGGGAGAGCCCAGCAGGCGAAAGTAGTCTGGACGAGCTAGGCATGCAACCTCTGGTTACAGCGAGCGGGCTTGCCCAAAACCTACGCCGCCACGGCTGGGAGGAACTAAGGGCCTTGCCTGTAGGGCGCAAAAATAATTAATAATAAACTTATACACTTAATATTATTTAACCTTACTACAACTGCTAACTATATTTAGAAGATGCTCGCAGGCCGCCTACAACCAACGGTGGTTCACCGATAGGAGCGCTCAAGGGGCAGACATGCTGACTCGTTGACTTCGGCGTAAGCCTTAACGAAGAATACGGGCTCCGGTGCCCTATCTGCAGCGATGGGCGCAAACGCTCAGTAGGGGAGTACGGAGGGAGAGAGATGAGAGCGTTCTAGAGAGGAGCGCAGGTACTAAGGAGGGGGAAAGATGTTGAGCAAGAAGTTGATGGTGCTGCTGGCTGCAGTGGTAGTGACGATGTTAGGTAGCGCCGTGCCCGCCGTGGCGCAAAACGTTCCTACCCCAGCGAAGACCACTGTCTACATACCCGAACAGACCGTTGGGAGGTTTCACGTACCTCAAGGCGGAGGTACTTTATCGTGCTCTGGGAGCCCTTATACCGCTCCGTCGGGAACCTGTACTCCTTTGGGAAAGGGGCAAATAGCTGACGGGCAAGTCTGCGATACACCTACTATCGTCACGGTGTTCGGCTCTACACAGCTCTCGGCGTTTGAATGCCATGTGCCGACCCAATTCGATCTACACGACCTCGCGAGTCCCGACTCTTCGCCCACGCAAGACCTAACCCCAGCTCCCAACATTACTCTAGCGGGTCCAAAGGTGACCAGGAGCTAACATGCACCAAGACACCGACCAAGTGTGGCCTACTGGTCTACCGACCACGCTACCCCTCGCTGACGATCAAGCTGCTAAGGCATTGGGCATAAGTATCCAACTGGTCCACCAGCTGATAGAGGAGGGCGAGCTAGAGGCTTACCGCGATGAAGAAAGCGAGCTCTGGCTTGTTGAACCTTCTTCGGTACAAACTTATCTAAAGGAGCTGCGCGCAGAGCTGCAAGGTTTTGATGGGAGCATAACAACAGACGTCAACAGCGCCCAGGCGAACAGCATCTTTGACTATGAATATTTGTTGGGTCTTCTCGACTACGACTACTTGTTGGTTGTTATGCTTATGGTTATCGGGACGATCACGCTAATGGCGGCGGTGGACACTATTGCCACGGTACTGCTATCGGGGGGATAACGTTTATGGCCGACGGCTATAGCCTGCTATGTTTTCAAGTAGAGAGACAGCGGCAGCCTTTTTCGCAAGCTCTTATAGCCGGTTGCTTAGAGCTTTGTATTTATTAAGCGGTCCTAGACCGATGGCGTGCGGTGCGAGCAACTGCGAGAAATGGTCGAGAGTTGCGAAAGTCCATACAGAGACAGAAGTACATAAAGAGGATCGCTTGCGGAGGGGGAGCAAATGGAGGCTATAGCGAAAGTTGTGGAGGGAATCTCTGCCGAGATTTCTCGCTTCAAGGCACAGCAGGAGGCAGCGCAGGCGGAGGCCGAGCAAGCCGCCCAGAGAATTGAAGAGCTGAACAACCGGAGGGCTGCTCTTGTCCCCGACACCTTCTCAGGTGAAAGGGGGGGAGTGGCAGAGGAGCTCACCTTGCTAATGAGGGGCCTAGTAGAAGCCCTGGACGAGGAGACCGCAGCCCTCTCCCGCACGAAGACCATCGCCGAAGACGTCGCCCGGGAGCTCGACCGGCTTATCCTGGAAGCCGAAGTTCGACACCACAAAGCACACAAGCGCCTCGCCAAAGCACGCTACGAGGGGCTCTGCGAAGAGCGCTACTTTCTCGATGGCGAGGCCGAGGAGGCCGTGGCAGGCTTCGTAGAGGTCCTGGAGCGACTAGAAGGGCTGTACGCTGCTCAGGTCCGTGCCGCCGCCGATGCCGAGGATCCCGCCCTCGCCGATCAGGATCCTCGCGACACGATAGAGCAGTGGTTGGCGAGAAGGCTTGATCGGTGGCTTTCTTTAACGAGCCTCGAGAAATACGATACCCCCCTTCCCGAACTCGATCCCCTGGCGCTGAAACCCGAGCCGGACGAAGAAGCCCAAAGATAGGAAGCCTTTCCACCCTGCCATGGTGCTACTGTTCTAGCCTTGGACAGGTATACAGTTGATCGATTGGACCCGTTCAGATGGTAGTAGTCAGGACGATCGGTAGACACCTGGCAGGCCGTGCCTTATAGCGTTTTTATTATTGTTGCGCTGATAGGAGCGAGCGGCATCAATGCAATGGGTTGGCCCGCTCAGCTTCGCTCTTTGTCGTAGTGCTGGAATCCTGCCAGGTACCTCTAAAGGTGGCGTGGGAGTTTCGAGTATAGCTTGGAGCATGGCCGCGTGTTGCTTTGGCGGTATCGAATACGACGGAGGCCACCTCACTACATCAATTACTACACTAACCCGCTCCAAAAGAAGAATGAGCGATTCCTTCTGGGAGAATTTAGCTTAAGTATCGCGATTACTGAGTAAGCGGTGACAGCGGAGAACGTACCGCGTGTGTTATACAATCAGGTCGACCTCTAGTTGAGTTTCAGGAGAACAGAGCTTGATATGATGCTCGACCGGAACAAAATCAGCTTCTGGACCAAGATCGGCGCCATTACGCTAGCTGTGATCTTCGTGGGCTCCTTCCTCTTTGTGGGCATCGGCACGGGCCTCAATTACAGCCTCCTAGATCTTCTAAGCGGATCGGGAAAGCAGGAAGAGCAGAAGACGGGATCGGAAGAACAGATAGCCAAGGCCGAGAAGGACCTTGAAGGGGACCCGGAGAACCCCAAGGTCCTTAAGCGCCTCGGCGCCCTCTATCTTCAAGAGGGCCAGACGGACAAGGCGGCGGAGGTTCTGGAGAAGGGTCGCAAGGCTGACCCCCAAGACCCTGTGTTCCCGCTCTACCTGGGCCAGGCTAACGAGAAGAAGGCGCAAGGTTTGCCGGACGAGGAGAAGCGCAAGGCCGCTTACAAGGAGGCTGGGGATGCTTACGCCGCCGCCGCGGAGGCCCAGAAAAACAAACCTCAGCCATATCTCCTCGCGGGGCAGGCTTACGAGCAGGCTGGAGAGAAGGGCAAAGCCATCCAATACTGGAACGAGTACCTCAAGCTTGAGCCTGAGGGCGAGCAGGCCGACGCCGTCAAGGAACGCATCGGAGCGCTGCTCAAGGGTGGAGAGACCACCGGCAGCGCAGGGGGTGCAAAGCGATAGTGATCCCCGCATCATGCTTATCGTATAAAATAGGCGTGAGGGAGCTGAATATGACTAGGAGGACCGCATGTATCTAGCTTTGATCCCGGTGCTCAACACGGTGGGACCGACAGAGCTCATCATAGTGCTCGCCATCGTGCTCTTGCTCTTCGGGGCGAAACGCATCCCCGAGCTTGCGAGGGGCCTCGGTACCGGCATCCGAGAGTTCAAGAGGGGAGCCCGTGACGAGGGCGAGGAAAAAAGGGACGAGGAGCTGACGGCTCCCGCCGTCAGCGATAAGTATGACGCTCGTATTCACAAAGAGGCTGCCCGCGCGGAGCGTACTGAACAGAAGCGCTAATAGAAGCTTTTAGATATGGCCGGACGCCTGCGTTTACCTAGTCCCCGTCCGCCGCGCGACGAAGCGCGCATGACCCTCATAGAGCACCTCGAAGAGCTTCGCTCGAGGATCATAAAAGTTGCGCTCGTCTTCATCGCTGCAGCCGTCGTCGCCGCGTTCTTCGTCCCCCAGATCTTTGAATGGCTCCTCAAACCTTCTGGGCTCGAGCGGTTAAACAACTTAAGCCCGGCGCAGGGCTTGATCACCGACATGAAGCTGGTCCTCTACGCGGCATTCGTATTGACTATTCCGGTGCTACTTTACCAAGCGTGGATGTTTGTCGCCCCGGCCGTCGGCGAGACGGGAAGGGTCTTCACTTACGTCTTGGTAGGCCTGGCCTCGTCCCTATTCCTAGGGGGGGTGGCCTTCGGCTACTACGTGGTCTTGCCGGTAGGGTTGGAGTTTCTCCTAAACTACGCAAATGACAGGTACAACGAGATGATCACAGCCGATACCTATCTACCATTCGTGACACGTTTCCTTTTGGCCTTCGGGATAGTTTTTGAGCTGCCGGCGGCTACTTACGTCGGAGCGAAGCTCGGGCTCGTCACCGCGTCGTTCCTCAAGCGCTACCGTAGGCACGCTATCGTTGTCAACGCGGTCTTGGCCGCCGCGCTAACGCCTGGCCAGGACCCGTTCAGCATGATCCTGATGGCGATCCCGATGGTATTGATGTACGAGATAAGCATCTTGATCGCCCGGTTCGTCAACCCGGGCCTCACCGAAGAATCACTCTCCGAAGAGGAGCAAGATCTCTAACACCTAGAGCCCGTCTGGGAACGACCTTCTCTCAAGCAGAGAGACTTTTGCCTCCGTTTGTGATAGAAACCTCGTTCGTGGAAGCAGGTGGTTCAATAGGGTTAGCGGGTGCCTTCCTCCGGCTGGCTCGGCCGAAGCAGTGGACGAAGAACGGCTTCGTCTTAGCCGGGGTAGTGTTTTCGGGGGAGGCCTTGCAGGTGTCGAGCGTGGCGGCCGCACTACTGGCATTCCTCTCCTTTTGCGCGCTCTCGGGAGCGGTGTACTCTGCAAACGACGTTCTTGACATAGCCGAGGACCGCAAGCACCCGACAAAACGCTCTAGGCCCATAGCGAACGGCGAGATCTCGGTTCGCGTCGCCACCCTCTACGCCGCCCTGCTCGCCGCTGCGGGGTTAACGTTCGCCTTCTTCTTAGGTCCTGGGGTGGGCCTGGTGGGACTCGCCTATCTCCTCTTGCAGGCCGTATACGCGCCAATCTTGAAGCATGTGGCCATACTCGATGTGATGAGCATCTCTACGGGGTTCGTGTTGCGGGCGCTGGCGGGGGTGGCGGCGGTCGGAGAGTTCATCTCGCCGTGGCTTGTTGTCTGCACCGGCCTGCTCACGCTCTTCCTAGGCTTCTCCAAGCGCCGTTACGAGCTGTACGTTTTGGGCGAAGGAGCGGAGGCGTACCGGAAGAACCTCAAGGACTATTCGGTCCAGATGCTCGACCAGATGATGAACATCATGTTGGCGGCGACGATCATTGCATATACTATGTACACCTTCTTCGCCTACGAGCACTCGTACATGATGGCGAGCATACCGTTTGTGATCTATGGGGTCTTGCGCTACATGCTTCTTGCCCACCGTGATGGTGGTGGCGATCCGGATACCCTGCTGCTCTCAGACCGGCCGCTGCAGATTACGCTTCTGCTCTGGATCGCTGTGGTTGCAACGGTTATCTACCTCTTCTAAAGAACCAAAGAGTGGAACGCTTGAAGAAGAATCTCGTTTTGGCCCTAGGCCTGGGGCTAACCGTCTACTTCGTACTCGCCGTCTTGACCGGCTTAAGCGATCTCAGGGCCGCTCTCGCCGGCTTTGACTATTTCCTGATACCGGCTATCCTGGGTCTTGTCTGCCTGTCGTATACGGTGCGCTTTGCGCGCTGGGCGTACTATCTTAGGCTTCTTAAGGTGAGGATACCTCTAAGGACTAATGCCGCCATCTTCGCGGCTGGTTTGAGCATGGCGATCTCACCGGGTAAGCTCGGCGAGGTCCTAAAGAGCGTTTTCGTAAAGGACGTAGCAGGAGCTGCGGTTGCCCGAACCGCCCCGGCGGTCTTTGCCGAGCGAGCTACCGACGGTATCGGCATGATCGCCTGGGGTCTCATTGGTGCTTTGGCCTTCAGCTTTGGCCCCTGGCTCCTACTCCTTTTCCTCGCTTTCACGGCCATAGGTATCGCGATCCTGCGCTCGAAGGAGCTCTCGCTCCTCACCGAGAAGATCCTCTCTAAGCTCCCGCTCTTGAGCAATCTGGCGCCGCATATGCGTGACTTCCACGGAGCCTCCAACGAACTTCTGGCTTTCCGACCGCTCGTGGTCACGAGCATCGTTTCGTTCGTCGGCTGGGGACTGGAGTGCCTGGCGGTTTATCTGTGCGCCCTGGGTGTCGGGGCGGGGAAGCCTTTTCTGGTGATAGTGTTCATCTTTGCAGTGAGCTCGCTTGCGGGGGTCCTGAGCATGCTACCGGGCGGCATCGGGGCAGCAGAAGCGGGACTGGCAGGGATGTTCGCCTCGGTTGCCGAGCTTCCAGGCGGTCTCTCGGTGGCATTAACGTTCGTGATACGCCTTGCCACCCTGTGGTTTGCAACTCTGATCGGCGTTATGGGTCTCCTTCTAGTACGGCGCATAGTGGGTAGGCGCACGGATGCGACGGCGGCTGAGGCGCAGCTCCGAACCAGCACGAACCGTAGTATTGTCGACGAAGATTAATCCCAAGCCTTGTGGGGCGTGAACTTGTTCCCAACCCTGTATTCTCGCCAACGACCCGAACCTTTTATGCTCCTACCTCCATCCCGTCCCCGGAAGACTTGTAACGCCGCGTGTTCTATTGGCCGTGCGGCGTTACAAGTGGTACGCGTATTCGTGGTTAGCTGCGTCGCGGAGGAAGTGGATCAAACCCCATAACGTCTCCGGCGAGTAGCGCTCGATTTGGTGTTTTTCCTCGAAAGGGTAGCGGGAGGCCACAAATAGGTGCTCATATCGGTCAAGAAGCTCCTCGAAAGAGCTTGTCTGTCGCCTGAGAGGGGAGGATTCAAAGGTAGCTATCAGGCGGTTCCGCGTATCGACAGAAATCTCTTTTAGGAGCTTCCTAAGACGGTGGGTAGGACAGGCCTCCGCGTGAACGCGCTCCAGGTCCTGGATGAGAGTGTCCTCCACCTTTTGGTAGCGGTCCTTAGCTCCAATACATTTGAGGTACAGCTCCAGAGCGATTGCGCCAGAGTGTAAAAGCGGCAGAAGCGTGCGTTCGTCCAGTTGCTGCTCCTCCAGAATCACGCAAGCTTGATAGTACTGCTCCGCTGCATCCCAGATCTGTGGACTCGGTATACGATGTGGTCGTTCCCTGGCCTTCGGTTGTCGCTTGGGCATGATCACCGCGAGTATACATGCTGTCCACAGCGCTAAAAGCCAAACGGTGCGCCCCGCTGCGCCTAGGGGACGCTAACAGGAAGACTTAGCACAAATACTTATATGGCCCCTTTCCTGTGAGCAGAACAGGATTCCCCCAACAGTCTCTGTTATGTGGGATCCTGCGCCCGCTCGAGCTAAGCGGCAGATTTTACGGCCTGCCCAGGACCCGAGCAGGGGGTGCCCAGGCCCCCGAGGGGGTCGCTTGGGGGGAGGATATGCCTCCAAGCTGTCAACACGGCAGGCAGAGCAGGTTTTATGACGCTCCTACGGCGTGTTCCATAGGTTTGATGCAAGACTGGTCGGCGCCCGGAGGATCTTTCGCAACTGCTCCCTAGCGCTCTTTGGTGCAATGTTGGAAAGTTCAGCGGGGGAGCTATCGCAAAAAGGGGTGTGAGGGAGTATGCTGCCCCCGTAGTACATGTACGAAGACGAAGAGGGAGCAGCTTATGGAACCCCCCGAACTACCGCCGGAACCTGGCCAAGCTCAGTACTTAGGACCCCTCGAAAAAGATGAAGATGTACGGTGGGCACTCGTGATTTCGGGCATACTTGTGGTGGGCGCCATCCTAGTAGGGCTGTTACAGAAAGTTCTAGGGCTGTTTTAAGGCTCCCGTCCTTTTTGTACTACAGGCTTCTACCACCAACCCTTACCGTATCGGGTTACACCTATGAGGTTTAGAGGCGAGCTTACCTAGGTAACTTATGTGTTTTAAGATGGCCTCGTTGGACTTCTTAACGGCCCTCCAACGAGTAGCTGTCTTTGTTGGCCCGTCCCCCTGCAACCCAAAGCGACTCAATTACTTTCATAATCAGGGAGACGGGTGTAGCTCGAGAAGAGCACGCTACTGCTGAACAGGAAGAGTTTAGAGGCAGCCCGGAGTAGGTAACTAATGTGCTAAGGGTCCGGAATCCTACCAGGTAATCACCCGTCCGGCTCCCTTTAAGATCCAGTGCCCTTGAGGAAAACGTGGTGGGAAAGGAGGAAACAAGGACAAGGGCACCGGGCTAGATTGCTCTTTATACGCACCTATACCTACCGCTGGATTGCTACACGCTACTAAAACCGCTTGTATCTCCGAAAAATTCCTCTTCTTAGTAGCAATGTGGGTGAGAATGCAAGGCTTTGACACAAAGCCTTGCAAATGCGCTTAAGAATTACTTTTAAGGATCATGCTCATAAGCTATTTCTCTAAGGCCATAAAAAGAGTCGTCGGCGTCCCGCGGGGTGTAAGATCTCCTCGCAAGGAAGTTGTACGTGAGAGGCAAGTTGTAGATGGTGGTCCGGAGCATTGACCTACTCGGTTGTGCGGCAGCTGTGCAATGGCGTAGCTTTGAGGAAGAGCAGAAGTGCCGGCTGCTCGGGATCCATGCCCCTAGCCGTAAGAAGCATTGCGAGGGATAGAAGCACGGGTGAAGCGTAGATGAGTCAGATCGAGTCCCTCATCTTCCTGCTTGGGGCCGCGGCGCTACTCGCGCAGCTTGCCCGGGTACTGAAAGTTCCATACCCCGTGTTTCTGGTCCTGGGCGGCCTCGTCATCGGCTTCGTGCCGTGGCTGCCCACCGTGGAGATCTCCCCCGAGGTGATCTTCCTGGCCTTTCTCCCCCCGCTCCTGAACTATGCGGCCTTCTACTCCTCACCGCGGGACCTGCACCGCCACCTCAGGCCGGTCTTGGCACTCGCCATCGGCCTGGTGCTCTTAACCACGGCGACGATCGCGCTGATTGCGCACGCCTTGATCGGCCTGCCGTGGGGAGCGGCCTTCGTCCTCGGAGCAATACTGTCACCCACCGATCCGGTAGCGGGAGAGGCGATCTTCCGCCGCTTGGGTGTGCCCGCAAGGGTGGGCACGGTTGTGAGTGGTGAGAGCCTCATCAACGATGGCACGGGGCTCGTGGCCTATCGGATCGCCGTCGCCGCGGTGGTCGGCGGCACTTTCTCGGTGTGGGAGGCGGGCCTTAACTTCCTCCTGGTCGGTGGGGGTGGGATCGTCCTGGGTCTGATAATCGCCCGCATCGTCTTGCCCCTGTGGGCGCGTGTGACAGACCCCTCTATCTTCATCACGCTCTCACTGCTGACGCCCTACGCTGTCTACGTGCTGGCCGAGGAGGTGCTGCACGTCTCGGGCATCCTGTCCGTGGTGTCCTACGGCCTCTACCGGGGGTGGAGGGACCCGAGGCTCTTCCCCAACGCGTCTACACGCCTGCAAAACATCTCCTTCTGGAACATGCTGGTCTTCCTCCTGGAGTCCATGCTCTTTATCCTTCTCGGCGAGCAACTGCCCTCCATCTTAGAAGACCTCGGCGGGTATTACATCGCGGAGGTACTGCTCTACTCCGCGCTCGTCTACGCCACGCTTGTTGCTACGCGCTTCTTGTGGTTCTTCAGCACGCCCTACCTCCACCCGGTCTTCGACCGCCTGTTGCGCAACAGGTACCTGCGTGCCCCATGGCAGGAGCATCTGGTGATGGTTTGGAGCGGCATGCGGGGTGCCGTCTCCTTGGCGGCGGCCCTCGCCGTGCCCTTGACCACGGACGCCGGGGATGCGTTCCCCGAGCGCAACCTGATCCTCTTCCTAACCTTCTCGGCAATCCTCGGCACGCTGGTCCTGCAGGGGCTCACCTTGGAACCCTTGATAAGATCGCTCAGGCTGAAGGGAGACGAAGAGGAGGACACGCTCACGGAGCTTAACGCCCGCCTGGAGGCAGCCTACGCGGCCCTTGAGAGACTCGATCAGCTTCGCAATGGCGAAGGGGGGGGGCCGTCAAGCGACCAGGAGGAGCGCATGCGCGAGTACTATGAGGACCGCATCCGACGCTACGAGGCTGGCCTCCAAGCGGGTGGCACTACTGAGGAGTACGCGCAGAGCTCGGCGGCCTGGCGAAACTGGCGTAGCGAGCTGCTAGCGGCGGAGCGGGAAACCATCGTCTCCCTTAGGGATCGAGGCGAGATCTCCCCGGAGATCATGCGCCGTATCCAGCGCGACCTCGATCTGGAGGAGTCGCGGATCGGTGGTTGATGAAGCTTAACGCCCCATCCTGCTGAAATGGTGTAGCTATACCTAATAGCTCCTTAAGAGAGATAGAAGCTGCAGGACCGCCCGAGGTGGTCGAGCCCGCCGTACAACAAGTCGAGCAAAAAGCTGCGGCTCAGCCCGGTGTTGAAGGAACCGTAATGATAGAAGCGACGCAACCACCCGTGCCGGAGCCTCTCCCCAAGAGCGGTGGTGGCTCGTTCGGTGGTCCAGCGGTAGTCTTGCCTGCTTCTGCCGCACTTCTCCTGGGCTCGGGCATTTTGACGTACGCTGTCTTGCGGCAAAGGAGGAGGTAGCCGAACCGGGATTTTTCGGTGCCGGAGGTCTGCACCCGGTGCTGGACAACGGGCGGGGGAGAGCAAGTGCTGCCCTGCCCCTTTTCGTGTGCCGCATTTGGGCCACGAAATCATGGCTCTTCGCCTTCCAGTCCTAAGACCAGCGAGCTCGGTAGGTACCGTCAGGTGCCCGCTTGGCTAAAACTCTGAAGAGCACCCCCAGCCCCAACCCAGCCACAAAACCTCCAATGTGTGCCCAGTAAGCTACCCCGCCTTCTATATGCTGCTCTAGGGTGGCCACACCACTTAGCGTCTGAAAAAAGAACCAGAAGGCGAGAAAGAGGACCGCAGGCACGCGAAAGAACCAGAATAGGATAAACAAGGGGACAAAAGTAAGTACCCGAGCCGCCGGGTACAGAACGAGATAGAAACCCAAGACCCCCGCTATCGCTCCACTGGCGCCGAGGTTGGGGATCGTGCTCAAAGGGTCCACGAAAAACTGGGTCAGCGCGGCCATTGCACCAAAGGCTAGGTAGCAGATGAGGTAATTCAGGTGCCCCAAAGCGTCTTCAACATTGTCTCCAAAGATCCACAGAAACAGCATGTTCCCGAGCAGGTGCAGGAAGCCGGCGTGCAGGAAGGTTGCCGTGAAGAGAGTCAAAAGAGGGTTTATTCCTCCCGCCGGTTGACCCCCGATAAGCTCTGCCGAGAGCCGCTCCGGAACGAAAGCGTAGGTATCGATAAAGCGCTCTAAAGCTGTGGGGGACAAGGTTAGCTGATGGTAGAAGATCAGAAAGTTAAGCAGGATCAGGGCGTAGTTCAACCAAGGAAATCTTCGGTGGGGCACATCATCTTTAAGCGGTATCAAACTTCCTCCTCCGCAGGATAGTACCCAAAAGTAGAGCGATGTGTCCTATAAGTCGTGCTGGCTGTGCGCTGAGAGGTCGGTCCCATTGGAAGGTACTGCCTGACCAGCCTATTCGTGTTCTCGCTCGTGCCACGCTGCCAAGGACTCTCGTCAACCCGCCGCTCTGTGAGTGGTTCAAGGGAGAACTCACCTCGGGTCAGGAGCCAAACTCTGGGCTCTAGTTACTTTACTCTAGCCCCTTTAGTTTAAATCGGCCGTAGTTCGGAAATGCATCCTGTAATGTAGGCTGGTGGAAGGAGGCTGCTAATGCCAGAGTCACAGGACCAAAAGGCTACACTTCAAGGATGGGAGTACGCCGAGGGCATGGTGCACGGCTTCGCCGATAACGTAAGGGCTTACTGGAGGATGTGGGGGCCGCTAGGCGAACCGATGGTCCACGCTGTGGATTTCTGGGCTGATCTGCAGCGCGGCTACCTCCGATGGTTGAGGGAAGCCTCTGCAGCGGGGGGTAAGAGTATGGCCCAGAGGGGTACCAAAGAAGCCGAGAGAAGCTTCGTAGAGACCGTTAGGGAAGCCGAGAGTAGCGGCAAGGAGAGCGCCAGGGAAGCCGAACAAGACGTCGCTGGGGAAGCCGAAAGAAGTCCTAGCGAGGGCCTAAGGAGCATCATAAGGGAGTCCGTGAGGAGAAGCGAGGTGGGGAGGGGAGAAGAACTGCAAGCCAGGACCGCTACCTCCGAAGAGGTTTCAGCAGACACCGAAGAACTGCCTATCGACGGCTACGATTTGCTGAACGTGCATCAGGTGACCCAAAGGCTTGGAGAGCTAAGCATCGAGGAACTCGAGCGATTGCGGGACTACGAAGCGCAAAACAAGAATCGCCGATCCATTATGCAACGCCTCGATACCAGGATCAGGGCGAAGCGCGGAGCCCTTGGCAGTAGTTCCAGTGGCACTGAGGAGAGCTCTAGTGAGGATATAAGAAGCACCATAAGGTAGTCCGTGAGGAGAAGCCACAGGGAATAGCGAGCAGGTTTATCAGATAGGGCTGGAAGCTACCAAGCTACTAAAGAAAAAGGTTAGAGAACGCTGGGGGTCTTTCTCACCTGAAAGCTTCAAGGTGATGCGCGAATGTGGCGGCGGGCCGCGGCACCAGAAGCGATAATACGCCTACAACGAGGCTTTTCTATGGTCCGTAAGCGTGAACATCTTCGAGGAGGTTATCTATGCGCCTAGGATTGCAGGTCCCTAACTTCACCTGGCCCAATGGTCAGCACCAGCTCGGTGACACCTTCGGATTGATCGCCGAGCGCGCCGAGCGCGCCGGCTTGTACAGCCTATGGGTCATGGACCACTTTTTTCAGATCAGCGTCGTGGGTCCACCAGAGAACGAGATGCTGGAGGGCTGGACAGCGCTTGCTTATGCGGCAGGCCGCACGAATCGCATCCAGCTTGGCACAATGGTGACCGGTATTACATACCGCCACCCCGGCATCCTCGTAAAGACGGCTACCACCCTAGATGTGCTCTCGAATGGGCGTGCTTACTTCGGTATAGGCGCCGCCTGGAACGAGGCGGAGCACCGAGGCCTTGGCGTCCCCTTCCCGCCGCTGGCAGAGCGCTTTGAGCGCCTCGAGGAAACGCTTCAGATTGCGCACCAGATGTGGGCTGGTGATGACAAACCCTATGTCGGCAAGCATTATCGGCTAGAGCGGCCGCTCAATTCGCCCCAAGCCGTGCAGCAGCCGCATCCGCCTATCTTGGTCGGCGGCGGCGGGGAACGGAAGACGCTGCGGCTCGTGGCTCGCTATGCTGACGCGTGTAACCTCTTTGCGCATCCGGACCTGGGCATGCTAAAGCACAAGCTTAAGGTCCTGCAGGGGCACTGCGAAGCGGTAGGACGTCCTTACGAGCAGATCGAGAAGACTTCTCTGGGCCGGGTTCATCTGACGCGGGACGGGCGCGATGGCTCGCTGACACCGGCCGCTGCGGTCGAACGCTTCGCTGCGCTGGCGGAGCTGGGCATCGACCATGCGATCTTCAGCATGCCCAACGTGTACGAGCAGGAACCTTTCGAGCTCCTGGCAACCGAGGTGATCCCGGCTGTGCAGAAGATCCCGGTGGCCGCCCGCTAGGGCTACACTAGGCAGGCAAGGCTTCTAAAGAAGCTTCCCGCAGGCGACCATCGCCACCTTGCCCCCGACAGAGACGCGCATCCCACCGTCCCTGTTCTCCCCCGCCCTCAGGTACAGTAGGGACGGCCGTCCGATCTCGTGCCCCTGCTCGACCCGAACGTCGACTGAACCCTCCCCAAGATACCCATACCGCAGCAGGTACCCGGCCAAGCACCCGCCGGCACTACCGGTGGCTGGGTCCTCGGGCACGCCGTAGTAGTCGGCGAAGAAGCGCGCGCTCAGGTCGTTCTCCTCGTTGTAGGGTTCAGGAGAGAAGGCGAACAGCGCCTTGGCTCCTGAGCCTTGGATAAGCTCGAAGTATCCTTTCCGGTCTACCTCGCATTGTCTCAAGGCTGCTAGGTCCTTAAGCGGCACCAAGATCGCGGGCAACCCTGTGGAGACCTCTTGCACGGGATAGTCGGAATCGACACGTCCGTCTCTCAGGCCCAGGACCCGTCCGACCCGGCCGCGGTCGAACGTCTTGCCGAAGACGGGGGCCGTCTGCCCCATCCACGCGACGCCGCCTTCTTCTCCTCCGCTCCGACCAAACTCGACGGGGATCTTGCCGCCCTTGAGGTTCAGGACCACGCGCTCGACGGGCTTCCCGACAATCTCGCTTCTTATCACATGGGCGGTGCCCAGGGTCGGATGACCCGCGAAGGGTATTTCCTCGCGGGGGGTGAAGATGCGCACGTCGTAGCCCCCGTCGCGCTCCTCCTCGGAGAGGATGAAGGTTGTTTCAGAGTAGTTCATTTCGGCGGCGATCTTCTGCATCTCTTCGCTGGGGAGCCCGCCAGCGTCCCTGAAGACGGCGGGTTGGTTGCCAGCGTACTTCTCCTCGGCGAATACGTCGGCTATGTAGAAGGCCAACCTCACTGCGACTCCTATGTGCTTCGCGTTCGACCCGAGCACTTTAGCATCCTGGAAACACGCCCTAAAAGCTTACCAAACACCCTCTTAGTCGCCTTCATACTCGTCTCGCTGAGGTGGCTCTGACGTGGCTTCTTGATGTAGAAAATTTTGTGCACATTGCATAAAGACCGAACCCTTGCGCCACCGTAGGATGAGAGGTCGGATTTCAGCGATTTAAGCGTAGCAGCGAGGAGGCAACCGCTCGTGCATTTGGCCCGTCTAAACCTTTTTGCGGGCATGCTGGTGCTTCTATTCTTTGTTTCTAGCGTCGGGGGGTGTGGGGGAAATTCGGGAGGCCAAGGAGGACAGCAGGAGACGGACGGCTCCACGCTGACCGTGCTCGCCGCCTCCTCGCTCACTGACGCTTTTGGTGAGCTCGAGCGTAGGTTTGAAGAGCGAAACCCGAACGTGGACGTACAGACGAGCTTTGCCAGCAGTTCGGAGTTGCTCGCCCAGATCCGGCAGGGCGCGCCGGCCGACGTCTTCGCCTCGGCGGACGGAGCGAAGATGGACGCTGCCTTGAAGGAGGGCCTCGTAAGAGAGCCTAAGATCTTTGCGAGGAACCGCCCCGTAGTGATTGTGTCTACAGACAACCCGGCCGGTATACAGGAGTTTCGAGACCTCGCCGGGGCCTACGCGCGGATGGTGTTGGCCGAGGACGGAGTGCCCATCGCCGAATACGCCAAAGAGGTATTGGCTAACGCCGACGCTGCGTATGGGGGCAACTTCGAGCAGAGGGTCTTCGACAAGATAGTCTCTCGAGAGGCGAACGTGCGGGCTTCAGCCAACAGGGTGGCCTTGGGCGAGGCGGACGCCACGTTCGTATACCAAAGCGACGTAGCGACAGACATCCGCAACCGAGTTCAGGTCATACAGATACCCGAGAACCTGAATATGCTGGCCACCTACCACATAGCCACAATCGAGCAGTCTCAAAACCCCGAGTTGGCCCAGAGGTGGGTAGATCTCGTGCTGAGCGATGAGGGGCAGGGCGTGCTCGAGGGGCACGGCTTCGAAAGGGCAGGTTGAGGCTGAAGAAAGAGCGAGTAGACAACACAGACGGGAGGGACGTACTTGCGTCCGGCTTCGCCGTAGCTACACTTGCCCTGCTCGCGGGGTTTATCAGCCTTCCGCTCCTGAGTTTGGTACTCTGGACGGTGAACGAGGGGTCTTGGCGGGCTATGGCGTCCCCGGTTGCGTTGGACGCACTACTCCTTAGCGCCCGAACCACAGCTATAACCATGGGGATCATCTTCGTCGTCGGCACTCCGGCGGCGTACGTGTTGGCTCGGGCGGAGTTCCCGGGCAAGCGAGCGCTCGACACCCTGGTGGACATCCCGGCGGTCTTGCCCCCTAGTGCTGCGGGCATAGCCCTCTTGCTCGCGTTCGGTAGGATGGGGATTCTTGGGGAGCACTTGCGGGTTTTGGGGATAGAGATCAGCTTCACCACGGCCGCGGTTGTGATGGCCGAGCTCTTCGTCGCTACGCATTTCTACGTCCGCCAGGCTACAGTAGGCTTCGGTCATATAGAGCGTGGCGTAGAGGAGGCAGCGATGGTGGACGGCGCCAACCATGCTCAGGTGTTCTCGAAGATTACTATCCCCTTGGCACTCCCGGCGCTGGTAGCCGGAGGAGTGACTGCGTGGGCGCGGGCTTTGGGCGAGTTCGGCGGGACCATCATCTTCGCAGGGAGCTTCCGGGGCACCACGCAGACTATGCCGCTCGCCATCTACAGCGCCCTAGAGAGCAACTTCGATGCGGCGGTGGCCCTCTCAGTCTTGGTGCTCGGCTTCTCTTTCGCGGTGATCCTGACCGCCAGGTACCTGACTCGGAAGGCTGCCGAGCACCGTAGGAGCTAGGCCACGCTGCCCTCGTCGACGAGGAGCATGACGTCGGTAGCCTTGACGAGAGCAGTCACCTCTTGGCCGACCTCCAGGCCGAGCTCGTCGGCGCTCTCGCGGGTGATGAGGGCGACCATGTGGTTATCCCCGACCCTGAAAGTGACTTTGGCTGCCGCCTCGCCCTTGACTACCTCGGTAATCGTGCCCGGTAGCCTGTTGCGGGTGCTCAATTTGACCATTTCCCTTTGGCCTCTTTCCTCTCTACCGGTTGGTTGTGATCGCCTGCCCTCTCATTACCAGTTACCGGCCGTTTAGAAACCTGGGCAAGAGCATTCTTGGGAGCTTGTCTGGTGAAGAGCCTTCGAATATTGCAAAGTTTTATAAGGATGTTATAAAGTATTAAGAAGCAACTTAGCTGACGAGAAGCGGCTTGGCGGACGTTCTCGGCGAGGGACAGTCGCGGAGCCCTAGGACGAAGGGGGGATATGCAGTCTATGATAAGGTCCAAACGTGGCCTCGAGAGAAAAGGCCGACTTCAAAGAACAAAGGTTCATTTGCGGCCAACAAAGTGTGCTTTGCCGGTGTAAAATCGTAGCAATATGCGACTAATAATCTCCGAAAAAGCCAACGCGGCCAAGAAGATAGCCCAGTTCCTAGCCGAAGGTCCCGTTAAGGACAGTAAGCACCGGAGCATCCCGTACCATACCTTCACCTGGAAGGACGAGGATTGCGTCTCGATAGGTCTCAAGGGCCATGTCCTGCATATCGAATATCCCGAGGAGTACTCCAACTGGCAAAAGGTCGAGCCGGCCAGCCTCATAGATGCGGAGATCCAAAAATCCGTCTCCGAGAAGGGCATGGCCGAGGCGGTACGCTCTCTGGCCAAAAAGGCTGAGCGGGTGGTGATCGCGACGGACTTCGACAGGGAAGGCGAACTTATCGGTGTTGAGGCCCTTTCTCTGGTATTCGAAGCTAATCCGAAGCTTGTGGACCACGTCGAGCGTGCGCGCTTTTCCGCGCTCACCAGGAGCGAGGTAGCGCGCGCCTTTGACGACCTCGTCGAAGTCTCCAAAGAGCTAGCAGCAGCGGGCGAAGCGCGCCAGGATATAGACTTGATCTGGGGCGCGACCCTGACTCGCTGGGTTTCACGGGCGACGAAGCGCTACGGGAGCGCCTTTCTCTCCGTAGGCCGTGTCCAGAGCCCAACCCTGGTCTTAATCGCCGAGCGCGAGCGCGAGCGTCGGGCGTTCACCCCTGAACCCTACTGGGAGATAGAGGCCACTCTCAAGAACGGCGAAGCGTTTACTGCCCGCCATGCCCATGGCCGGTTCAAGGAAGAAGCCGCTGCGCGGGCGGCCTACGAGAACCTAACAGATACGGCTAGGGTCACGGAGATCGAGAAGAAGTCGGCTACTCGCCCACCCCCGGTACCGTTTAACACCACCGGTTTCCTCTCGGCTGCGGCAAACCTCGGTATCAGCCCCTCGCGGGCTGCGCGGCTGGCCGAGGATTTGTACACCGAGGGCTACATCTCCTACCCTCGCACCGACAACACGGTCTACCCCCGGTCCTTGGATCTGCACGAGGTGCTCGGGCAGCTAAAACGGGTCGAAGGAGTGGGATTGCACGTGGACGAGCTACTCGAGAGCGATAAGCTCTCGCCGACACGCGGCAAAAAGGAGACGACGGACCATCCCCCGATCTACCCGACAGGACACGCTTCCAAAGAGGCCTTGCAGGACGACCAGTGGAAGATTTATCAGCTCGTCGTAAGACGCTTCCTGGCTACCCTCTCAAAGCCCGCGAAGACCCTGCGCACTACGGTGCGTTTGAAGAGCGGGGGAGAGCCTCTTATTGGGGGCGGCACGGTCGTCACCGAGGAGGGCTGGCTCGCGGTCTACCCATACGGTCGGCGGGCCGACGAGGAGATGCCGTCCCTTCACGAGGGACAGGAGCTCAAGGTGATAGAAGCCGGAATTTTGGCCAAGGAGACCCAGCCACCCGCGCGATACGGGCAAGGCCGCTTGATACGACTTATGGAGGATTTAGGTCTCGGCACGAAGGCGACGCGGCCTTCGATCATCCAGAACCTCTACGATAGAGGCTATGTCCACGACGATCCTCTTGTGCCGACAGAGACTGGTATAGCGGTTGCGAAGGCTTTGAAGGATTTCGCCTCGGAGATAGCGACCCACGAGATGACTGCCGAGCTCGAGCGAAGCATGGATGAGATCTCCGAGGGCAAGATCAGTAAGGATTCCGTGGTGGATGAATCGCGCGGCGTTCTGCGAAGAGTCTATGAGCACCTCGAGAGCTCACAAGAAGAGTTTGCAGACATCGTCCGTAGCGGCATCCGTGAGGACTCGGTTCTGGGGACGTGCCCGAACTGTGGCAAGAACTTGATAGTGCGCCGTAACCGCAAAACCGGTAAGCGCTTCGTTGGTTGCGAGGGATACCCTGAGTGTCGGGTGACGTACTCGCTGCCACCCCGGGGCGAAATCATCCCGCTTGGCACCTTGTGCGACGCTTGCGAAGCACCTGAGATAAAGGTGCTCGGGGGTCGCAGCAGACCGTGGATCACCTGCATTAACATGGGATGCCCGAAGAAAGAGGAGCAACGTCAGGCTACCGCGGCAAGGGCCGGGAGGGACAGCGAAAGCGACGGTGTGAAAGGGGGTGAGCGTGCATCGAATACCAGGCGAAAAAAGGTAGCTTCGAAGTCCCTGGCGAAGGAACTGGAGAAGTCCACAACATAGAGGAGCGTTTGAGTCTCCTTCTTCTTGAGGAGTGTATTGAGGTGCGTGAGCCTTCGCCACTCGTTCGGATAGGTGGCCACCTTCTCCTTTGGGCGATAGCCGCGACCGTCTGCTACGTTGCGACGCTATAACTACGGCGAGCCGTAACCGTAGTGCGAATCAATCCGGATATTGGGGGATAAGCATTCTTGGCCCCGTTAATAGGAGTAACATCCACCCTTAAAGAGGACTTAGAGCTTGTCGGACAGCGCCCTTTGGGCTCTTTCGTGCGGACGGATCTGGACTATATAGCCGGTGTGGCCCAGGCCGGCGGGGCACCCGTGGTTCTGCCACCGATCGCCGAGACGGCCGAGGAGATAGTGCGAAAGATAGATGGTCTGTTGCTGAGCGGGGGCAGCGACGTCGACCCAGGCTACTATGGTGAGGAGCCTCTCCCTGAGCTCGGTTGGACCGTTCCTGAGCGGGACGCCTTCGAGATGGCGTGTCTCAGGTACGCACTCGAGGAAGGCATACCTGTATTTGGGATCTGCCGGGGTATGCAGGTCTTGAACGTGGCGCTTGGCGGAACGCTCTACCAAGACCTCCCGTCTCAGCTTAGCGATGGTTCGATCGCACACCTTCAGCAGACACCGAAGTGGCAATGGACACACGAGGTCGAGGTGGAAGAAGGCTCTGAGGCAGCAAAGATCATGCAAGCTACCACCCTTCGGGTCAACTCCTACCATCACCAAGCGATAAAGGATCTGGCCGGAGCGCTGATTACGGTTGCCCATGCTCCCGACGGGGTAATAGAGGCCGTCGAGTCCCACGATCTCTCTGAGCGCTGGTTGGTGGGAGTGCAGTGGCACGCAGAGGCTATGCGTGACGCAGAGGGTCTTAAGTATCGCAACCTGTTCGAGGCCCACGTGGCTGCCGCTGATCAATACGCCCTGCGCAGAGCCGCAGTATAGTTCTGGCCACGCAGGCTCCCCGCAGCGTTTTCGTAACGGTCGAAGGCCTGGATTTCTCTGGCAAGTCTACGCTCATGCACAATCTTGCGGGGCTTCTGGACGACTTAGAGCCGCCACCCTACTTTACCCGCGAGCCGGGCGGAACACCTGCGGCCGAACGTGTCCGGACGGTGCTCCTCGATCCGGGACTCGATATGGAGCCGTGGACCGAGGCGTACCTTTACGCGGCTGCCCGGTCGGACCTGGTGCGACGCGAGATCCTGCCGCGTTTGAAGAACGGAAGGGTCGTGCTCTGCGAGCGCTTTCTGGACTCCAGCCTCGCTTATCAAGGTGCAGGCCGGGGTTTGGGCTTGGCTGCCGTGCGAGAGTTGAACGCCCAGGCTGTCGTTGGCGTGATGCCAGACCTGACGTTTTATCTGCGGCTGTCACCAGGGGAACAGGCTCGACGCGCCTACGAGTCCGGCATCCCGCTCGACCGTGTCGAGAAGGGCGGCCGCGACTTCATGCGGCGGGTGGAGAGGGGCTTCGAGGAGATCGCGCGTTCGGAGCCTAACCGCGTAAGGACGCTCGACGCCTTGCTGCCGCCGGAGAGATTGGCGGAGAATGTCCGGCGGGAGATCCTGAAACTTCGGAGTGCTGATGGGAACTTTTGATGGCATCTTGGGTAACGGGCCGGCTCTCCGGCTGCTCCAGAGCGTGCTTGCGTCTGGCGAGGTAGCTCATGCCTACCTGTTCTACGGCCCGCCGGAAGTCGGCAAACGCACCGTAGCTCGTCGCTTCGGGGCTGCGCTCGTCTCGGGTGGCGACGAGGACGTGAAGGACCGGGCTTTGCGTGGTCTCCACCCGGACCTCTCGGAGATCGAAGCCGATGGTCGGTACACGAGCATCGGGCAGATTCGTGAGGTGGTGCGCCTGGGGACCACCCGCCCGTTCGAAGGTGTGCGACAGGTGTTCATTTTGCGAGCGGATACCCTGAACGTCCAGGCGGCGAATGCTTTGCTCAAGACGTTGGAGGAGCCAGAGGGGGAAGCGGTATTTATTCTGCTCGCCGCCTCTCGCGAGGGCGTTTTGCCAACGGTCGTCTCCCGCGCTCAAGGGATACGTTTCGACCCCGTTCCCCAAAGCGACATCGTAGCTTTCCTTTTGAAACGAGGGCACCCCAAGAGGGAAGCACGCATTGCGGCGGCGTTGGGCCGGGGGAGCGTCGGGCTTGCGCTGCGGTACGCGGAGGAAGACGAGTTTAAGAAGCTACGAGAAACCATTTTTGGGGCGGGGTTTTCTTTCAACGACTTCTTGGAGGAGCGCTACAGGGTGATCGAGGAGATCATAGCCTGTGCGGAGGACGTAGGGATGGCCCGAGAGAGGGCCTACCTGGCGCCCTACAGCGTCGACGGAGAGCCGGATCGGCGGACCAGGGAAGCGGCGAAAAGGGCAGGTCGGGCAGCGCAGAATAGGACGGTGGCAGAGGCTTTCGAGCTCTTGGCGCTTTTTTACAGGGACACAGCGGTGGCGGCGGCTGGGGCGCCGGAGCTCGTGGCGAACATAGACTGGGTAGCGGAGATCGAAGCCCTCGCGGCGGAGCGTCCGGGGACGGATTGGGCGGAGGTGGCCCGGATCTTCGGAGAAGCCAAAGGCAAGCTCACGTATAATGTGTCTCCTGAGGCGATCTTGGAGGTGGCGCTATCACAAACTCGGCAGAAGATATTAGAGATCTCCCCCGGCTTGTAGACATCCGCATCCCCGGCATGGGTGTCGCGAAGCTTTGCTATGCCCGAGACCTCGACCTGAGGGTCGGTTACAAGGTTGTCGTCCAGACCGAGGAGGGCACCTTCATCGGTCGTGTTGCCCTAACGCCTCGCCGTCGCGAGCCTTATATGTCTCCTTACGACATTGTGCGTGTCACTACGCTCGAAGACGAGGTGAAAGACGGTGCCCATCGGGAGCTGGGGCGCGAGGTCCGCAAAGAAGCTCAGAAGCTTGCGCGCGATCACCACATAAAAAGCGTCGAGTTTGTCGGCTGTGACGTCTCCCTGGATGGCTCTTACATTGAAGTCAAATACCAGTCTGGAGGTCATCCCAACTTGGATCCGGTACGAGAGGGCCTCGAACGGGTCTACGAAGCCCGGGTTGTGCTGCGGCGCTTCACGTTTATCGAGCGTTCGTCCGACACTGGTGGGTGCGATACGTGCGGTATCCCTCTTTGCTGTGCTACTTGGAGCGGCGCGCGGAGCCTGGGACCGGTGAACGTCAGGCTCGCCAAACAGCAGGGCATCACGCCCAACGACAAGATTATCGGCTGTTGTGGCGAGGTGAAGTGTTGCATGCGCTACGAGCACGACACCTACAAAGAGTTCAAGGAACGCGCTCCTTTCAAGAACACTACCGTGGAGCTCGAAGGTAGGGAGGGGCGGGTTGTGGACTACTCTATGGTCAAAGACTCTGTCTTCGTCCAGTTTGGCCCCAAGCAGAGCGACCGCGAGCTTGTCCCCTTGGGGCGCCTCGTACCTGAGAACCCCAGCATTACGCCTGCCCATCCTGAAGATTGGGAAAAATCGCAAGCCACAGACGAGTCGGGGAACCCTCCGGTTCCGTAGTCCCCTTGTTAGGTAACCTCTGCGATGTTCCGGGCGTGCTCGTAGGCCATGCCACCGACGAAGTAGGCCTCACAGGCTGCACAGTGGTCCTCTTCGACACCCCCGCAGGAGCGGTCGTTGGTGTGGACGTGCGCGGGTCTTCGCCGGGGACCCGCGAGACGGACCTATTGAATCCCATAGGACGGGTCGAAGAGACCCACGCTCTCCTCCTAACCGGTGGCAGCGCCTTCGGCCTCGGCGCCGCGGACGGCGTCGTGCGCTTTCTCGAGGAGAAGGGGGTCGGCTACGACGTGCGGGTAGCCCGTATCCCCATAGTACCCGCCGCCGTCATCTCTGACCTGGCGGTTGGGGATGCCATGGTTCGTCCTGATGCAGCTATGGGTTACGAAGCAGCTGCTGCCGCTCGGAGCGGAGACTTCCCACAGGGTAGCGTTGGCGCGGGGACGGGGGCGAGCGTCGGGAAGGTCTTAGGGCTCGAGCGGGCGATGAAAGGCGGCCTTGGAAGCGCCTCAGCCGCGCTTCCGGGCGGGCTCGTGGTCGCGGCTTTGGCTGTCGTCAACGCCTTCGGGGACGTGCGCGACCCCTCGACGGGCAAGATACTGGCTGGCTCCCGTAAGGAGGACGGCACGCTCGCCGACTCGGTGGAGCACTTCATGGAGGCGGCGCCCTTTATACGCTGGAGAGCAGAGAATACCACTTTAGCGCTCGTGGCGACCAACGCCCGACTCACCAAGCCTGGGGTTACCAAGGTTGCCCAGATGGCTCACGATGGGATCGCTCGTGCGGTCTACCCGGTTCACACCTCCGTCGACGGTGACTTGGTCTTTGCTGCCTCTATAGGCGGGCCGGCAGGCGAGGCTACCGACGAACTATCTGACGCGCTACCCGATGTGCCCGTGAGTTCCGCAGCGGTCCCCGACATCATCGGTGCGTGGGGTGCACGTGTGGTCGCGGAGGCCGTCGTCCGTGCCGTCTTTTCTGCAAAGGGCACGCCGGATCTACCAGCCGCCTCCGAAGGATATTAGCTATTGACCATCAGCAGCCAGCTTCTTCTCGGTAAGCGGATGTCGCCAGCGCAAGACGGAGCACGACTGATCTTCGGATCTCTAGCTCAGCGTACTGCCTCGTCCGTCGGCTTTCGCTCTCACAATCTTGCTCACAGCTGAAAGTCGCCAGCTGAAAAGCTCATCGCTAAACAGCTTCCTTACGCTGCAGCGCCCTCTGGGATGAGAATGCCCCGCCCACCCGCCAAACGGCCCTTGTAGAGGTCGTTTACCGCGTCTTGGACCGCATCGAGCGAATAGGTGTAGGTTTGTAGGCTGACCTTGCCCTGA
>DASQSI010000361.1:0-3339 GCA_035642415.1 Rubrobacteraceae bacterium
GGTGCTGATAGCCTCCAGTTCTTGTCCTGGCGGGATCCTGCGCAGAAGCAGCGTCATCCACTGCCCTAAAGCCAGACCCACGGCGACGACGAGCCAGGTCACGGTCGGGGTGGTGACCGTGATCAGTAACGTCCACACCGCTGACCCTATGAGGAGGCCACCGGCGAACATCGCCCCCAAAAAGCCCACCGCCGTCCCGCGCATGCGGGTGGGGAAGCTCTCCGCCTGGTAGGCGTAGCCCGCCCCGGACCACGTACCGTTGGTGACCTGGTAGATCAAGAAGTAAACGATTGCGATGAGCGTGAAGTCCTGGACAAACAGGAACACCAGGTTCAGCGGGGCAACCAGGAGCCCGGTGCCTATGAGTACCTCCCGGCGACCCCACCTCTCCCCGAGCAGGCCGCCCAGCACGTAAAAGAGGAAGCCGATGCCCCCGGAGACCAAGAGCAAGTTGCCGGCTTGAGAGCCAGTAAAACCCTTGACCCGCGTCAGGAAGTCGGTGATGTAGAGGTTGGTGGCCACAAAGGATGTAGAGTAGAAGAGCCAGACTATCGTGAGCAGGATGAGCTGCCGCCTTATGTACCCCGGGCTGGTAAACAGCTGCTTCACCGTGACGTCTTCGAGCTCCTCGACGTTCACGTCGTACTCTTTGAGCAGCTCGCGCACCCTCTGTTCGTTACCCTCCTCGCGGGCCTCCTTCACCTCTTGGACGTGCCGGTAGCGGTCGGACTCCCTAATGAAGGCCCGCCCGATGAGCACCACTATGATCGGTACGATGCCCAGAAGGAACACGGTCCGCCACCCGTAACCAATGAAAAGCCCGTACACGCCCGACGCAAGGAACACCCCCAGCGGCCACCCGCCCTGCACGATCGAGTACAAAAGGCCCCTACGCCGGGCGGTCACCTGCTCGTTTACGAGCGTTATAGAGACGGCGAGCTCCGACTGGGCGAACGCGGACGCCAGCATGCGCACGGCGACCAGCTGCCAGAAGCTTTGCACGAAGAACGTAAGGCCCGTGAAGAGGGCGGCCGCCGTGAGGCACAGCATCCACATCCGCTTACGCCCCAAGGTGTCCATCCCGTAGCCGACGAACAGCGTGACGATAAATTGGGCCGCGGAGACGAAGAAGATCAACGAACCAACCCGGGACTCCGATAGGTTGAGGTCCTGCGATATATCGGGCACGGTCAGGACCAGCAGGTTCAGATCGTACGAGGCGAGCGCCCAGCCCGCGAGGGCGACGATTATCAGGTAGACGGTGTACCGGCGGTCCCTCTCGCCGGGGCTTCGATCCCTGCCTGGCTCGTTTCTAGCATCCAACTTCCTTGCCTCCTCTCTTGGCCCGCTTGTATCTCAGCCTAGGTGGCTGACGACTCGAAAAGCGCGTTACCCCTGGTTCGGTAGCATGGCGATGGCCCGGCCGGGCCCACCGGAGGAACCGGCGATCTTTAGCGGGAGGAAGACGAAAAAGGCCCCGCGTACCGGTAATTTCCCGAAATTCGTCAAAACCTCCACGTAGCGCATCCCGCGGCTCAAGCCCTCCTGGTGCACCGGGACCGGGTCGTGCGCCGAGCCGATGCTCGGGGCGTCGATCCCCACGGTCCTGACGCCGCGCTCGTGCAGGTAGAGCACCGTCTCCGGCGCCGGGGCCGGCCAGCCGGGGAACTCGAAGGTGACCAGCGGGCCGTGCATATACTTTAGGCCTTCTTCCCCTTCCACGTAGTGGCGGTCCCACCCCGTATAAAGGAGCACCACCTCGCCTTCCGTTAACGCCCCGTGCTCCTCCTCCCAGGCGCGGATGTGGTCTGCGGCTATAAAGGGGCTTACCCCCGGCTTCCCCTCTTCGGAGAGGTGGCGCAGGTCCACCACGGCGGCCGGTCCCACGAGATCAGCGGGCGGCACCTTATCGCCGGTCTCGGCCCCTAAAGGCCCGGCTAAGGGCAGACCGGAGCCCTCGGGCGGGACGAAGTGGGTCGGGGCGTCGAAGTGGGTTCCGCAGTGCTCGTCTATGACGAGGAAGTTGGTCTGATAGGGGCCTACGCTCCGGGTCGTGCCCGTAGGCCCTTCGACCTCGGCGAACCAGTTCCAGTTGTGGTGGGCGTAGTGTATGTGCCCCGGCCACGTCCCCGGCAACCGCTCTGACAAGGCGACCGAGAGGTCCACCACCCGCGCGGAGTTCAACGACGCGAGATCCATCACTCCTCCTTCCCGGAAACGTTCGTGTTCAGCATACGCTTAAGCCTCTTCTCGGTCTCGACGATCGGATGTCGGGAGATCCCTTCGAGCAGCCTCTCCAAAACGGGTTCGTCTGACTCCTGAGCCTCTGTCCACTCCTTGTCGAACCGGCCGGACCAGATGCGCTCTACCAGCGCCTCGCGCAGGAAGTCTTTTATGGGTCTTAGGTCCACCTCCCGAAGGCGGGTGGCGTGGGCGAAGCGGCTGGTGCGGGAGTGCAGCCTCATCTGTTCGAAGATACCCATCTCCGCCGCCCGTTCCATAACCTCGGCGGGCTCCTTTGAGGCGTAGAGCTCGAGGAGCACGGCCTCGGGGGGGATGCCCGCCTCAACCTGCAGCTCGTACGCGCTCAAGAAGACGCTAAGGACCAGGGGCCAGACCCCAAGCTCTGTCAAAAGGTCCATGTAGGTCTCGTGCTCCATGGAGACCTGCAAAGCGCCGGCTCGGGTGCAGCCTATGGCCTTAGCGACGGCCAAACAGTCCTCCCAGGCATGGCCGGAGGCGTCCTGGTGGACGTCCACGAAGCAGGGTGCGCCCTTGCCCTCGACGAACAGGCTCCTTAAGGCCTCGCCGATCATGCGCGGGGCCACCATGATCACGTCGACCTCCTCTGGGGGCCGTATGTGAGCGAAGGCGATGTTGTACCCGGAGGCGAAGTTTAGCGTCTTACCCGGCCCGAGGTACGGCTCGACGTGCTCCCGGTAGACGCCCGGGGCGACCTCGTCGGGTACCAGCATGAAGCAGATATCTGCCGACTCGACGGCCTCGGGTATCGGCGTCGGCGAGAAGCCGTCGGCTTCTGCTGTCTCCCAGCTCTCGTCATGGATGTTGCCTACCAACACCCGCTCCACGCCGGAGTCGCGCATGTTCAAGGCTTGGGCCCGGCCCTGGTTGCCGTACCCGATCACGGCTGCGGCACGCCTCTGCAAACGCCCCAGATCCGCGTCCGCGTCGTAGTAGATCTCGGTCATCTATAACAACCCCCTTTCCCTACTCTCAATTGTCCCCGAAGAGGCGCGAGCTGTCTAATGATGTTGGGCTCGTTTGGGCCTCTCCGGTCGGTCTTCTTGTCGGGCGAAGGATTCGCTCGGGTGCTCTTAA
>DASQSI010000362.1:0-2498 GCA_035642415.1 Rubrobacteraceae bacterium
GACCGTGTCCTGATCGCGCTCGGGGATGTAGCCGAACGAACCGTCCGGCGAGAGGTCCACGTCTCATGGGAAGGCGCCCATCTCTACCCGTTCGATTACCTCCCTTGCGGTCGGGTCCACGACCGCCAAGAAGTCCGAACCTGCGGAATTGACGAGGCCGCGTTTGTTGTCGGGGGAGAGCACGAAACTGTGTCCGGGACCAGACCCGTCCACGGGCACCTCGCTTGCGACCTGCAAGGACTCGGGGTCTATGGCGATGGCCCGAAGCTCGTTGTCCGGGAAGTCGTAGGTCCAGATGCTCTTCCCGTCCCAATAGTGCTGCTCGTTGGACAGCCAGCGGACGACGGCGTTGGTAGGCTGCGTACCGGTGATCCGGTTGGTAGCCGGGTCGAAGAGGGTCGCGTCTTCGGACGCGGTGTTGAAGACGATCCCGCGAGCAGCCCTCGTAACGGTCTCGCCTGCCCCGCTCGTGGAGGTCGCGGTGGTGCCCCCGACGCCGGAACCCTCGGGGCCGCAACCGCCGAGCAAGATAGCAGCCAGAGCCCCGCCGGTTATATGTAGCATCCTGCGGCGGGTCAGTGTTCGCTTGAGCAGTGGCGTGACGGTTTTTAGATCCTTCGCGAGGTCGGACGAACCACCCGACATGGCATTAGGCCCTCATGTGGGTTCGAGTGCGCACCTAGGTGGTTTCTTTGGTGTTGCGTTTCCTGCGTGCGGCATGCTGGCCTTCACCTTACCTCATAGATGGAGCAGACACATTACCTCGACGCATAGTTTAATGCATGAATGCAACTGTCAAAGACAGGTGCGTAATTTTTTGCTGGCCGATCGAGAGATTCTTTGAACTCAATCCTATATATAGTTTGGTGCCCACGACTGGGAAGGTCTTGGAGTACTCCTTCTCGACATGCGTACGAGATGATCAGGTAGTCGAAACCCATCATACTAGGCTAGGTCCGAAGGCCCTTAGGGGACTAGTGGCTTATGTCTATGCTGACCTCCTCCATCACCTAGACGGTGTATTATGATTGTTATGAGAGGTTGTCAACACTCGACTTAGTGGGGTAAAGGTCATGTCGGGGCGAGAGGTTGGCAAACACCGCGAGATTCGAGCCTGGCGGCTGGGTTTTATCTGGGGGAGGATCATAGATGCGATATCGTCGGGATCCTCCAAGCACGCAGGTAATGGATTCGGCGAGGCTGAGAAAACAGAGGTTGGGGGGTATAAGCCTGTAGGCCTGCATGTTGCCGGAGGGGTTGCCGTTATCTCATTGCGACGCCCGGAGAGGATGAACGCTATAAATTCCGAGATGTGGGAGAGCGTCTCCTGGCTGGTGCACCGTGTATCCAAAGACGAAAGCATTCGAGTTCTCGTGCTTCGCGGCGAAGGAGAGAACTTCTCCGTCGGTTCGGATCTCAAGGAACTCGGCGAGTCAGATCTCACTCGAGTCGAAGATATATTTCACCGGGCTGAAGAGTGTGCCGCCGCCCTCGAAGAGAGTCCCTTGGCGACCATCGCGTGCATCCGCGGCTATGCCTTGGGCACGGGGTTACTCATGGCCCTCGCTTGTGACATGCGAGTCGCCGAGCAGAACGCAGCCGTCGGGATACCCGTCGCTCGGCTAGGCATCACCTTGAGCGAAGCCTTCGTCAAGCGCGTCGCAGCCCTCACGGGCCCGGCGAAGATGAAAGACTTAGTGTACACGAGTCGCCTCGTTGATAGCGAAGAGGCTATGCGCCTGGGACTCGTGGACAGGGTCGTGCCGCAAAACAAGTCCGGGCTGCGCGAGACCCTGCAGATATCGAGGGTTATACGGCAGCAATCTCCGGCGTCCGTACTGGCGGCCAAGAGGTGGGGTGGATCAGGCTCCGGACGGCTTCCCGCAGCATTCGAGCACGTGGATCCCGACGACTTCTCGGAGGGCGTGCGCGCCTTCTTAGAGCATCGGCCACCCCGATTCTACGAAGCCGAAGACGGGCGGCAACCCCAGAAGCCATCTTCGGAGATGCGCTAAGCAGAGTAAGGGCAGCTCGGAGGATTAATGGCGAAAGATATACCGTTAACACATCGGCAAAGACGAGTCGGACTTACTCGGTAAGTAACTACAGGTGAGCACCTACCACAGCCGGGCAAGGATCACTTCTTGACCAAAGATGGCTACTTCTTGCTCGCGGTCTCGCTTGCGGGCATCCTCGGGGACGATCGCGGCTATATGAGGTTCCTCTCAGCTGCCCCGGCGTTCTCTCTGTAGTAGAAGAACAGAGAGTCCACGAAATCCGTGTAGGCCTCAGCCGACTCCCGGGCGAGAACTCGACCCGCCTCTTGCCCCTTCCGAGCATGCTCAGTCAGTTCCTCCGCAGCCTCCATGTTGCGCTCCGCCTGGGTCCTTAGGTTACGCATCGTGCCCTCTGAGAGGTTTTTGGCGAGCCGTGTCTGGCCCTCGTTGGCCTCCGCCAAGCGATCCCAACCCATCTTATATGACTCTAGGGCATCCACA
>DASQSI010000363.1:0-3050 GCA_035642415.1 Rubrobacteraceae bacterium
TGCTCCTCCAAGAATGTTTCTTAAGGAGGGGGCTTCATTAGGAGTCGAAGGCGAAGTTTTAGTGCTTGAGTCTCTCACGGATTACGTTCTCTACTAGCACAGAGCATCTTGGATCATAGCTACTGCTAGCCCTCGATGCTAACACTGCTTCATAAGATGTGGCAAAGCTTTTTCTTTCGCTGCTCTTCCACGTTAGAGGTGGAACCGTTCTATTTCTCCTTTTCCTTCTGTTTTTTGGCGGGACGGTGGCAGGAGCGCCAGCGCTAGATTCGCTTGTTTAGGAAGCTACCGAGGCGCTTTGTTGTACTCCGAGCACAAACGCCACGAGGTCTTTCTCCGAAACGGTATTGATTGCGTCCTTAGGACACTTTTAAGGAGGCGTAATACTCCTCTTGCGTGTCCTCAGAGAAGGTGAGTCCCTCTCCACAGTTGCACCTGAAGACGGGATCGCGCGGAAGCCAATCTTCTACACGGCCAAAGATGACCGTCTTCTCTCCACAACCACAGTCGAGGACGAAACTCTGAGCGCATGGGTCGGGCTGCATCGTTTTTGGTCCTTTCTGCTTCGCTGCTTGCAGGACTTACTACACCACAACTTCCCACAATGAACCGGCGAGTACAACGTCAAGTTGGTTCGACTTGACGCAATTGTTATGGTCAAGCTGTGACTCGCCTTAAGAGTTGTCTAGAGCATTAGTTAAGGTTTAGGTTCGTACGGACCTAAGGCTGAAGAAAAAGACGGTCAAAACTCACGCTTGGGTCTGCTGGGCGACCACAAAACCGCGGAATATACCTTCTTGGTACTCGTGAGGATGCTTTTCGATCCAGTCCACGACCTCGGGGTAACCCAAGCGGGTCGCCGTAGCCTGTACCTTCCTCAAGTCCTGCATGTTCGTCTCTTTGGACTCTAGTACGGTCTCTAGCCCGTCTATTACGACCGTGGGTACCTGTATAGGGTCCTTGAATCTCTTCGGCATCCACTTCTCCTCTCCCTGCTCTACCCAAAGAGTAGTTTACGCCACCAAGGGTGCGCTTCTTCCTCCCGTATATGTGCCTCGCTCTTACCGGGCTCATCAGAAGCCCTCAGATGGGATCCTTGCAGCTCTCCCCGGCTCCTTAAACACACTAGTTATCTACTACGCGCATCTCGGTTCCCCCTGCTTAAAGCCCCCAAGCCCGATAATGTTGCGAAGACGGATCTTAGTGCCCTTTTTCTGCGTGCTGCCGACGCTCTCGTTTCACCTCCACCAAAACGCCAAAGAACACGATGGCGGCAAGGGTCCCGACAACGCCGAACAGGATCACGAAGTTCACCGGCAAATCGACCCGCATAAGTATCGTAGCGACGTCCACAACCTCTGCTCCTAAAAGGCTGCAAGCCAAACCAACTGAGAAAGATTTTAGTGAGTAGGCAGGGAAGCCAAGTTAACAGCCGGTGAAAGTTTGGTTAAGTACGTCGTAACTAAAGCTCTACAACATCTTTCCGCTCACTTTCCCTGCTCCAACGCCACTACGGTGTAGTGAATGGTCTGAGCCACCACGAGCCGGTCCCGGATGAAAAACGAATCTGCGCCGTCGGTCACCCTAACGCTCTCCGAGCGAGCGGTCCATTCGAGGAAGGCTGCCTCACCCTCCACGAGCTGCGTGGTGTATTCAAAGGTGGCGCCGGGCATCTCTTCCCGGAGCAACTGCGCACGAACTCCAGATTTTTGCCGTGATCGGCCACCGCTACGCCGCTCCCTTACGCCCTTCTAGCACTCTCCCCAGCCACCCTTTGGCCGCGTCGACCTCCTCGTACTCCAGGCCATGACCGCCGGGCTGCCAGCGCAGCTCGACCTCGGCACCGGCTTCCCTGAGGAGTTCTGCGAGGCGCTCGGTGTCCTCCCGGGGGACCAGCTGATCCCGCGTTCCGGCTCCGATGAAAACCGGTTTCCCCGAAAGGTCCGGCGTTGTCTCGGGTACGAAGGGCACCATCGGCCTGAAGAGGACCGCACCTCTCAAGAGCCCTGGATTCGAGAGGAGCAGGCTCCCGGCTATGTTGGCCCCGTTGGAGAAACCGACGGCGAAGATGTTACCCGGGTCGAAGCCGTACCTTCCGGAGGCCTCTTCGATGAAATCGGCCAGCTCCCCAGTACGGAGCTTGAGGTCTTCTTCGTCGAACACCCCTTCAGCCAGCCGTCTGAAGAAGCGAGGCATGCCGTGCTCTAAAACCTTGCCCCGCGGGCTGAGGAGGTTCACCCCGGACGCCAGCTCGTCTCCGAGCGGGATCAGGTCGGTCTCATCCCCGCCCGTACCGTGTAAGAGCAGCAGGGTGGGCAACGTTCCCACGTCCTCTCCGGCGATAAAGCGGTGCTCGAAACCGAGCGTCCTCTCTTCGGGAGGGGCTTCCTGGTGTACACGGGGCGGCTTGAGTGGGGGTAGCACCTCCTCGAGCACCCTCCTGCGGCTCTCCAGCCAGGCCGGGAGCTTCAGGTTCTCGCCGAGGCGCTCCGGATCCTCGTCGATGGCGAAGCCGGGCGGGTCGGTGGCGATCTCGAAGAGGACCCCACCAGGTTCGCGGAAGTAGATCGAGCGGAAGTACTGCCGGTCTAGCACAGGAGTCACGTCGAGCCCGGCCCGCGCCACTTCTTCACGCCACTCCCGCTGCTGCTTCTCATCCGCAGCCCTGAAGGCCACGTGATGGACGGTGCCCACGGCTACGATGCCGCGCCGCCCGTCGGGAACGCACAACACGTCCACCACCCTGCCGGGCCCGCCACCCTCGGCTATGTAGCGAAAACCGTTGCCTTCTTCCTGTGCGGGCTCGAAACCCAGCGTTTCTGTGAGGAGCTTTGCCGTTCTCTCGTAGCCCTCTTCCCAAAGCGTCACGCCGTAGAAGCCCCGGATCGCGCTCTCTGCGGGTACAGGCCCCTCCTCCCAGTATGGGAGACGTTCCGCGTCAGCATGGGCCATCAGCTCTAGGCCCAGCCCGTCGGGGTCCTCGAAGGAGATCACCCTATCGGCGAAGCGATCTAGTGGCCCCTCGAAGCGCACTCCGTGCGCGATGAGCC
>DASQSI010000364.1:0-6035 GCA_035642415.1 Rubrobacteraceae bacterium
CGTAGACCTTCTCAGCGAGCACGCACATGTTCACAAACTCAGCGAGGCTCACCACGGGGCGCAGGTCCGCCACCGGGTCTGCGGAGAGCCTCAGCAGGTCGATCTCGGCCTCTCCATCCGGGTAACCCAAGGCCATCTTGATCATGAAACGGTCGAGCTCGGCGTGCGGCAGCAGGTACGTCCCCTCGTGCTCCACGGGGTTCTGGGTAGCGATCACGCCGAATGGCTCGGGCAGGTGGCGCGTCGTGCCGTCGACCGTCACGGAGCCCTCCTCCATCGCCTCCAGAAGCGCGCTCTGGGTCTTAGGGCTTGCGCGGTTGATCTCGTCGGCCAAGACCACGTTGGCGAAGACCGGTCCTGCCCAGAACTCGAAAGCTCTCTCGCTCCCCTTGTAGACGTTCAGGCCGGTGACGTCGGTGGGCAAGAGGTCGGGCGTAAACTGGATGCGACGAAAGTCGCCCGCGATCGAACGCGCCAGCGACTTCGCCAGGAGCGTCTTTCCCACTCCCGGAACGTCCTCTATGAGGATGTGTCCCCCAGCGAGCAAGGCGACAACGGCCAGAAAGATTTCCTCACGCTTGCCAGCGACCGCACGCTCGACGTTGCCGACGAGGTGTTCCACCGCCTCCGCGAAACCGTCGTAATCCAAAAGATCTTGCCCCCTACCGAACTTTGACACGAAACGAAAGTATAAACAAGCTATTAGAGGTTGGCTATCGGTCCTCAGCTATGGTCGCCGATGCCGAGCGGAGTGAGACCTTCGACTTGGGCTCGCGCCGCAGGCGCGCTCTTCTGGCTTCCGATCTGATGATAATCGTGCTGATGACTAACAGCTGAAAGTCGGTTCTCCATAGAACTGCTCGACGTAGCGGCGCTGTACAGCGTTGAGACCGCGCGAGTACCATACCATCACCACGTAGCGCGGCTCTTTGGGGGTGCTCTTCGGGTACATACCGCACTCCATGGGCAGGCGGTTGCCTTTGCGCGCGTTGCACTTGGTGCAAGCGGTGACTACGTTGTCCCAGCTGTTCGTGCCACCGCGGGAGAGCGGCTTTACGTGGTCGCGTGTCAGGCGCTCCTTGCGGTTCAGTTCGTCTCGATGCTTGGAGCAATACTGGCATCTATAATTATCGCGCGCAAAGAGGATCGCATTCGTCACATGCTTCCTCAAGCGACGCGGTATCTCGACGAACTTGACGAGTCGGATGACCAAGGGATAAGGATACTCGGCCCTCTCCGAGCGGAACCGTCGCTCCAGATTGGCCTCCACGATCTCCGCCTTCTCGGAGACGACCAAGACGATGGCCCGCCTCACTGGTACCAGAGCCACGGGCTCATAACTGGCGTTGAGGGTTAGACACCGTGCCACAGCCGAATATTAACATAACCAGATGCTTAACAACCATACAATTCCAACGCGCGAAAGAGGCGTTAGATACCAACCTCCACCGTCTTCGGCGCCCGCAAGACGGCGTCGAGGATAAGATCAGCGGAGCTACGCACCGGGTCTACTGTCGGAAGCCCAGTAGTCGCCGCAACACCTTCGACGAACGCTCTAGCCGTACCTTCGTCGAGACTCTCCGTGTTAACGCTCACCGCGACTACCTGAGCGGGCTTGACGAGGGCGGCGACTCCTTCGTAAAGATCGATGATCTCCTTCAGGTCAGGAACCGGGATCCTCGTAAAGATCTTTTCGAGGCTGGCATCGGCGCAGAGTACCAGGCAATCGGGGCAGGAACCATGAAGGAGGGCCGTCGTGACCCCGGAATAGGCAGGGTGCCCCAGAGAGCCCTGGCCCTCGACTATAATCAGCTCCGGGTCGCGTTTGGCGGCCTCGAGGACGAGTTGCTCAGAGGCCCCGGCGACGAAGTCCGAAACCACGGCGTCTATGCATATCCCCCACCCGGCGATGACGATGCCGGTTTGACCGGTGGGAACGAACTCTACGGCGATGCCCCTCTTTTGGGCGGCATGACCTATCTCTAAGGTGGTCGTCATCTTGCCTATAGCGGTGTTGGTCCCTACGGTGAGCGCAACCTTTGGTTGTACGTCGAAGCCCTCCCCGGAGAAGAGCGGTATGTTCTCAGGTGGTTCGCGGACGTCCCAGACGTTCGCCCCCGGGAACATCGGGGCGAGCCGCTGGTGGAGACCGCTGACGATCTCTAGCCCGGCCTCCGCCGCATCCCGCAGGATACCTATCCACGGCTCTGGCAGCCGCCCCCCAGCCGGGGCGAGCCCGACGAGGATAGAGTCCGGAGAGTATCTCAGGGCTTCACCAAGCGTGCCGACTATCGGCGCGTCGCGCCGGAGGCTCGGCATAACGTCGAGGACACGCCGCCCAGCGAAGGCAGAGTCGATGACGGCGGCGACCTCGGCATCCTTATGGCCATAGGCTATGAGGCCATGGGCGGTCTTGGCATTGCGGTCCTCGAAACGACCTTCGGCGAGGATAGCGTACCTGCGCGAGGGTGGCCTCTTCGTCATCACCGGGGCTCCACGCCGAGGCCCGGCATAGCGGGGAGGCGGATGCGTCCCTTCTCGTAATCCGGACCGGCGAAGGGGTCATCGGCGAGGAGCATGGCACCATCAAGGTCCACGAAGTCCGCGAGGCCCGAGATCTGGGCCGCCGCGGCGATGCCTAAAGACGTCTCGACCATACAACCGAGCATGACGAGCATGCCGTGAGCCTGGGCAACGTGGACCATTCGGAGTGCCTCACGGATACCGCCGCACTTGGCAAGCTTGACGTTAACCCCGCTCACACACCCGTAAAGATGGGGCACGTCTCGAGCGCACACCGCGCTCTCGTCGGCGATGACCAGCAGGGGAGCGGCGGCCTTAGTCACCTCACGTAGCGCCTCGGGACCCTCTGCAACGGCGATGGGTTGCTCGATGAGATGCACGTTCATGCTCCTAAGCTCTCGGGCGATTTCGGGCGCCTCTTCAGGAGAGAAAGCCTCGTTCGCATCCACCCACAGAGCAGCATCCGACACTTCAGCGACCGCCTCAACCGTCTCCAGATCTTTCTTATCCCCCACCTTTATCTTGAAGGTGGCAAAGCCCTCCTGTTCTTCCACCTCCCGGAGGGTGCTCTTAAGGTCCGCTATCGTCAAGGTATAGGCACTCACCGGTTCTGGAGGGGCGAGGCCAAGGAGCCTGTGGACGGGGACATTTAGCCTTTTGGCGGCGAGGTCGTGCAGTGCCGCATCGAGGGCGGCCAAAGCCGCCGAGGGCAAAAAGCCGTTCTCCTTTAGGGTGCCCTCAATGTCCCACGGGTCGTGTATCCGGATTCGCCCGAGGCTCTCCGCGACGCTCGCGGCATCCTGCTCGTAGTAGCCTGTGGGGGCGGCTTCGCCGCGGCCCACGAGGCCGTCTTCCTTTAGGGTCAGGACCACGCGCTCGAAGGCGTCCGAGGAACCGCGTGCGATGGCGAAGGTGCGTTTGGTATGCACCATCAGCCTCTCCACACCTATCTCCACGCGCCGTTCCTTCCTCGGTCGCGAGCCTCCTCCACGCATATTGTAGCGGCAGCCGGGAGGGAGATTCAAAGACGCTCATGGTTTGTGTCCCAGCAAACCTTGGCCTGTTCGTAAGCATTTAGGTGATGCTCTTTGCTCTCTTTTCTGCTGCCATAGTCGTCTGACCTCATCCCCATCGAGGCAGCGTCCCCGGAGATTAAGGAGTTTTCTGCAGCGAAGGCAAGCCTGCACGAGCACGGTGGCGATCTTGAAAACATTGGACGGGTGCTAGTCGCGGCAAGTCCAAAAGAGATAGGTAAAGCTGGTACGCACGCTATAGCTATGTGCCCGAAGTAAGATCGTTGATGAGTCGATAAGAAAGGCTTTGGAACTTTAACAAGGTTGCGGAAGGAGCTCTCCGGGCGAAGACGCTTCGTTGCTTATCTTGGCCTTGGCCTTAAACCGGACCTAAGGCCTACTGGTTCGCCGAGCAACTTTAGGAAGAAGTCCCTTGTTCTTGCAGACAGTCTCGGGCTGTTCGCATGGATGGCTGTTTTATGGTGACATCGGCTTTGCGCTAAAACCCGTATACGCCTATGATCCGGGCCTCAGTCTTCCTCCTTGGGAACCCACTCCCCGCTCTCCTCGTCTTTCTCGTACTTCTCCTTTACGGCTCCCCAGGCCACCCGGTGGCGGCGATCCTCCTCGTCGTACTGCTCCTCGGCAGAGTTGTAGGCCGCCTGGTATATCTCCTGGGCGTGCTTGGGGAGATTATTCCTCACGTTGTCCGGCACATCTGTGAGCTTCTCGTAAGGCACGGGATATGTCCTCCTTCGCTCTGGAGAAAGCTTTTGAAGGCCCTGCGTACCCTGAGAGGGGCCTTCTAACTCCTTCAGAAACCAGTGAAATGGTTCCAACCGGAGAGGTTCTCAACCGGTTCGCCATTACGCAGAAAAATTACTTCTTCCTGCGTCATCTCGCCGATCACGGTAACCGGCGCATCCGACTCAGCCTCTAGCTCTTTAATGGCATCCTCATAGGCGGAGATGAGAAGCTCGTAGTCCTCGCCGCCGGTTGCCGCGAGGATCTGGGGGTCGCGGTCTATGGAGCAAAGGTATTCCCGGGTGTCGCCAGCGACGGGCAAAAGATCCAGGTCTATACGGCAGCCGACACCGCTCTTCTGGCAGAGGTGACGCACGTCGGCGGCGAGCCCATCAGAGAGATCGATCATAGCGTGCGCCCCGAGCCGGGCCACCGTACGCCCGAGGGCGACCCTCGGCTCGGGGCGCAGGTGCTTCTTCACGAGGCGCTCCGGTCCGGCATCGCCTCTCTGCAGGGCGAGGAGGCCCGCTGCGGATGCCCCGAGCTCGCCGCTCACAGCTAGAAGGTCGCCGGGACGTGCTCCGGACCGCAGCACGGGCGCGTGAGCGAGCTGCCCGAGGATAGCCACGTCCACCGTGAGCGCCGCGGCCCGGATAGTGTCGCCTCCCAAGGGGTATGCCCCGAACTCCTCGCACGCCCACAGAACGCCCTCCATGCAGCGTAAAGTGGTCTCTGCCTCATCCGCACCGCTAGAGGCGAGCACGAAACGCGGTACGGCCCCCACGGCCGCGACGTCCGAGACGTTGACCGCGACGGCCTTATAGCCCACCTCCTCGGGGGCGGCCCATTGCTCGAAGTGACGCCCCGCAACGAGCATGTCGGTGGCGGCGGCCCAGAGGGCGTCCCCGAAGCGCAACACGGCACAGTCGTCGCCGATAGGGACGACAACCTCCGGAGGCGGGGCGGGGAGACGGCTCGAGAGGCGGCCTATGAGGTCGAACTCGTTCACTCAGTCCTCGCCGAAAGGACCATGGAAGGCGAAGAACAGGTGGCGGCTGCAGAGCATTCCCCCCATCACGCCTCCATCTCGCTTATGGTGGCCCACAGAACGTCAGATTCTTCCCCGGTGTACCAGGTATTCAGGCGACGCCACTCCTCCTCGGTGACCCACGTATAGGCGTCGTGGGCGGAGCTTTCGAGGCGGACCTCGCCGCCCGGATGGCGGGCGAGAAAACCGACCCCTGCGTAGAGCTCGAGATCGTCGGGCGAGCGCCAGGGCTCGACCCGGGCCCACCATACGACCTCAGGCTCGACATTGAGGTTGGTCTCTTCGAAGGTCTCGCGCCGCGCGCAAAGGGCGAAGTCCTCGCCAGGCTCGAGCATGCCGCCCGGGTTTTCCCAGAGCCCTATAGGTGGCTTCCGGCGCCTCAACAAGAGCACCCGGGGCTCGTCGTCCCGCAGGTCTACAACGACCGCCCCGGCGCCCAAGGCCGCGAGGACGACGCCGGGACGGGGCAGGGCGGGCGGCGGAGGCTCGGGGAGCGCTCTTTCGGGGAGGGCAGCTACGGGAGCTGCGACGCGCAAGATGTTCTCGCGGCTCCACCAACTGGGGAGCTCGAGCCACTCCTCGAGGGTGACCCACCTGTACCCGAGGTGCTCGTTGGAGAGCCGGATCCTACCTCCCTCAGCGGAGACCCGGGATGCGTACGTGGCGCTGGCGAGGAGACCACCGCCGGGCTTTTCTCCGACCCAGGT
>DASQSI010000365.1:0-15562 GCA_035642415.1 Rubrobacteraceae bacterium
CACCACTTCCAAGTCCTGCTCCTCCTGGTTTAAGAAGGAGGCTAGGGCTTCTCGGAAGGCAGCGTGGTCCTCTACCAATAGTAGGCGCGTTATTTCCTAACCTTTCTCCTACTTCCCGCTTCACTAAAGCAAAACCGGCCACCTTGGGTCTCGCGACCCTAGTTAGGTAGCACCTATTGGCACACGTTTTACAGCAGGCACTCTATATAGTATTCAAATCTTATGCAACTGTTCCACACGGTGTAGGAAAATGAGCCTTAAGGTGCATTGCTTTTTGACGGATTTAAACCCCTCCTATACGTAGCCGGGCGAACTTACCCGCAGCGGACATGGGCTACACCAGAGCACGCGTCCTACAACCTACCGCCCGAGACAGACAAGCTCTTTAGCAAAAATGGTTCATTTGAGTCATGCGCCGGCTTTACGCTTGGTTCATCCTACACCTTGCCCGACGCCCGTATCTCCTTCCCTTTTTCCCCCACTATCACCAATACGGGCATCGGATCTTAAAGAGGGGCCGGACGGGAACCACGCGTAAATGGTCCGGCCCCTTAGGACACATTAGTTACCAACGCTGGGCTGTCGCTAAACCCGTGAGCTTCACCCGTCCCCCTGGATAATAGCAAGCACTTCGCATCGGTTGTTTTTGTAGGGGGACGGGCCAATAAAAGATAGCTACTCGTTGGAGAGACGGCGAGAATACGTAGTGTTGTCCAACGAGGCTACCTGTTAGTAGCTATTCTACACCCACACGTGTCACCTGCTACATAAGCCCTTAAGTCCGGTCCGATGCGGTAGGGCTGGTTACCAGCGGGCAGCAAAGAGGGGCTGGGACGTCTGTCCTGCTAGGGCTTTACCCCTTCTGCTGCAGCGGTGGCCGTCTCGGGGCCTTCTTGGCGGCCTTCAGGCCCTCCTCGTAGTAGGAGAAAGGTGCATACAGGAGGTTCATATAAGCGGCGACCGACTCTTCCAGGAGCGTCTGGTAGGCATAGCTCTGCTCTTCGGCTAGCTCTGTGAGTTCCTCGGTCATCACCAGGTTGCTCTCGGCCTGCCTACGCATCTCTCGGATCAAGTCGACGACCAGACCTTCGGCGAAACGCAAGTTCTGTTCCTGCAGCTCAACAGCGTGATCTACGATCGCCCAGTAAGAACCCTGCGTAATCTGCTCCACGAACCTTTCGGCCGCCTCATCAACCTTGTTTCTGTTAGCCATCTCTCCGCTAACTCCCTTCTTGTGGGCGGCCGTGAGCTTGCCTAGCGCGCGTATACGCGGCTACCTTCACTACTCGTCGTCTTTGTTCTACCGTCTGTAGCTGGCCACCTATGGTAAATCTGGAAAAAAGCATCTATCTCCTCCCGGCACTGCTCCAGCGACTCGGCCCAGAAGCCAAGACAGGTTTCACCTGCATCGGTGATAGAGTACACCCTTCGGGCCGCTCCCCTCTTGGACGTCTCCCACTTGGACCTCACGAGACCATTGTTCTCCATCTGCCTTAAGGTCCGGTACAACGTCCCCGGGTTCATCGTGTTGACCCCAAACGCACTCAGCCGCTCCGTAAGCTCGTAACCATAAGAGTTCCTGTTCCGCAATGTCAGCAGCATTACGGGCACCAGCCAGTTCTTAGGTCGGCAGGCTTCGATCCCATGCTTCTGTTCTTTATGGCCCATGTCTTCCTACTCCAATACTTACCTAAAAAGTGTATGTTTAGCTATGTGTTCGGATGATTCAGTGCCCTGGGATACAAAACATTCGGGTTTAATCTACCTTAATAGATGCTTCTAAGAGCGTCTTACGGGGCGCCCGAAAATAGCCTATCCGGTTGGGGTTGGCGAGATGTGCTGCGGACGCTAAGCTGACAGAGGTGTCAGCTGGGAGGAAGAGAGTAATGGCGGCAGACGATACACACCAACGCGGCGAGTCTGGCTCTCCTGCAGACGAACTGCTCCAAGCGGTCATCCAAGATCTCAGCCAGGGTCTCCTGGAAGGGCGCGTTCCTCCCGACGAGACGGGTATTACTCTCCTGGTGGGGGGAATGCTGGTCAGCGGATATCTGGCTACTTCCGAAGCATACTGCCAGGGCACGTTCCGTCGCGACGCCGACTTTATAAGAGCGCTTGTCGCACGGCTTACCGGTGAACCTATTAGTACCGACGAGCCCCCACTTTACATACACCTTAGGGACGTGCAGATTTGGTCGTCAACATTCGGCAGGGCCACACACGTCCCTTGGTGGCGAGGACGACTAGAGAGCGTCGATGGATTCGCGCTGGGAGGGGTGCAGGGTGGCAATACCCCGCCTATGCACAGCAGCGAATAAAGATGCAACCTGTGGAACCCATTTTCCTTGCTACGTTCCCCCCACTTGAGGGCACCGGGTCTTATAAGGAGGGGCCGGACAGATTCATCTCGCTTTGGGTCCGAACCGGGTAAGGTTCCGGCCCCTCAGGACACATTAGTTACCAACTCCGGGCTGCCAAGCTGCTGAATCTCATCGGCGTCCGTGCCGACGCGAACATCATCATCCTCTCTGCAAAAACCTCAGCCCGTAGAGCTCGTTGCCCGATTATGCGGGAAGCGATCAGCAGGACCCTCTCCCGGTATAAAGGATGCTGATTGACCTGCCCTGGCAGACAGTACCGTCACCGTTCATCTGCGCGCCCGAAGGTTCTTCTGCGAAAAGGAGACCTGCCACAGGGCGGTCTTTGGAGCATTTACCCAGGTCAGCAGGGCGCGAAAACCCAATTCAAGGCGTTTTGTATTTTGGAAACGCCGTCTCGACGGTAGAGTAGGTAGCAATGGTGGAATTGGAAGACATAAGATTGGCTCGACGACGTCTGCAGGGAGTAGCAGTACACACACCACTCGTACTCTATCCACGCTCGGTGCCCGAGCGGCTTCTCTACTTCAAGCCCGAAAGCTTTCAACCTATAGGGTCCTTCAAGGTGCGCGGCGCTTACAACAAAATCGCTTCGTTGCCCGAAGAGAAAAGGAGACAAGGGATAATCGCCTATTCCAGCGGTAACCACGCCCAAGGGGTTGCTTACGCTGCGCACAAGCTAGGGGTGCAGGCCACCATCGTCATGCCTCATGGGGCCTCACAGGCGAAGTTGCAGAGGACGGCAGCACTGGGAGCGGAGATAGTGCGGGTTGGGGCCAGCAGTGAAGAGCGTAGGGCTAAGGCCGAGAAGTTAGCCAATGGGTATGGATACGCCCTAGTACCTCCATACAACGACGAAGCCTTGATAGCTGGTCAAGGCACCACCGGCCTCGAGATACTAGAGGATCTGCCTGACGTGGAGATGGCATTGGTACCGGTCGGTGGTGGCGGGCTCATAAGCGGGGTGGCCACAGCCCTCAAGCTTAGTCGTCCCGACATACATGTAATCGGTGTTGAACCGGGAGTGGCCGCCGACGCTCAAGCCAGTCTGAGAAGTGGCCGGATAGTTGAGCTTACCTCTGAACAAGCAGCTCGCACGATCGCAGATGGACTGAGAACACAGCGTTTGGGCGACATTACCTTCGCCTATATTAGGCGGTTCGTTGATGACATTGTTACTGTAAGCGAGGATGAGATCATAGAGGCCATGCGCAGGCTCGCTTATGAAGCAAAACTAGTAACGGAGCCAAGCGGAGCCGTAGCTTTTGCGGGCTACCTATTTCGCCAGGACGAGCTTCCTTCCGCCCGGCTGAGCGTAGCGCTCATCAGCGGCGGCAACATCGAGCCGAGCCTGCTGACGCAGATCCTTTCCGAGTCGGCGAGCAACAGGTAGGCTAGTCGCAGCGCAGTGCCTTTGCCTAAGCTCCTACCCTCTGTCCGAATAGCCTCTAACTTTTGACCGCAATTTTGACCGCAATTGGGTGTCTCTCCCTGTCCCTCCCTGGTCATTTAGGAGTGCCGAACCCCTGATAGAAGCGCGGCTTTGTCGCTTCATGTCTTTGGGTGTCGGCACTTATCCCTGGGCAGGACGGACTCGCTCTCCGGGGCGAAGGAGGCGATGCCCCTGGGCGCTTCATGCGCCACCCGCCACCAGAAACGCGTCAGTAGTAGAGTAGACCTATCAGAGGTCCTACTGCTGGACCGCCACTATGTCCCGAACTTCGGGTACCTCGCGTCGGATTAGGCCTTCTATGGCGTAGATGAAATCGAGCTGAGAGAGGGGGCATCCCCCGCAGGCGCCAAGCATCTGGATGCTGACCTTCCCGCTCGCCTCGTCGCACTCTACAAGACGCGCATCGCCACCGTCGGCCCTCATTGCCGGACGCACCTTATCTAGAGCTTTCTCGATCCGGATCCGCATGTTCGTCGTCTCGCTCATCGAGCAGGATTATATAGAAGTATCAACGGGACGCAGAGAGGTCGGTAGTAGAATACCGACGGACGCAGAGAAAGAGCAGATCTTAAGTCGCTTCACGGGAGGAAAGGCATGGACAGCAAAGTAGAACAGACGCTCCTCGTCATCGGCGCCCCCGAGCATGACGCCGCAGCGTACCACCTCTCGGGCTTTCTCGCGCCGGACCCGGTGATATGTCTGCGCCTTGGCGGGCCCGACGGCAAGAGGTACCTCGCTGTCTCCTCCATGGAGTATGGCCGGGCCAAAAAACAGGCGCGGGCGGACAGGATCCTTTCCTTCGAAGAGCTCGGGGTTTTGAGCCTCGCGAAGGAACTGAAAAGCGGTGGCCGGGCTCTGGCCGCCGCGACCGCCGTCCTCCTCGAAAGGCTCGGAGCTGCATCCTCCCCGGTCGCCGTGCCACCGTCTTTAGGAGTACTCTATGCTGACGAGCTGCGTGCGCGCGGCTTGAAGGTGACGCCCGATGCCGGGCTCTTCGCGAGCTTGAGGCGCGCGAAGACCGAAGAGGAGATCTCCTACATAGAGAAGACGCAAAGGGCCGTCGAGGCGGCCTGCGCCCACGCGGTTGAGATCCTCAAAGAGTCCGGAGTGGCGGAGGACGACACGCTGCTACACAAAGGGCAAACCCTAACCAGCGAGCTAATGCGCTCCGAGATAGAATTCGAGCTCTTGAGACGTGGATGTGCCGCCGACGGCACCATAACGGCCGGCGGACCTCAGTCCGCCGACCCCCACCAGAGAGGGCACGGTCCCTTCAAGGTGGGCGAGCCCATAATCCTCGATATCTTCCCCGTCGACAAGACGAGCCGCTACTATGCCGACATGACCCGCACCTTCGTCAAGGGCGAGCCGAGCCCGGGGCTCCAGAAGATGTACGATGCGGTTCTCGCGGGCCAGGAGACAGCTCTCCGGATGATACGGGCCGGCGTTAACGGCCGTGACATCAACGAGCAGGTCTCGGAGGTCTTGCACGAAGCTGGCTACCAAACGCTCCAGCACGACCAGAAGCCAGGCGAGCCCTTGCAGGAGGGTTTCATCCATCCCACAGGCCACGGGGTGGGGCTCGAAATCCATGAAGCCCCGCGCATCTCTTCGGCCGACGAAGAGCTCGTATCCGGCGACGTCGTCACGGTAGAGCCTGGCCTCTACGACCCGAAGATAGGGGGCGTCCGCATCGAGGACCTGGTCGTCGTGATCGAGGGGGGCTGCCGCAGCCTCACGAATTTCCCGAAGGAGCTTCGGGTTTAGGCCTGACCACCCTGGCGGCCATTGTAGATAACGCCGCCCTCCTCGGCGTAGCGCCGGAGCACGGCAGCGGCCTCGTCACGAAGCTCGTCCCGCACGACGGAGATGCCGCGGCGTTCCAGCTCGGTGGTCCAGCCGGGAGGTTTAGACCCTTCGTCGAAGCCGGTTGCGTGGGCATCTTCGTTGCGGAAGCCGCAGACGAGGCGGCGGATGCCCGACAAGGAGGTGGTGCCGAGGCACATGCCGCAGGGCTCGGCGCTGGTGACCAGTTCGTGGGGCGGTTGCCCCTCCCCGCCGAGGTCGAAGTCTCCAACCGCCCGCTGCGCGATCATTATCGCTACCATCTTAGCGTGGGCGATAGCGCAGTTTGCGGAGATCACGAGGTTCACGCCGGGCGCCACGAGGCTGTTCGTATGCAGGTCGAAGATCACCGCCCCAAACGGTCCTCCAGTCCCGTAATCAAATGTGGATCACGCGAGCCCAACCACAAGTCGCATACGATCTTCGACCGTTGGGTACACCTCGTCTGGGTCCAAGAGAAAACTCTCTACCCAGCCGGGGAGGTGTAACGCCACCTCAGGGAACGTCAACTGAACCTCCTTTTTCGACAAGCCGGTCAAGATCTTGTCGACGACGGGTCGGTTCGAAAGAAGATGTTAGAGTAGGATTGTAATCGCACCGCAAGGAGGAAATGCTTGGAGAGCAAGCCCGTCTCAGAGACCATCGCCTTCTCCGAGGAGAAGATGCGGAAGAACAGCCTCTTCGACTCCCCACGCCTCTTCTACGATGTGTATTGTCTGCTACCCGGCCAGCACCAAAAAGTCCACGCCCACGAAAACTCTGATAAGGTCTACTATGTCCTCGAAGGCACTGGACGCTTCACCGTCGGCGACGAAGAAAAAGATCTCGCCAGAGGCCACGCGGTTCTCGCCCCGGCAGGAACTCCCCACGGCGTCCGCAACGCGTTCGCAGAGAACCTGATCCTTCTCGTCACCATGGCGCCAAAGCCCTCGTGAGGCACGCGCTTTCTCTCCGAGAAAGCAGCGCCGCGCATGATCGTTGCGTGGAAAGGTGCTCTCGCTGCTGGACGGCGATCGTGGAAAGATTCTGGTCTAGCTCTCAGACGACGTCGATAGACACCTCTATCGCACCAACATAAAAATCCTGGTCGATGGTTTCGAAATCGTCGGTCGACTTATGGCAGTCCTTTGCTCTCCCACGAGGAAGTAGAGAAATGGGATGTTGACCGCGTGGAAGTAAGCGTTGTCAGATCGGTACGTCCAGCCTTGTTCGTGTGGATAGGGGGTCGGAACCGAACCCCAGCTCGGCGCGCCCATCCTTGCTAGCTTCCTCGACGTAGGGCTTGAGGAACGGGTACTGTACGTCCCGGCCACGTAGAGCTTGTCTGGTGGTCGGGGACGATCAGATCCAGGTTAACGTCCCCAACGAGGGCGATCCCTTCTGACCGGCGGACGAGCGACGAAAGCCTTCGAGCTTTCCTCACCCACCTTCTCTCCATCCGTGGCGAGCAGGATGTCCGAATGTCCGGCCTGTGCTTGCTGAAGTAGTCCGCTACCACGAAAAGCGCGGCTGTTCCGGAGGCGTTATCGTCCGCGCTGTTGTAGATCTAGGTGTTGATCACACCTAAGTGCTCGTAAGGAGTCGTGACGACTATATAGCGGTCCGGATCTAAGGCGCCTTCGATGTACCCGACGATGTTGGCTCCTCGATACTCTTTATTGCCCTCCTTTGAGAAAAAGAAGAAGGGCTGGATAACCGAGCTATCGAAGGGTTGGAGACCGTGCTTCTCGAATGCCTGAACTATGTGATCTTCCTCTGGTTGCCCGCCGTACCCGTTTTCGACCCTCGAACGAATCGCCCGGCAGCGTCCGGAGCCGGCGAGAAGCTGCGTCGCCTTAACCTTCGGTTGCACAGCTTCGTGAGGCATCGAGCGTCTCTTCCTGCGGGAACGCTGCTCGTCTCCGAAGCAGCACACCGCAGGACGATAAGGGCACGAGCAACAGAGCCAGGAGGCAAAGGTTCGTCGAGAGGCTTAAGAGATCCCGCGCTCAATATCCAATCGCGGCTCCTTCACCTCTCGGATCGGCTCCTCCCGTGAACCGGGCGGGTCTGCCTTCGGAGTCGTATTCGATGGCCAGGCCATGAGCGTTGCCGATCCCACGCTCGTTGCCAAGGCTGGGGTCGTCCACACTGATATTATGGCCCCTGGCTGCTAACTCGTTGCGAACGGACTCCGGGATGCTGCTCTCAACCGCGAGAAAGTTCGGTTCCACAAAGCTGACGCGGGGAGCGAGGATCGCCTGCTGGATGTCCATGTGAAAATCGATGATGTCCATCAGTATTTGCGGGATCGTTTGCACGATGGTATGACCGCCGAGGCTTCCTATCGCGACCCAAGGCTTGCCATCACTCATGACGATGGTCGGGCAGATGCCAACGAGCCTGTAGCGCCCAGGGAAGACGTCCAGCGGGTTTCCTTTAGGTTCAAAACGGGCGAACGCAATGGAGTCGTTGATCCAAACCCCGGTCCCCCTGGGCATTACCCTGCTCCCGAAAAGGTTGCCCAGGGTTTGCGTTGCAGAGACCACATTCCCCTGCTTGTCCGCTACGACGAAATGTGTGGTGTGCTCTTGTCCTTTAGAGAAACCCTCGTTGGAGAAGCTTGTGGGCGGCTCGAACGGCATCGCTCGCGAAGGGTTTATGTTCGCGGCTACTTCAGCCAAATAACTTTTTGACAGCAGCGAGTTCAGCGGTGCCGGGGTTGCTTCTGGATCTCCACCATACCTGAGACGCGCCTCGTACGCCCGCTTGGTGACCTCCGCGTACCTGTGTAGATAATCGGCGCTGTTGTGACCGAGCGCTGCTGAGTCGAACTGGCTCATTATCCCCAGCCGGAGGAGCGCGTTCCATGAAGTAACCGGAGGGGACGCCGTAACTACTTTGTAGCCCCGGTAATCGATGCTGGTGGTGTCCCGCCACTCGGCACGGTTGTTGCGCAGGTCGTCGATGGTTAGGAAGCCCCCGTTCTCTCGCATGGCAGAGTCGATGGCCTGGCCCAACTCGCCATCACGCACCAGCCTGGCGCCCTGCTCAGCTATCCGCTCAAGAGAACTTGCCAGATCCTTTTGCACCAGACGATCTCCGGCCCTAAGCGGTGCTCCGTTGTTTCCGTATATGCTCTTCGCGTGCTCGGGAAACATAGAGAACTCTTTATCGATGTAATAGGCACCGCGCTCGCTGAGGTCGAATCCTTGATCGGCGAGTCGGATGGCGGGGTCAAAGAGGCGTCGCCACTCGAGCCTGCCGTAGTCATTCGAGAGGGTCTCCCAAGTATTCACCATGCCCGGGGTGGAGGCAGCTTTAGCGCTTCGGCGATTCTGTACGTAGTTCAGCGCCGGAGAACGGAACACGTTCGGATCCAGGGTCGCAGGTGTTCTGCTGCCGGAATCGAGAACTCGCGTCTCGCCCTTTTCGGCGTCGTAGATGACTATCGTTCCGTAGCCGCCGACGCCCGACATATAAGGCTCTACGACGTTCAAAGCGGCGCCGACCGCTACCGCTGCGTCGAAGGCGTTGCCTCCATCGGCGAGAATTTTCAGGCCAGCTTGTGTGGCTAGTGGGTGGGCGGAGCTGACCATGCCCGAGGCGCCGACAGCCGGGCTGGTCGGCGTGCTCTGGCTAGGCATCGGACTGTTGGCGAGGCGTGTTGCGGTGGTCGATCCCATAGTCTCTTCGCCAGCATTGTCCTCACGAGAAGCATTGTCTGAGGTTATGGACTGAGCGCTACAAGAGCTCAAGAGCCCAACTATCAAAGCTACAACAAGTGTCTTTTTCAAAAATACGCTCCGCACGAAGCTGTGCTTGCCAAGCAAGGGTATAACACGGGACAAGGAAAGGGAAACGAGCGCAGAAGACGAGACCCATAGAAGATTCTATGGGTCTCGTTAGTGTATCCTGATTAGGAGCGTGTAAAGGGTTTCGCGCTAGGTGCCCTCCTCCCAAGAGGTGAGGTAGTGGGCCTGCTCTTCGGTGAGCCGGTCGATCTCGATCCCCATCGCCTTGAGCTTCAGACTGGCGATCTCGCTATCTACGTCCTTGGGCAGCGCGTGGACGCCGTGGGCGAGCTCGCCCTTGTTCTTCAGCAAGAACTCGGACGCCAAAGCCTGGTTTGCGAACGACATATCCATCACCGCGCTGGGGTGCCCTTCGGCGCTGGCCAGGTTGATCAAACGCCCCTCGCCGAGCATGTTGATCTTGCGCCCGTCCTCAAGGATGTACTGGTCGACGAACGGGCGTGGCCGGAGCCTCTCGACGCTCATCGCCTCCAGCGCCGGGATGTCGATCTCGATGTTGAAATGCCCACTGTTGGCGACGATGCAACCATCTTTCATCACCGCGAAGTCTTCGCCGTCGACCACGTCGCGGTCTCCGGTGGCGGTCACGATGAAGTCGGCCAGCCGCGCCGCCTCGCGCATCGGCATCACGCGGTAGCCGTCCATGGCCGCCTCAAGCGCCCTAACTGGATCGACCTCCGTGATGATTACGTTGGCGCCCAGGCCGTGGGCCCGCTCAGCGATGCCACGCGAGCAGTAGCCGTAGCCACCGACCACGAAAGTCTTGCCGGCCAGCAGCACGTTGGTCGCACGGATGATGCCGTCGAGCGTGCTCTGCCCGGTGCCGTAGCGGTTGTCGAAGAGGTGCTTGGTATCGCTGTCGTTAACAGCGATGACCGGAAACTTGAGCACGCCGTCGGCGGCCATCGCCTTGAGCCGGATGACGCCGGTGGTAGTCTCCTCGGTCGAGCCTACCATGTCCTCGATCAGGTCGGGGCGCTGCTTGAGAACCCCGGTGACCAGGTCAGCACCGTCGTCCATGGTGACCTGCGGGTTGTGGTCGAGCGCGGCGTTGATGTGGCTGTAGTAGGTCTCGTTGTCCTCACCCTTGATCGCATACACCGGGATGTTCTCGTGAGCCACCAGCGACGCCGCAACGTCATCTTGGGTCGAGAGGGGGTTGGAAGCGCACAGCACCACGTCCGCCCCACCGGCCGCAAGGGTGCGGGCCAGGTTAGCCGTCTCGGAGGTTATGTGCAGACAGGCCGAGAGTCGCAGCCCCTCCAGTGGGCGCTCCCTCTCAAAGCGCTCGCGAACAAGGCGCAGCACCGGCATCTCGGTCTCAGCCCAATCTATCCGCTTACGGCCCTCCTCGGCTAGGTTGATGTCTTTGACGTCGTAGCTCTTTATCATCGAAGTCGTGTTCTCCTTCCCGTATCAGGTATTCACAGGGTGATGTGTTCTGGCTCCGTTACCTCTTCACCGGCTCGGCGAGCGACTCGACCTCCGGAGACGGGCCGAACACGCTGACATAGCGCTCGGCGAACTCGGCTGGCGTGAAATGATGCTCCTGGCAGCCGCGCTGCTCCACCGCGTAGGCCGCGGTCAGCGCCGCGATGCGCCCAACGACTGGCAAGGGGAAACGGCGCGCCAGGCCAAACACCAGCCCGGCTATGTAGGCGTCACCCGCTCCGGTTGGGTCAACCACGTCCGTGACCGGCGCGATCGGGATCTCAACCTCCTCACCATCAGCGTCGGCAGTATAGATTGTCGAGCCCTGCTCGCCCCGTGTGACCACCGTCAGCGGCGTGGCAGAGATCAACTCCTCCTCGGTACGGCTCGTCTTCTGAGCCATCATGGCGAACTCGTAGTCGTTGCCGATCAGCATGCTGGCGCCGGTCATGCCGGCAAGGATATCGTCGCCCTCAAGCCGGGGGGTCTGTTTGCCAGGGTCGAACAGGAACGGCACCTCAAGCTGCCGACACTCATCGGCGTAGCGCGACATCGCCTCGGGATCGGTCGGCGAGATCACCACCAAGTCGTCGGCGCCCAGCCCCAGATCCAAGAGCGATAGGTTTTTGGCCTGCGCCATCGCGCCGGGGTAGAAGGCCACGATCTGGTTATTCGCCTTGTCGGTGTTGATGAAAGCAGACGCCGTGAACTCGTCTTCGATCTCGACGATGCCGGAAGCATCGATACCCTGGCGCTCCATCCACTCCCGATACTCGCCGAAGTCCTCACCGGCACTGGCGACCACTAGCGGGCGCTCGCCGAGCAACGCCAGCGAGTAGGCGATGTTGCCCGCCACGCCCCCACGCATCCGGCGCATGGAGTCGACCAGGAAGCTGACCGTCAGCATGTGGGCCTTGTCCGGCAGGACGTGGTCTTTGAAATTGCCAGGAAAGTCCATGATGTAGTCGTATGCAAGCGAGCCAGTGACGACGATCCGCACGGTAAACTCCTTCATTCTTGCTAGGTTCGACTCAACCCAAGAAAAGCACATTAGCAGAATCGTGGGCCGTTTTCACATGAGCAAGAGCACTTTACAATCCCTTCGAGGCGAAAGAAAGCGCCAAGGCGCCCGCCTGTTGCGAGCGCTTAGAAGGAGACTTCTTCGACGGCCGCCCGCAACCTCTTGAGCACGTCGGCCTGGATCCGGCGCAGCGCCCGGGGCGCGAATATGCGTTCGAAAAAGCCACCGATACCACCTGCACCCTCCCAGCTACTCTCAAGAAGCACGAGGGTACGGCCCTCGCCTTCCGAAGGGGTCAGTGTCCAAGTCATGACGAAGGACGAACGTGTATCACGCTCCACGATCGGCCCATCCGCGGCAGGCTCCTCAACGCGCATCCGATACGATCTTTGACGGCCTCCTGCCTGGAGCCGGTAACTGATCACGGTGCCCTCCCCTCCTCCACCCTGCTCCATGTGATAGTCCGAGAAGTATTCAGACGGTAAGATGCGGGGGCGGCCGTGACGGTAATCCGAAAGGAACGCGCGGACGCGCTCTGGTTCCGCCACGATCATCTCTTCTGTCCGCGCAACTAGTCTGCTCATGCGGCTCCCTCTTAGCTGTAGCTGCTAACTGCCAGGCGCGGTCGGATCTGCCCCGGCAACGGTCTCTCTAAAAGCCTATCCTTTCTCGCGAGAGAGGTTACAGGCTCGTGCCAAGTTTGAAACAGGTCCGTCTGCACAAACAGGCCTGTTTGTCGAAGAAGTTGAGGCGCCCTCACGAGAGGGTGGATGCTCAAAATGAAGCTGGGCCCGCGTGAAAGCCAAGCTCCAGCAACTCCTGTGTTCTCGCGTATCTGACTTTAGAGTTTCCGGGCGCAAGGCTTTTCCCTGGCCTCTACTCTGGCTTTCGTCTAACCTAATCACCCGTCATCTTGTGGGCATCCAGGACCTCGTCGAGTTCTTCTTCGGAGAGATCGGTCTGCTCGCGGGCAGTCTCGCGGATGGTCTTGTCGTTTTGATAGGCTTCTTTGGAGATATCGGCAGCTTTGTCGTAGCCGATCTCGGGGGCGAGAGCGGTGGCGAGCATGAGGCTCTTTTCGACCAGCTCAGGGGCACGCTCGGTGGCCTCTATGCCCAAGACGCACTGGTCGGTAAGGTTCGAAGCGGCGTTGCCGAGGATCTCGATGGACTGCAAGAGGTTGTAGGCGATAAGCGGGAGCATGGTGTTAAGCTCGAAGTTGCCGTTCTGGCCAGCGAGGGTGATGGCCGTGTCGTTGCCGATGACCTGGGCGGCGACCATCATGGTGCTCTCAGGTATGACGGGGTTGACTTTGCCCGGCATGATGGAGGAGCCAGGCTGCACCTCGGGCAGCGTTATCTCGGCGAGGTTCGCCCGCGGCCCGGCCGCGAGCCAGCGAATATCGTTGGCTATCTTCATGAGGCTTACCGCGACGGTCTTTAGAGCCCCGCTCACGAAAACGGTTCCATCCATAGCACTCTGGGCCTGAAAGTGGTTCTCGGTCTCGATGACCTTGACACCGAAGCGCTCGCTCAACCTCTCGCACACTCGCGGGGCGAAGTCTGGGTGGGTGTTGACGCCGGTACCGACGGCCGTTCCGCCCAGGGCTACCTCGATAAGATCTTCCTGGGCTTTCCTTACGCGCTCTATACCGCGCCCTATCTGCCCGGCGTAGCCCTTGAATTCCTGGCCGAGGCGGATGGGGGTCGCATCCTGCAAGTGCGTCCGGCCGACCTTGACGACGTCGTCGAACTCGCGGGCCTTCTCCTCAAGCGCGCCGCGGAGCTTTTCGACGGCGGGCATTAGCTCCTCTTTGATGGAGATGAGGGCAGAGAGGTGGATGGCGGTGGGGATGACGTCGTTGGAGGACTGGCCCTTGTTGACGTGGTCGTTGGGATGGACGGGCTCCTTAGAGCCTATCTCGCCACCAAGGATCTGTATCGCCCGGTTAGAAATCACCTCGTTGGCGTTCATGTTGGTGGAGGTGCCGGAGCCGGTCTGGAACACGTCGAGGACGAACGCAGAATCATGCTCCCCGTCGATGACCTCTTCGGCGGCCTCTACTATAGCGTCCTTTATCTCCTCGTCGAGGAGACCCAGCTCGTGGTTGACGTTGGCAGCCTCAAGCTTTATGGCCCCGAGGGCTTGTATAAACCGGCGCGGCTTGCGCAGGTTGCTTATGGGGAAGTTATCGAGCGCGCGGCGGGTCTGGGCGCCGAAGAGGGCACCGCGGGGGACCTCGACCTCACCCATCGAGTCGCGTTCTATCCGATGAGCCGTCTCGTGCTGCGTCATGTGTGGGGCCTCCTCCTGTCGAAGCGCGTATGCTCGCATCATATAATCCGCTCTGTAAGAGAGCATTATACGAGAGGTGATCTTTTGGAGTCTCTGCAGCACGCGCTGAAGGAGTGGGCGCTTGCGGTCCGGGCGCTCGAACATGGCGACACGGCGCTCGTGGTGCGCAAGGGCGGCATTCGGGAGAAAGCATTCGCCGTCCCGAAGGCGCGCTTTTTGCTCTTCAAGAGCTACGAGCACCAGAACCTCGGACAGCTCAAGCCTACCTACCACGAGCTTTTGAGGTCCATCCCCGAAAGGCGGGATGACGAACCGGTGATCTTTACTTCCTTCGCAGAGGTGAGAGGGGCTTACGAGCTCTCGGAGGCAGAAGAACTCGAGGCGCTCGACCCCTACCATATCTGGACGTTCGCGTACGCCGAGAGCCGCATGAAGTGGCGCCCGAAGAAGCCCCTGACCGTGCTCGTCTTGCGGACCTACGTGCTGCCGGAGCCGATAGAGCTCGAGTACCGCGCGGAGTACGGAGGGTGCAAGAGCTGGATCAAGCTGGAGAACAGTGTTGCGGCCGCGGGTTCCCGCCCGGCCCTCGGCAACGCTGCGTTCGAGGAGCTCACAGCGCCAGCTCTCGACATGCTCGAAGGTCTGCGGCACGCGACGGTGGGTCGCTAGGAGGAACGCTCTTGGGCGTTGGTGCAGTACCTGTCGTGCTGACCTTCCTGCTGGTGTTCTTCGCCTTGCGGGTGGTCTATACGACCAACAAGGATTTGGTCCGAGCTAAAGCCTGGGGAGAGCTAGCACGCCGTGTCCTCCCGTTCGCCGCGATCGCCGCCACAGCGGCCAGCCTGCCACTCTTGCAGAATTTCGAAGATCCCTTACCCATCGCCTGGGTGCTGACGTTTGGCGCCGTACTGGTTTTATCGAACTTTCTCTCCGTACCCATCGATGAGCGCCGGGCGAGCAGGGCCTTCCGTGACGGTGATTATGTGGGGGCTGCAGCCCTGTACCGCAAGCTCGTCGAGAAGCGGCCTCTCGCCCGCTATTGGACCTTTCTCGGAGCGGCACTCGGGGCCGGCGAGCACCACGACGAGGCCATAGACGCTTCGACGAAGGCCGTCGAGCTCGACCCAAAGTACGGCCTCGCCTACTACAAGCGGGCCCTGATCCTACGCAAGATGGGCCGCAAGAGACGGGCGGCGCAGGACCATGAAAAGTCGCTCGACGCGGATCTGCCCCGCCGCTTCAGGACCGGGGCCAGGAAGGAGCTCGAGGAGCTAAGGAAGTGAACTTTCTCTATCCGACGCTCGGGGCGCTGCTGATACTCGCAGGCTTTCTCGTTTTCGTTGGC
>DASQSI010000366.1:0-4452 GCA_035642415.1 Rubrobacteraceae bacterium
GCGCTAGCGAAGAAGATGAAAACGCTTGCCCGGATTAGCACCGCGCGCATCGCAGGAGCGTGGCGCACGTAGCGTAGCCCGCTCCAGATTCCCGCCAGGATGTGCTCGGGGGGCAACGTGCTCTCATCGGCGGGCCTATGCCAGCGATAGATCGGTATGGCTACGGCTAGGAAGGAGGCGGCGTTTACCAAGAAAACTGCTCCGGGGCCCGCGAGTGTTACCAGCAGACCGCCTAGGGCAGGTCCTACCGCCCGCGCCAGGTTAAACGACACCGCCCCCAAAGAGACGGCTTGAGGGAACTCCTCGCGGGGTACGAGTTCGGGCTGGATCGCCTGCCAGGTGGGAAGCATCATGGCAGCGCCCAAGCCCAGGGCAAAGGTGAGGAGTAGGAGTACCCAAGGGGTAGTCGCCCCAAGGAGCGTGAGAATCCCCAAAGCGCCGGCAACGGCCAGCATCCAGCCCTGGCTGACTAGAAGCAGCTTGCGACGGTCCACCACGTCGCCGATTGCCCCGGAGGGGAGAGCTACAAGGAATATAGGGAGCGAGGTAGCCGTCTGCACGAGGGCGACTAGGGTGGCAGAGGATGTCAGGGAGGTCATAAGCCAAGCGGCGGCGACGTTCTGCATCCAGGTGCCGACGTTGGAGGCGAAGGAGGCGATCCACAAGGCCCTGAAAAGCGGCTCTCGCAGCGGAGCCCACGCAGAGGAGGAAGGCGCTGCCTGTGCGTTAGCCACGCGCAACCCCCTACGAATGGCCCTTTGCGGATATGCTCAAGTCCCAGCAGGTCGAGAACATTATTGCTTAGGAGCGGTCCGCTTGGAGGACTACCTTGAGGTAGCCATCCTTTCGCTCATCAAACTTCTTGTAGGCCTCTTCTACCTCCTCAAAGGAGATGTGGTGGCTGACCACGAAGTCAGGCTTCGCCCGTCCGGAGACGATCATGTTTCTCAGATGGACGTTGTAGCGCTCGTCATCAGTACGTCCAAAACCCACCTTTATCCCTTTGCGAAAAAGGGTGGCCCACGGCACGTCCATGTGGCCACGCTTGCCCAGCTTCTCGGCGGCCTCGGGGTCGCGCCCCACGTACACACCGGCTATGCCTAGGGCTCCAGTAGGGTTTACGAGCCGGCAGAGGTCTTCTATAACCTGGCTCGGATGCTCGCGGGCAGGATCCTCACGATCTCTGGCCTGAAAGCCCACGGCATCGATACCGCACATCACGCCCATCATCCTCTCATCCTCTGGCGCAAACGAACCGGTTAGGCGCGGGTTGCGCCGTCGCACCGCTATGATTTGCTCGACCGGATCCCCCTCTAGAAAGTTGATCGGAACGGCGCCGATCTCCCCAGCCTTCTCCAGCCGCTCGGGGATCATGTCTACCACGTAGACCTCCGCTGCCCCACGCAAAAGCGCAGAGTAGGCGGCCAAAAGCCCTACCGCTCCTGCCCCGAAGATTGCTACTGTAGAGGTTGGGTACACGCCCGCAAGCTCGGTGGCGTGCCAGCCCGTGACGAACGCGTCGGCCAAGAGCACGAAGTCGTCTTCAAGCTCATCGTGGGGCTCGCCTGGGAGCTTGACGCAGTTGACGTCGGCGAAGGGTACCCGCAAGAGTTCGGCCTGGGCACCGCGATAAGGCCCCATCCCAGCATAGCCATAGGCTGCCCCGTAAGAGCCCGGGTTGACCGTAAGGCACGAGGCGTTGCGACCACGGCGGCAGTTGAAGCAAAACCCGCAATAGAGGTGGGTAGGCACCACCACCCTATCGCCCCTCTTCACGCTCTTTACCGCCTCTCCTACCTCTTCGACTATACCCATCGGCTCGTGACCCAAGACCAGTCCCGGATCGGCCCCGGCTCGCCCATCGTACATGTGCAAATCGCTGCCGCAGATAGCGCTAGAAGTGATTCGCATCAAGACGTCGGTAGGCTCCTCTATACGGGCGTCCTCTACCTCCCTCACGGCCACTTCTCCGGCCCCCTCGTAGATGACTGCTCTCATGAGTTCATTACACCTCCTCTATACGTCTCTCTGACCAGCTCTCTTTGACCCATCTTCGTGTTGCTCTAACCTCTGAAACGGAGAATCGCTGTCGTGATCACCAACGCAACTAGGACGACGGGCACGAACACCGTACCCATAGGCCATCTGAGCATCGCCGCTCCACTGACGAGCGCCCCGAGTCCATAAACTATCCACACACACGCTAGGATCGCCGGGTTTCGATTCGGGGTGGTTCTTTGCTTGGCGCTTTGCTCTCCGCTCCCTCTGGAGGGGAGTTGCGATCGTATCTTGCTAACCACCTGCTCCGATAAGCTGGTAAGGGTGCCGGTGATGTAGGTGGAAGCAACGCCTCCGACCCCCAGGCTTCTTACCGCCGTGCTCTGAACGCCCATAGCCAGCGCCGAAAGCGCGATAATCACATACCGGGCTCCCCCGGTAGGCACCCCTCCGGTGAGGCAAAAACCCACCGCGAAAGCGACCATGACGACCAACTCGAAAGCGAGGGCCACCGTTACTACCCGGGGCCACACGGAGCGCCCTTCGATCTTGCCTTCGGTGATTATGGCCCCGCCCGCTACGCCCAAGACGAACCCCGCTAACGCGACGCCTCCGCCCAACGCTTCTTCCCCTTTCGCCTGTCCCAAGGCTATCCCAAACAGTACGGTGTTGCCAGTCATGTTGGCCGTGAAGACCTGACCCAAGCCGAGGTAACTGAGCGCATCTACGCAACCGGCTGCCGCGGAGAGCAAGAGGAGCAGCACTTCCCTTGCCGTTTTGGGCGACAAAAGGCGGTCGTGAGGGGGGGCTCTCCAGTGTCGCCGATGACCATCGATGAGTGCCTCCCTTCGCCCTTTCGCTCCGGGCATGATGCCAGACCTCCCGATGACCCACCACTGAGCGTTGTGATACTGTAGGGAACGTTTTTGATATAGGTCACGAGAAGCTCAGACCTCTTACACCAGTTTTGCACGCTTAGTGATCGAAAAGGGGAAGATAGCATCAACAGAGGAGAATAAGTGGGGCAAAGCTTCAAACTGCACTGTTAAAGGTGTAGCTAATCCGGATACCGACAAACCGATGCTTTATAGTGCGTTACGCGAAGGCCTGATAACGTCCTAAGCAAGCAAGACCTTAGGGTGCGAAGAGAAGGAAGGCCACAGTCATGACCGATGAAGACCGGGTCTCCCGCTACCAGGCCAACCTTGATGACGAGCAGAATAGCGCCTACCTTTACCGCGTCCTAGCCGACGTGGAGTCCGACGAGCGGCTTTCAAGTGTTTATCGGAGGCTGGCAGAGGCTGAGGAAAAGCACTTCAGGTTCTGGGAGGAGAGGCTTCGGGAGGTTGGCGAGGTAGTGCCCGAACGTCGGGTGGGCTGGCGGACGCGGGTGCTCGGTTGGCTAGCCAAGCGCTTCGGCCCGCAGTTTGTGTTGCCGACTATCGACGCTCAGGAGCAGGCCGATTCCGGTGACTACGCTACTCAGCCCGAGACTAGTGGCACTCATATGCCTTCTGAAGAAGGCTCTCATGCTCGTCTGTTACGAGAAATCTCGGCCGGCTCCTCGACGGGACTAGAAGGCGGCGCCATAGCCCGCCTTGAGGGTCGCCGCCACAGCGCTGCCAGCGGGGGCAACGCGTTGAGGGCCGCGGTGCTCGGGGCCAATGATGGGCTGCTCTCCAACTTCAGCCTTGTAATGGGTGTGATCGGTGCCGCCTTCTCAAACCAAACCATCCTTATCACTGGGCTTGCAGGGCTCCTGGCCGGCGCTGGCTCGATGGCGATGGGCGAATGGATCTCGGTGCAGACCTCACGCGAACTGTACGGGCGTCAAGTAAGGATAGAAGAACAAGAGATAACCGAAGTCCCCGCCGAGGAAGAGGAAGAACTGGCGCTAATCTACGAGGCCAAGGGGCTGCCGGAGGACCAGGCACGCTCTCTGGCCGCGCGCCTAATGGCCGACCGCAAGAGTGCTCTTGACACGCTCTCTAGGGAGGAGCTGGGCATAGATCCCGAAGAGCTGGGTGGTTCGGCCAAGGGAGCAGCAGTCTCCTCTTACGCGCTGTTCGCCGTAGGTGCCATCGTACCGGTCTTCCCGTTCCTTTTCCTCACTGGGTGGCCAGCGATCGCTACCAGTGCCCTCGCGAGCGTGGTTGGGCTGTTCATACTAGGAGCGGCGACCACGCTATTCACAGGCAGAAGTGTACTGTTAGCTGGCCTGCGCCAGGTCCTTGTCGGGGCAGCGGCTGCAGCGCTTACCTATGTCCTCCGTGCCCTGCTGGGCACGGCAGTTGGCGGCTAGGGGGGACGCTACCTCTATCCGCTGAATTCGTACAAAGGAGATTCTCCGTACAACTGTCGCAAAAAGGAGCGAGCCTGTTGAAAAAGTCATTGTCGGAGCGGTCGGTAATCTAAAGCCATGTCAAAATACCTAAAACTCAGGCTAGAACACTA
>DASQSI010000367.1:0-6945 GCA_035642415.1 Rubrobacteraceae bacterium
GGCGAGGTCCAGGACTACGCGGACGTCTATCGGCTCGTCTACGTCCGCGGTCCCGAGGGGCTGATCGTCGAGCTCGCCGAGAACATCGCCTCCGCGCGAGCGAGCTAGGCGGCCGTACGGCTCTCCGACTTCCGGGTGGGAACCCCGGATGGCCGCCGGTGTCAGAGCTGGAGGGCCTAGGCGTAGGGGAAGAGGGCCTGCTGCAGCGAGCGTGTCCGCGCGGCGCCCTAGGGGCGTAGCCCTCCAGCCTCATCGTCTTGAGCTACCCGCCGCGCTGGTAGTCCCTGGCGTAGTTGGTGCAGGAGGAGAAGGGGGCTGCACGGCATTACAGCCAGGCATGGTAAACCTCACCTCAGCTAGAGGGGTGACCCCGTCTCTGGCATAAACCACTGCCCTATAGGTTCCATTAGCCAGGCTCACTGGCGGCGCCGACCTTGCCGTTCCGTTTAATACCCCTCCAGGCCCAAACTGTGTAGAAGCGACAACCATATTAGAAGTTGCTTCGTAGACAGTAACCGGAAACTCGAATCTGTTGACCTCTGGTCCAAGACCGGTAGCTAAGAACCCAGCCTGGTTGGCATCGAGGCACTCAACAGTCATGGTGCAGGGCTACCCCACGGGGCCCCCAGAAGAAGCGGTTCCTAGACGCGGTTGCCTAACTTCGTGTATCTTGAACCTGCCATGTGACAAGGCATGGCTAGAGGACAAGGAGGAGCAACCATGTCACACCATTACTCGGGACCTGATTTTACTTGCCCGCAGGGGGATGCCCGCCTCGACTTCTGCGACCTGTTCGCCTTCCCTAAGTCGGAGGACCCGAGCAGGTCGATCATTATAATGGACGTGCATCCGTCCGTGATGGTGAACCCAGAGGGGCCCACCTCTGCCGAGCCTTTCGCGAAAGAGGCGATGTACGAGCTCAATATCGACACCGATCGGGATGCGGTCGCGGACATCGCTTATCGGGTCCGGTTCTCGCCGTACGAGAACGGGGCGCAGAGTGCGACGGTGCGCCGCATCGAGGGCGCCGACGCGGCCGGGATGGGCGACGGCGGGGAAGCAATCATCGAGGATGCTCCGGTGTCGACGGGCCCAGAAGCGCAAGTGACGCAGGCTGGCGACTATCGCTTCTTCGCGGGCTGGCGTAGCGACCCCTTCTTTTACGACGTGGGGGGTGCTCTGAACGACTTTCAGTTTACGGGCAGCGACTTCTTCGCCGACAAGGACGTTTGCAGCATCGTGCTGGAGCTTCCCAATAACCAGTTGGGAGCCACCGAGGTCGGTCTTTGGCATCGAACGCTGGTCCCTGCGGATGATGGGAGCTGGGTCCAGGTGGATCGAGGGGCTCGAACACAGCAGGTGACCTTCCTCATCCCGAATGAGGAGAAGGCAGCGTACCTCGGCGGCGAGCCGGTGGATGACGCCCGCTTCGTGGGCAGCATCGCCCACAGCCTAGAGCACGCAGGTAGGTACGCGCCGGAGGAGGCCAGGCGTTTGGCAGAGTCTATGCTGCCGGATATCTTGCCCTACGACCCCACGCGACCGGTTGCCTACCCGGACAACGGTCGTCTGTTCACCGACGATGTGGGCGATCGCTTGGTCGCCATCTTGACGAACGGGAGAGTGACGGAGGACAAGGTGGGGCCACACGACGACTTCGTGCCTGAGTTCCCCTACCTTGGGCCGCCTCACAAGAACCGAACGCAGGCGTAAAGAGACCGTCGCACGAGGCGAACTTCGTGCAGAAAAATCTATCGTCGCGCACAAGGCACCCTAGACTTTAATACAGCGCTGGGGCGTACCCACCCTCCCCAGCTCTTTTTATACGCTGAGTTTCCGAGAATATTAGCTCTAGGATATTCGTCTGAGTGCATAGAATCGCCCCTCTAGCCCCTTGAGGGGGGCGCCACGGCTACCCCACGCCTGCCCCTGAGGCCCCCAGAGCAGGGGATATAGACACCCCCGTTACTTCCCCTTGATACCGGTTGCTACTCGAGGCGTATAAACGTGCGCCTATGTGAATAGGACCGGGGTGCAGACGCCCCCGCCATATTCTTAGGAAAGCCGAGAAGAATTCCTTCTCCCAGAAAGGTAGGGGTGAGGGACCGGGGCACAGCAGGGGAGGCCGGAGCCTCACATTAACCCCCAGCCCATCAAAACACCTCAGGCCGAGCAGAGCGGCGCTATTCCCTATCGCGCGAACTCGAACCTAGCCGATTTGGCCTCCTCATAGGCCCGCCTTAGTAGTGCGTACGCCTTGTGCCTGAAGCGGAAGAACTCTGTGCTCACCACACCATAGAACATGGGTGTCGTGCACCAAGGGGCGGAGGGATTGCGCAGTTCTCAGAGCTAGCCATGCTCGATCAACACCCTCGATAACTTCTCAAGGAGCAAGCTGCCCTACAAAGGCTTCAGCCGGCCAGAAGAGGGACAACTAGCGATAAATTCTGTAAGATGCTCGTTGCCACATCGGGGAGGTTGGAGGATGGCAAGTCGAGCTTTGCAAACTCTCTTAAAGCGTTACTACTGAACACCCAACAGGTTCAAGAAGGTTACTCGCCCAAGCTGCTGGGCAAGCAGGGGCGGGACCGGCGGCTCTGGATCTTGCAGGCGCTCTCGCTCTTATCGGGCTTGATAGTAGCGGGATTTGTTTTGTTCTTTGGCTGGGACATGAACGAGAACCAAGCCACCGTCGAGTCCGTCGCCACTTCGTCTGTGGCAGGCCCGCCTTTGCAAGAGATGGCGCCGGGCTTCGATGCGCAGGCCTTGGGCGATCAGCTCGAGGAGATAGCCAGCGCCCATGGGGGTCTGTACGGAGTCGAGGTGCTAGAACCCCTCTCCGGCACGAAGATCTCGTTGCGAGGCGACGAGGAATTCAGGGCGGCCAGTATAGGAAAGCTGCCGGCGTTTGTAACACTTTACCGAGCCGCAGCGCGAGGAGAGCTTGACCTCGAAGAAAAGATCTCCATCCTCCCGGAGGACATTCAAGATTACGGCACTGGCGTGCTCCAGGGCTATTCGCCAGGCTACTCTTTGAGCTTGAGGGAGTGCGCTTATCACCTGGTCAACCACAGCGACAACACCGCATGGGCGATGCTCGACCGGCGCCTCGGGGTGGAAAAGATAAGCAATGAGCTTGAAGATATAGGCCTCAAGAGTCCCCAGTACCCTGGCAGCCTCTCCGCCTACTTCACAACCCCAAACGACGTGCTGCTCCTCCTCGAAAAGATCTCTGATCCACAATACACTAGCGACAAGCTTTCCAAAGAAATGCTCGATGCCATGACCGACACAGCCTTTGAGGACCGCATCCCAGAGAGGCTTCCCCGCGACGTCCGTATTGCGCATAAAGTAGGCTCTTACGACGAGAACTTCGGCGACGCCGGTGTCGTGTTCTATAGGGACAGCCAGGGTGTCGAGAGGCGCTACTATCTGGTCGTACTCGCCAGGGATATTGACGAATATGAGGCCCGCGATGTCATCCAAAGCATGTCTCTGGCTGTGTACGAAGCGTTGACAGGCGTCGAGGTAGACGGCGGGTGGTCGCGTGAGAATAGCACTCCCCTAGACAGTGGTATTGCCGATCAGCTGGGGCCTCAGTTAGGCTCAGTGGGAAACACCGAGTATGAGGGGGAGCATGCGGATTCCGCGAATCCTCCGCTCGAGGATAACTCACTGCCGGCTTTCTAACATCCTCCGACTGACGAGAAGTCGTTGCCAGAGAGCAAGAATAACGAGCCTCCATGACGCTTCAACTCGCCAATGAAGTTGCCGGCAGACTTTGAGACGAGCGGCGTATCGCAGCCATTAAGTGCGGCTTAAAGGGGCCTATGGGGAGCGGCGATGCTCCCCAGTAGATAAGGGCACTTCTGCTACTCCCCCGGTCCGTACCCTCCTGCCTGCACGGCGGACCAGGGGCCATCTCGGCGGGTCGCCCCCCTTGCACCCCCCGGCGGCCCCGCTCTCTCTACGGGCCAAGCCTCTTACGGCGCGCATGATCTAGGCGATCGTGAGCCCACTTCAAGTCAAGCTCTACGTCCGATAACCACTCCCGCGTGCTGCGCAGCTCATCAGCTACCAGCCGCCTCGAGTTGGAGAGTGAGCCTAGAAGCTCTTCGCGGTGCTCCGGGTCCGTGTCTACGGTCTCGATAGCCGCTACAGCAGCCTCGAGATCGTTGCAGATACGGTCAAGTTTCCCTAGGACGCGCGCTGCCTCTATACGCTGCCGCTCAAGTATGTGGATCTCCTGCCTTACGCGCTGTACATCGTCATTCATCGCGTACCTCTAACGCCTCGAGGTTCTTGAGCATGGGCGCCTGAAACTGGTGGTGCTTCATAAACATTAGGTCCACCCGCGCAGTCTACGGGCACAGAGGGGGCTGCGCTCCGGTCTGCGACGCTTGCTTCCATTTGGTTTTCATCGAAGGGATAGTGGGGCCCCTACAATTTGCTCTGTTCGCACTGGCTTTACGCCGCAGATTTATGCGCGGCAAAGGTTATAGGGTGCTCATCAGCTTCCATCATGGGTTCCCGAGAGAATTGACGATGTAACTTTGTCTTCTCTGAAGTCACGGCCCATAGAAGAAGCGATACAGCCAAGAGCGCCGCTGCGGTTCTAGCCCAGCTTTCTCTTCTTTATCCCCATCTTCGGGCCCCGACCGGCGATTCTCTGTGACCTCCTGTAAGGAGACAAGCCGGGCCTCTAGCTCCTCCGCCCGGTGCTCCGCTCGGTCTGCTCTCTCCCGCTCCCTCTGGAGAGATTCTCGAAGAGTGCTTTCCGCCTCGGCCGTCAGCTCCAACCGGGCCTCTGTACGACCGAGACGATACCGAGCCTCTCCGAGCTCCGCAGCAAGCTCACGCAGCATCGTTGCTGCGTCCTGCTTCGACGTTACCGCCTCTGCGGCACCCACGCGGCCTTGCCCCGGCACTTTATCCTCCGATTGCCGCTCGTCTCTCAGGGCATCTAGGCTATTGACAGAGACGAGATAGCGCCTGTTCACGCCCTCTCCCTCAGTCATAGCCTCTAGCTCCCCCTCGGCAATTAGATTGCGGACTTGCCGGGGCTTTACGCCAAGAGCTGCCGCGGCAACTTTGGTGGTTACCCACCCGGATGACGAGGTCTCATTGCCGGGGTGTTGCCGCTGCATGACCGCCAGAGTAGTGCACTGCACACACCGGCGATAGGGGGAATTTTAGGCACCTCAACATCTTGAGCGGTGTCTAAAGCTGGGCCGAACACCTGGGATGGAAGCTTTATCTTACTACCTTCAACCAAAAGTTTAGGTAAAAACTAAAGACTTCTGCTTCAAAGCAGGGTAGAGTAGTAAGAGGCACCCCAGTTGGGATGCCCCATAGCAACTGGCGTTCTCGCTCTCCCCCTCCTTTAGAGAACGCCAGTTTCGCTTTTTAACATCTTTTGTATGCGAAGAAAACACTAGGTAGCAGTACCGCTGAAAGACCTGCTCTGTCTAGAGCGCGGGTCTCTAGCAGCAGGGGGCGTACTCCATTCAGGTCCGACCAAAGGGGGTCACGTTACAGGCCTTCTTCACGATCTTGATGCTTCGGTGCAGGAGGCACTCGAGAAGGCAATGGCTTCCTACCCGCTTTTCGAGAAGACCCTGTAACGGAAACCAAAAGCATATAACTGTTACCAGGGGACACGCTCTAAAGGTACGGTGGGTGCCTCCCCTACCGTGACGGTTGCCCCGTCCTGATCTGATACTGAGGCTCTGGCGGCGCCTGCGACGCTACCGCAGTGAGCCTCAAGCGTCCTATACCTACGTTTGGTGGTGCCTACCTCCGGCACAGAGGGCTAGATATAGGGGATCGGATAAAGCACCCTAGACCTTGGCTTGAAGGTGCTCTAGGCTCTCACCGATATGCAACCGTCGTTTGATCAGTCGCTAGACCGTCGGGTTACTGTAGTAGAGGCAGCCGTGATCCTCGGTATCACACCCGATGCCGTGCGTTCTCGCCTCAGACGAGGGACCTTACGCCGGGATGAGGCACCCGACGGTACCGTCCTGGTGGTCTTAGATGACGACGCGTCGGGTGACCAACCGACTGGTCGACCGACTGATCAAACGAGGGTCGACCACATTAGTGCACTAAGATCAGAGAATGGGCTGCTGCGCCAGCAACTTGAAGTCTGGCAAGAAGAAGCCAGGCGCAAGGACACGATCATTATGAACATGACAGAGGCCATGAAGGCGCTCAATCCACCAACGGACACGCCCCCGGAGTCGCCGGATACCCGCGTGAGTGGCACCGAGGAGCCGGAGGCATCATCCGACACAGAGCGGCGGAGCTGGTGGCGAAGGATGTTCGGAGGGTAAGAATCGAACCCTTCAGCGTGGGCGGCATCGAATTAGGGCAAGAAGTAGAAGATGCGCATCTTCCCAACAAAGATCCTACTAGCCACCGACGGCTCAGAAGAGGCTACCTCTGCTGCTCAGACTGCAGCAGAGGTAGCCCAGAAGACCAGCTCGAAGTCATGTGTAGCGTACGTCATGTACAACGGCACCTTCTCAGAAGCAGGGCTTCTCTTGGAGGATGAAATCTTAGAAGCCGACGATCCTGAGGCTAAGATGTTGAAGGAGGCTGAAGAGGAGCTTCTGGATCATCTAACGAAGCCGATAAAAGCCGCTGGAGGTGAGCTAGCACAAGCACAGCTCATGCTCGCAAGGCCCGATAGAGAAATCGTCGGCTTAGCCAAAGACATAAACGCTGGGCTTATAGTGATGGGCAGCCGGGGGCGTGGTGGGATAAGAAGGGCGCTGCTGGGAAGCGTCTCTGACTCGGTGCTACGTAATGCTCATTGCCTAGTAATGGTGTGGTGCCCAAATAGCAGAGAAGAAGCACAGCAGCCGTGATGGTAGAGGGTAGTCGGGACATAAGAGAGCCGCTTAACTAGGACTGGACGTAACTTATATTCAGGTCTAGCGT
>DASQSI010000368.1:0-5599 GCA_035642415.1 Rubrobacteraceae bacterium
ATGTTCCGGCGATGGTTAGGTATGTACCGGCGCGGGATGGTCGAGAGCTTCACGCCATTGACGATGATGGTTCCGCTCGTAGGCTCCAACTCTTTCAGGATCAAACGCAGCATCGTGGACTTGCCGGAACCGCTGGCCCCGACGAGGAAGACGAACTCTCCGGGCTCTATAGTGAGGTTTATGTTCTTCAGAGCCGCTATGTCAGTGTCATAGATCTTGGTGACGTTGTCGAAGTGGATCAATACCTTCTCCAAATATAGCCGACGGACCCGGTGAGCTCGCCTGCCACGAACATCCACCGCAAGATCAAGTAGCACGTCGGGTTTTTACTGCTGGAGGGATATCGATCAACACGACTGGCCCCTACGCTTCCCCTCCAAAGCCTCGCTGGCCGCTATGAACGATACCAAAGGGAGCGTGATCTATCAAGTTGCACGAGTGCGGGGCGTGCATCCCAGGCAGAGCTTTAAGCGGCAGCTCGGCGGCTCTTGAGGTAGGCATAGATCAGGTCGTCCAGGTCGCCGTCTAGGACCTTATCGACATCGGAGGTCTCCTCGCCGGTGCGATGGTCCTTGACCATCTTGTAAGGGTGGAGAACGTAGGAGCGGATCTGGCTTCCCCATTCGATCTCGGCGCGCTCCCCTTCCAGGGCGGCAAGCTCTTTCTCCCGCTTCTCCCGCTCATGCTCGAAGAGCCTGGCCCTCAGGATCCGCATCGCCACCTCGCGGTTCTGATGCTGGCTCCGCTCGTTCTGACACTGCACTACGGTTCCGGTGGGTAGGTGTGTGACCCTGACCGCCGAGTCGGTCTTGTTGACGTGCTGACCCCCTGCTCCTGAGGCTCGGTACGTGTCAATCTTCAGGTCCTTCTCGTCAATCTCCACGGAGACCGTATCGTCTACGACCGGAGCGACCGCGACCGATGCGAAGCTCGTGTGCCTCCGCGCGCCTGCGTCAAACGGGCTTATGCGCACCAGGCGGTGTACGCCCCGCTCAGCCGACAAGAGCCCGAAAGCATACTCACCTGTGATGCTATAGGTGGCACTCTTGATGCCGGCCTCCTCCCCCAAGGTGTACTCGATGGTCTCGATACCGTACCCGCGGCGCTCAGCCCAGCGACGGTACATCCGGGCGAGCATCTCCGCCCAGTCCTGCGAATCGACCCCGCCAGCCCCAGAGTTTATGGTCAAGATCGCCGCCCCCTCGTCATACTTCCCGGAGAAGAGCCTCGCCACCTCCAGCTCCCCCAGCGCCTTCTCTATATGCTCTAGCTCCTTTCCGACCTCCTCGGCGAGTCCTTCGTCTTCCTCCGCGAGCTCCAGGAGCTCTTCGGCGTCCACAAGACGTGCCCGCAAACCTTCAAGCATCTTCATACGGCCGTCGACACGCGAGAACTCCGCCGCAACCTCTCTAGCCTCCTCTGGTTCGTCCCAGAAACCGGGACTGCTCATCTCTTTCGTGAGCTCTGCGGACGAGCGACGCAGGGCTTCAACATCGAAGAAATCCTCGAGGTCCGCGAGACGCTTTTCGAGCTCTGTGGCCTTCTCGCCGAGCTCGGGCAACTAGCCGCCCATCCGGCTGCCCCAGACGTCAGGTGCAGGTGCCCCAGCATCGATGCGGCCGTGACATTTTTTAAACTTCTTACCCGACCCACAAGGACACGGGTCGTTCCGGCCTATCTTATGCGCGCTCTTGCGCGGGCTCTTCGGGCGCGGGTTGGGCTCCTCGGTGCCGCCGCTGTAGGAGAGCTGCTGTACTTCCGGCTCCTCGCGCAGCTTGACGTTCTCGATGCGGTAGATGTAGGTCACATAGTCCTCTTTGAGACCCTGTACCGTATCTTGGAACATGTCGAAGCCCTCTCGCTTGTACTCGACTAGGGGATCTCTCTGGCCAAGGCCGCGCCAGCCGATGCCCTCGCGTAGGTTGTCCATATCGTAGAGATGCTCCCGCCAGCGGGAGTCTACGATCGAGAGCAGCGTTCTACGTTCGGCCTCCTCGAAGGAGTCGACGCCGTCGGTGCGGATCAAACCACGCTTCTGTAGCTCTGCCGTCCGCTCCTCCCACTCGGCCTTCCGCTCCTCAAGACGGGCCGCGGCGTCCTCTAGGACCATCTCCAGCACCTCCTCGCTGGAGAGGTTCTCAACGTCGATGCTTAGGAAATCTATCTGGCTCGGGTAGAAGCGGTTGATCTCGGCGGACAGCGTCTCCATATCCCAGTTCTCGGGGTAGATGTTCTCCGAAACGTACTGTCCGACCACGTCCGAGAGGATTTCCTCGACGTATTCCCAGGTGTCGACCTTCTCGCCCATGAGGATGTCGCGCCTCATAGCGTAGATCACCTCGCGCTGCTTGTTGAGGACGTCGTCGTACTCGAGGATCCTTTTACGGGTCTGGAAGTTCTGGTTCTCGACCTGCTCCTGGGCGCGCCTCACGGATCCGGAGACCATGCCCGCCTCTATGGGCACGTCTTCCTCGAGCCCGATTCTCTCGATCACGGCCTGCATTCTCTGGCCACCGAAGCGTCTCAAGAGGTCGTCCTCGAACGACAGGTAGAACCTAGATTCGCCTGGGTCTCCCTGCCTACCGCTCCGGCCCCGGAGCTGGTTGTCGATCCGGCGCGCCTCGTGGCGCTCGGTCCCCAGGACGTACAAGCCCCCAAGCTCTGTGACGTCCTCACCGAGTTTGATGTCCGTACCACGACCGGCCATGTTCGTTGCTATCGTAACCGAACCCTTCTCGCCAGCGAAAGCAATGATCTCCGCCTCCCGCTCGTGCTGTTTGGCGTTCAAGACCTCGTGCTTGATCCCACGCCGCTTGAGCATGGTCGATAAGTGCTCCGAGACCTCGACCGAGACCGTACCCACCAGGATCGGCTGCCCTTTCCGATGCCGCTCTGTTATGTCCTCGATGACAGCGTTGTACTTGGCGTTCTTGGTACTGTAGACGAAGTCGTCCCTGTCCTCGCGGATCATGGGCCTATGCGTAGGGACCGAGACGACACCCATCTTATAAGTATGCATGAACTCGTCAGCTTCGGTTGCGGCCGTGCCGGTCATACCCGCAAGCTTGTCGTACTGTCTGAAGTAGTTCTGGATTGTGATCGTGGCGACCGTCTGGTTTTCTTCCTTGATCGCCACCCCTTCTTTGGCTTCTATGGCCTGGTGCAACCCTTCAGAGTAACGGCGTCCCTCCAATACACGCCCCGTAAACTCGTCCACGATGAGGACCTCGCCGTCCCGGACGATGTACTCGATGTCCTTATGGAACAGCGTGTGGGCCCTAAGGGCCTGGTTCAAGTGGTTGACCAGGTTCGTATTCACGTCGTCGTAGAGGTTCTCCACCCCTAAAGCCTTCTCGACCTTCTCAACGCCCGACTCGGTCGGGGCAACCTGGCGCTTTTTCTCGTCCACTTCGTAGTCATCGCCGGCCTTCAAGCGCGGCATGATTGATGCAAAACGGTAGTAGGTGTCGGCAGCGCTCTCGGGCATGCCAGAGATTATTAGGGGTGTCCTCGCCTCGTCAATGAGGATGGAGTCCACCTCGTCGACAATGGCGTAGTTGAGATCCCTCTGGACGAGATGATCAGCGGAGGTAGCGATGTTGTCGCGCAGGTAGTCGAAGCCGAACTGGGCGTTGGTGCCGTAGGTGACGTCTGCCGCGTAGGCGACCTTGCGCTCTTCGAAGCCCATATAGTCCTGTATCAAACCGACGGAGAGACCGAGGGACTCGTAGATTACACCCATCCAATTAGCGTCCCTGCGCGCCAGATAATCGTTGACGGTGACGACGTGAACGCCCTTGCCGGAGAGGGCGTTCAGGTAAACCGGCATGGTGGCAGCCAGCGTCTTCCCCTCGCCGGTCTTCATCTCAGCGATCTTGCCTTGATGTAGCACGATGCCACCCATCACCTGCACATCGAAGGGGCGCATCTCTACAGTGCGCTTCGAAGCCTCCCGCACTACCGCGAAAGCTTCGTGCAAAACGTCGTCGAGCGTTTCGCCTTTGGCCAGCCTCTCCCGAAACTCGTCGGTCTTCGCACGCAGCCCATCGTCGGAGAGCTGCTCCATCTCGGGCTCCAGGGCCGATACGGTCACGACGTTCTTCTGGAGTTCCTTGACCCTCCGCCCCTCACCCATCCGTAAGATCTTCGTTAGTAAGTTAGCCAAACTTTGTTCCTCGCTTGGGCGCCTGATTCGACATGGTTAGCCGACTCTACGCCTCTCCGTTTACCTGGCAGGCTCTATCAGCCCATAGTTATGGTCACGACGCCGGTATACCACATTTATCTCGCCCGTATCGGCGTTGGTAAAGACGAAGAAGGCGTGATCGAGAAGCTCCATCTGGAGCGCGGCCTCTTCGGGGCTCATCGGCTTCATTTGAAACTGCTTCGTCCGCACGATGCGAGCTCCTATGTCCTTCTCTTCCTCCTCCACGATCGTCGTGGGCCTGCCCTCCACCGCAGCGGCGCGTCGCTCTCTCTGACCCTGCCAGCGGTCGAGCTGGCGCCCCCGATAGCGGCGAACCTGCCGCTCGAGCTTGTCTGACATGCGATCTATGGAAGCGTACATGTCTACCGAGGCCTCCCTGGCCTTCAAGACGGCGCCGTTGATAAAAAGGGTCGTCTCGGCGACCTCGGGCTCGGAGATCGAAGGGTTGCGCTCGTGTATCAGCTCCACCTCCGCCCGCGAAACGCTGTGATCGTCGTCGAAGAACTTACGGATTCGTTCGATCTTCTTGGTCGCGTACTGCTCTAAGGCTTCCGTCACCGAGATGTTACGCCCCTTGACCGCTACCTGCATCTACGCCTCCCTTCGGTCGGCGGCTTTCAGCTCTCAGCCTATGCTGACCGCTAACACGTCCTGCACAGGCTCAGGGCGTGGACCTCAACTGCGCCCATCTTCTTCAACACCGTAGCGCACTCGCTCAAGGTGGTGCCGCTCGTGAAGACGTCCTCCCTCGTCGAGGAAGATCGTGCAGGCAACAGGCCCTCGCGAAGCGAAGGCGCCCGCAACGTCCGACCGACGGGTATGTAGGCGGAGAGCTCTACTTGGTCCGTAATCCTGCACACGACCTTCAGTTTATCTGAAACGGGTACATTTATCCTAGCGGCTCCACTTTTGGCCATGAGCTCCACCTGGTTGAAACCTCGTCTGGCCAGCCTAGTACGATACAGCGGTATCGGAGCCACCGCATCGAAGTGGTCAGCATTGACGAGGCTAGCCGTGAGCAGAGCTATTACTTTCTCCAAAGGAGAAGATAGCCTTTATACTTGCGCGCATGTACGAGCTCCTTACCGACGCTCTCGTACTGCAGAGGCGCTTGCGCGCCGTCGAACCCGAAGTCCCTATCGCAGCATCCATCGCCCCCTAAACCTCAAACGCCGTCGGCAGCCCACTGTCAGCAGGTGGGATACCCGATAAGGGTGGGGCATCAAACCAGCTCCAAGCTCCACACAGACCATCTCTCGCCCGCCGAGAGCAACCTACGCAACGTTGCGGATAGGTTCGAAAACACAAAAAATAGGGAGCTGCACTTCCATACCCGCCTGGGCAAGAGCGTACCTGAGGTAAGATGGAGCTGGTATAGATAGTGCTACCCCG
>DASQSI010000369.1:0-3949 GCA_035642415.1 Rubrobacteraceae bacterium
GAGGAGTGGGAGATACTTAAACCGCTCGTGCCCGAAGCAACACCCGGAGGCAGGCCACGAGCCCATGAAACCCGCGAGCTGCTCGACGCGATCTTCTATGTGGTGAGGGGAGGTTGCGCTTGGCGTCTGCTTCCCCACGATTTCCCTCCCTGGCAGACCGCTTACCACTACTTTAGAGCCTGGCGGATAGACGGTAGCTGGGAAAAGATCCATGCTACTCTGCGGAAGCGAACCCGCCTTAGGGAAGGTCGCCGAGCAACTCCGAGCGCGGCCATCTTGGACAGCCAGTCGGTGAGGACCTCAGAAAAAGGGGGGTGCGAGGATACGACGGAGCCAAGAAGGTAAACGGCCGCAAACGGCACCTTTTGGTGGATACTAACGGACTGGTGATGAAGGCCAAAGTGCACCCGGCGGACCTCGCTGATCGAGAGGGTGCCAGGGTGCTGCTGGAGCGAGTCGGTGAATCTTTCCCAGGTCTTCGGCATTTGTGGGCGGATGCCGGATACCGAGGAGCAGAGCTAAGGAGGTGGATCACCGAGCAGCTGGGGCTCTCTTTGGAGATCGTCCAGCGTAAGCCTCGATGGGTGTGGGTTCCCAACGACGTGGAGCCCGATCCTATACCCGCGGGCTTTGAAGTGATCCGCAGGCGCTGGGTTGTGGAGCGCACATTCGCGTGGATCTGTCGCAACCGCCGGATGAGTCGCGACTACGAGTTTTTGGTTCAGACCACAGAAGCGTTGATCTATGTGACGATGATCCGACTGATGCTCAGAAGGCTAGCGAAGCGAACCGCGTGAGGACTTCTCAGACACCCTCTAGAGCGGTTTGCAGATTAGATGGCCCTTTGTATGAGATCATCCGATCATGAATGCGTATTCCAAGGATCTTAGGCTTAAAGTACTCGATGCACTCGATCAAGGGCTCCCAAGAAAAGAAGTGGCGAGGCTTTTTGGGGTCTCGCTTTCGACTATCAAACGCTACCTCAAGCTGCGCAAGCACACCGGGGATGTGACCCCCAAGCCTTCGCCGGGCAGGACTCCGACCATCGGTAAGAGTGGCGAGCAGAGGAGGGCTCTAGGGGCGCAACTGGAGGCTAACGACGATGCCACCCTAGAGAGGCATTGTGAGCTGTGGGAGGAGCGGCAGGGGGTGAAGGTTTCTATCTCGACCATGAGTCGGGCGATCCGCAAGCTCGGCTGGACACGTAAAAAAAGAGTTTGGGAGCTACCGAGCGAGACGAAGAAGAGAGAAGCGCTTGGCGAAAGCGGGTAAGCGAGATCGACCCGAGCGAACTCCTCTTCGTAGACGAATGCGGTATGAACATCTCGCTTACACCGTTGTACGCCAGGGCGCCCAAGGGCGAGAGGGCCTACGGCAAGACTCCGAGGAACTGGGGCAAGAACATAACACTCTTAGCCTCGCTTTCGTCAGAAGGAGTGGGCGCGAGCATGGCCATCGAAGGAGCCACCAACAAGGAAGTGTTTGAGAGTTATGTCGAGCAGTTCTTGGGTCCGAGCCTGAAAGAGGGTCAGGTAGTGGTGATGGACAACCTCCAAGCCCACAAAGGACAGGGGGTAAAGCGCCTGATCGAGTCCAGGGGTGCCAAGATCCTGTTCCTGCCGCCCTACTCGCCGGACTTTAACCCCATAGAAGAAGCCTTCTCAAAGATAAAGAGCTCCGTAAGGAAGGCCAAGGCCAGGAGTAAAGAGGCACTTTTTGAGGCCATCGCAGAAGCACTCGCAGGGGTAAGCCGAGCGGACGCTCGAGGATGGTTTGGCCATCGCGGCTATCAGCTAGTTGCTAGTCAATATGCAAATCCGCTCTAGTACCCTGTTACTTGGGAGGTCAGCTGCCCCTGAACACCTGCGCGAAGTCGCTGGCGAATTTCTCGTAGGACGTGGCAGGGTGGCCGGTGAGCCGTTCGACGTCGTCGGTGGTGACGTCACCATAGCCCTCGCTGTTGGCCTTGTTGTACTCGTTGAAAGCGGCGGCCATCCACTCGGGGAAGCCCATGTTCAGCATGAACTCCTTTGCGGCCTCCAAGGGGACGTCTACGTAGTCGACCTCTTTGCCGAGGGTCTCACTCAAGACCGCAGCGACCTCATGGTACGAGATCGATGCGGGACCGGTGAGCGTGTACGCCTTGCCCTCGTGTCCTTCCTCGGTCAGAACCTTCGCGGCCACCTCACCGATGTCTCGGACGTCGATCATCCCCACCTTGCCGTCCTTGAATGACTGGTAAATCTTGCCTTCGGAGGCGACAGTTTGTGCGGCCATCAGAGTGTTCTGCATGTATAAGTTAGGCCGCAGCAGGGTGTATGGCAGCCCAGATGACTTTATCTCATCCTCTATCTCGGCATGCTGCCTGCTTACTCTTAAGGGCTCCTCGTGAGAGGCTTTGATGACGGAAAGTCGAACTACGCGTGGATCGTTGCCCGACTCCTTAGCCGCTTTTGTCAGGTTGCTCCCTAGAGAGACCTGCTCCGGCGTAACCGGGGTCAGATGGAAGAGCATGCCCACCCCCTCGAAGGCAGGACCAAGGGACTCTGGTTTGGCGAGATCGCCAACGACGGCCTCTACACCCCGATCCCTCAGGGGCTGCACCTTTGACCTATCACGAATAAGCGCCAGCACGTCGTTCTCTGTTGTATCTAAGTAGCTGAGCAATGCACTCCCGACGTTACCGGTCGCGCCGGTCACGAGGATCTTGTGGGAATTAGCCATAGCTTGCCCCTTTCTCGAATGGGCAGTTGGGGGAATGTTTGCTTGCCTTCTCCTTTTCTAGGGGAGCGAGGAAAGAGGGAAACCTCGCTGATAGGGTGGTCGCATTCCCCAATTAACTATTTTCTACTCAGACGCTGGCCTCTCTGGTGGGGGCCTGATCCTCCTCGAAGACGGGGAGCGGAGTGGTCACGACTCGTTGGTTGAAGGGCATCATCGGCTGGTCGAAGGTGGCCACCACCACGTTGCTCGGGAAGAACCCGACGACCCGCACCGTCTCGTCGCCCACGTTGCGGATGCCGTGCGGCACCATGGCCGGCACGAGGGCCATCTCTCCCGCGGAGAGCCGACCCTGCTCATCTCCTAAAGAGACCTCGGCCTCTCCCTCTAAGATCAGGAGGATCTCCTCCGCGCTGTCGGTGTGGGTTCCGAGCCTGTGACCCGGCTCTATCTCGAAGTAGACGACCGCCGTGCTCTTGGTTCCGGTCCCCAGGAAAAAGGGGAAGTTGACCTTCAAGCGCATCGTCGGGTCGTTCTCGTACCAGACCTCCATCAACTCTAGCTGGTCGATACTTTCAGTAATCACTTTTCTCTCCTTCTGCTTTCGGAGGCGCCCTATACGCTTGGCACGGGCTACCCCAACCTTGCTACAGTGACCTCTCACTCTTTTCGTTAAAGTGGAATGATGTGGCTGGCTATTGACCACCTTCCTTCTGACCTGAAAGCTTATCTAGCGTGGTCTAACCGCGGTCCCTCATAGAAGGATCCTGAGATCCGTACTCCTTGCTCTCCACCACCTCGACGATCTGCGCCTGCGGGCTGTCGACTAGGGCTGGCGCTACCTGCCGCGATCCCCACACGTCACGCCGCAGCGTGTCCAGAAAGGCCTCAGCCTCGCGCAGACTCTTGACCTCGAGGTCGATCATGACGTAGTTCGGATCGTCGATGGGTCGGAGGACCCGGTAGCGAGTCACCCCCGACTGCTGCCGGCCGGCAGGATCGCTGTCGAAGGCCGCCTTCCAGGAGTCGAAGTTGTGGATTTGGTGTTCGATCCGCAGGATGTGCATCTCGGTTCTCCTTTCACTATAGATTAGTGCTTTGAGTATGACCTTCTGGGAGTTAGCTGCATATCCCAGAAATCTGGGATTTTTAGCTCTCGTGACACCATCGATTTGTTAGTCTTGATGCAAGACAGTCTCCTGTGCGAAAATATGGTGTCAGGACTATC
>DASQSI010000370.1:0-5743 GCA_035642415.1 Rubrobacteraceae bacterium
CTCCACCCCCGGAGTACGCCTGATGCCCCAAGCCGCGCCGAAGACATCGGCCAACATCGAGAACAAGACCGAGTCGCGTACAGCCGCCTCACGACGGGCGCCGGATTCCACGATAGCAGCGGCTGCTTCAAGGTCGGGGGCTAGCAAGTCGGCACGGGCGGGAAAGTGGCTGCTCCGTCCGGAGGTAAGGCCGATTGCCAGGTCGCAGGCCGCAAAGCCCGCCGCGGCTTGTGCACTGTCGGACACAAGCGCCACCACTTTCCCATCTCTCTGCCGTTCCCGGACGGCCTCTACAGCGTCAACATCGAGCAGCGGCACCCCCGCACGCCGAGCGATCGACTGAGCGGTCATGGGATCACCGCCACCGAGCAGCGCGATCTCCACCCCGTAGCGTTCGCAGACCTCGACCAATTTCGCGGTCCCAGCCACAAGCTGGGGCCGCAGCGCAAGGATGCCGAGTGGACGTTCCTCGGGTCCACTATAAAGCATGAGCAGGTAGCTACCGCGGCTTCGGAGCCGGACCGCCGCCGGAACTGACTCCCAGTGTTCGACAGGGCCAAGCGAGTACCACTTCCCATCAATACAGGCGGTAGCGGTTTCGCCATCGAAGGCCCCGTCGGTGGCTGCTACGCGCCCCGTCGCCGGGAATACCTTTCCCCACGGCGATCCGGCGGCGGCGGCAACCCCTGAGGCGAGCGCAAGGATTTCAGCGGCCTCGCAGCCTTCAACCTGTGGTAGGACACCATTGACTTCGAGACCCTGCGTCAGCACGCGTGGCCCATCGAGCAGCAGGACGTTGGGCAGCCGCACGGGTCGGTCCGGACGCGTGCCGACTACCGTTACCCCTGAGCGCAACACCCGCGCGGACGCGCCGAGGTCGGCGAATCGGGTACCGACCTCGGCGGTGCGTGGGTTGACCAATAGTAGCGCCGCGAAGGCCCGGGAGAGGGAGCGGGTGAACAGGCCCGTCGCCGTCGCATAGGCGAGCGAGATTGGCCCCAAACCCCGGGCGTAGCGGTCGCGCAACGTCCCCCCGACGGGGCCCGGGCGAGGCTCCGGCACGAACGGCTCCTCACCCCGCAATTGCAGCGTAAACGGCCCGCCGTGTAACCGCGCCCCGGCCTCGACGGCACCTCCGGGGAAGACCGGAGCGGGCAGACCATCACGTCCGACCGCAGTGCCAGCGCCTTCGAGGACCCTGGCCCCAAGAGGGGCACGCTCGCCAGGCTCCAGGCGTACCCTCGTACCCGGCCGCGCTGGGACCGCATTCTCCACTCTCTCCTCGTAGTCGCGCCAGGCTGCCCGTCGCGCCCGCACCTCGGTGAACAGCTGAAGCGCTCCTACCCCAGCGCCCACCAAGCCAAGGACGTTGCCGGAAAGCGTGAAGAGCGCGATAGTGCTCGTACTGAACACCAGATCAGACACTCTCTTCCCGAAGAGCCGGTACATCGCGTTTCTGGTAGCGGGGAAACCTTCGAGGAGAGTGATTACACCTGCAGCCGTGGCAGAGCTGGTCGGTGCGACCGGTGAGCCCGTTAGGCCCAACAGTCGCCGGGTGCTAAGGAGACCGAGTCCGAGAAATGCCCCGGTCGTGCGAACCGCGCTCTCTATCAACGGTTCCCGATCGAGGGGGTGTATCGGTCGGTCTTCCCCCGGAAGCTCTGGCAGCTCCAAGTCGGCAACCTCCGAGAGTAGGTCTTCCAGCTGGACCTGGTGTTCATCGAACTCCACCAGCATCCGTCCGGTGAGCTGGCTGGCACTCGCCCGGACCGACGGCCAATGCTCCAAACGCTCCACCACGGCGTGGGCCAAATCCGGATCTCGGTCCATACCCCGCACAGCAATACGCGCCCGCCCTGTCGGACCGCGCTTCTCGCGTTGGACAGGTGGGGCCTCTAGCTCTTCTTCGGCCTCGTCTACCTGTGGCTCTAGGGTCTGTACCGCCGTGAGTATGGTCTCGTCGTCTGTCACCTCCGGATCGAACCGTACCAACACGTTGCGGGTGAGTGGACTCGAGCGTACGTCGCTTACCCCCCGTATGCGACGCAACGAGGCTTCTAAGCCGCGCTGCCCCTGCCCCTCCCACCCCGGCAGGTGCACTCGCACCCGGCCAGGTAGGGCGTGGACGATGCGTGGCTCCTCAGCAACGGCTAAGCTCATCTAGGCCTCTGATCTCCCACCCGAAACCTCCGAGTTGTTACTCCACAAAAGCGTAGAGCGCGGTTTAGCACCCCGCTGATGTTCTCTAAACCCGTCGCATCTAAAGTCGCCTGAGGCTTCGCAAACCCCGCGTCGGGTCGGCTTACGACTCGGCACTCGCCTTCTTCTTGACGTCGCCTACCGTGATTTGACCGCCTGATCCGGTCCCCTCTACCTCTCGAAGATCCACGCCAAACTCCTCGGCGCGGCGGCGGGCAGCAGCGGTGGCTTTGATGGGCTCCGACTCTTCGTAAGGCTCGGCGCTTTGCTCGGGTTCTGGTTTGGGCTCCTCCGCCTTGGGCGGAGCCTCGGCGGTGGCTGTACCGGTTGTCGCCTCCCCGCTGGTCTCTTGCCCCGATTCCCTCTTCTGTTCCTCCGCTTTACCACGGGCCGTGCTGCTCGGTCTCTCGTCGTCCGCTTGGCGTATGTTCTGGGCTTCTGCCCACAAATCCTCGGCTTCCTCACGCGCGAAGGCAGCGATCCTAGCGAGGCGCATGCCGATCATGGACGCAAAAAGACCGGCGGTCCAGCCCGCACGGTTCAGCAGCTCGTCGGCTCGCTCCGTAGCCGGCCGTCTCGAACCCTGACCTTGGTCTTCGGACATCAGGATCGGCTTCCAGCAGATCGAACGCTCCCAGCTGCCCCCCTTGCTCGTTCGGCGGCACTCCGAGCCACACCCCCAGCAGTGTCAGCGGCTCCTTGAACCGCGCCTCCGGCCGAAGATGTGGCCTGCTGGGCGCCACGTCTGGCGCTGCGTGCGGCCGCGGAAAGCGCATCTCCGGCTATGAGTGCTCCCGCCACTCCATAGACCGCGCCGCTGCGCAACAGCCTGCGCACCCGCGGCGACAGAACAGCCGAGGTCGCCGCAACAGCGACCGCCACCTCGGATTCCAGAAAATCCTCAAGATCCATATCCCGCACCTCCTTCGCTGAGAGATCCCGTTTACATAGAAATTGAGTTGACGAGACTACGTAATTTGAAGCTCAGATCCCGCCGCCTCTATCGCCCCCGTGTAGGTACACATGGTAGAGGGCCAGAAACCGACTCGGGTTAAATGGGGGTAAACTGTATGTTAAACGTCTATGAAACGGACGTTGAACGGGTACCAAGACGAGTTGAGCAAACTCGTTGGAGCGTAATCCCCGACCTCAGCCCTCCGCTAGAGGAGTTCGCCCTTGATGTGCTCCAGCCTGTTTCCTGCTTGGAGACGAACCGGAGAGCAGCTCTGCCTCTCAGATTGCTGCCTTTCGATGCTGTAGGAGGATTCGCCAAGGTTGAGCACTTCTCTATTGATATTGGTATCTGGGATATAGATGCCTTCAGATTTAACTTAGGTTTTACGGTGGTGTAACCAAACTCGGTTTGCTCTTGCCTACCCTAAGGTATAGGCAACGTAGAACTCTAAGGATAAAGCGTAGGAAAGCAAAGGATTTGTAGGTTATGGACAGCAGCTTAATTCTGATAGCGATCGTGGTTGTAATAGCCTTAGCATTCGACTTCACCAACGGCTTCCACGACACGGCCAACGCCATGGCAACTACGATCACCACCAAGGCGCTACCGCCAAGGGTTGCCGTCGGCATCGCCGCGGCGCTGAACTTCGCAGGGGCCTTCATCTCTATCAAGGTGGCAGCCACGATCGCCGAGGGTCTCGTCTCCTCCTCGGCGATCTCGCTCGACGTCGTGTTTGCTGCGCTCGTAGGTGCGATCGCGTGGAACCTCGTCACGTGGTACCTGGGGTTACCCTCAAGCTCTTCGCACGCCCTTATCGGTGGGACCGTGGGCGCGACGCTCCTGGCCGCGGGGACTAGCGCGGTTAGTTGGGCCGGGCTGGTGTCTAAAGTGCTCGTGCCGGCGCTTGCGGCGCCCTTGCTAGCTGCCGCCGCAGCCGCCGCGCTCACTTTCCTCGCCTACCGGCTAGTGCGCAGGTTCCGCTACGAGCGGTCAATGCGCGGCTACCGATGGGGTCAGATAGCTTCGAGTTCGCTAGTTGCGCTCTCGCACGGCACCAACGACGCCCAGAAGACCATGGGGGTCATCACACTCGCGCTCATCGCTAACGGGAACCTCCCGACGAGCAGTTTCCAAGTGCCAACCTGGGTAATACTCGCGGCGGCTACCGCGATGGCCCTCGGAACGTACGCGGGAGGTTGGCGTATCATCCGCACCTTGGGTCACCGCGTGACTGAAATCGAACCACCCCAAGGATTCTCCGCGGAAACTGCAAGCGCAGGCGTCATCTTTGCCTCCTCCGCGCTAGGCTATCCACTCTCAACCACCCACGTGGTGAGCGGCAGCGTCGCGGGCTCGGGCTTGGGCAGGTTCAGGCGCCTTCAATCCGTGCGTTGGGGAGTCACCCTCCAGATCGTCCTGGCCTGGGTCCTAACTCTGCCCGGTGCGGCGATGCTCGCGGCACTCGCTATGGTGGGCATCCGGGCGCTCGGTAGCGATGTAGCCGGTACGCTCGCCATTGGTGTTGGGATGGCGATCGCTGCCGCCATTCTATTCTGGGTGTCCCGACGCTCCCCGGTCACCCCAGATAACGTGAATGCCACCGTCAGGACAACCAGTTGAACAACAAAGGGCACGGAGCTTATGCCTGTAGGTGGATTGCCTCTCCTCTATTCACTTATCTACCCACTAGGTAGCCAAAGCCCCTTCTGGCGTTACAAGTGGGTAGTAAGCGGGTCAGAGGGCAACGGAGCAACCCCTACGCCCGAAAATAGGTGAGAAGCTACGTCTGTGGACCAGCGCTTCTTCTCACCGACTCTCTTATTATGCTCCTTATGTCCTCCCTATTACTTTCGGCAGGTTCTCCTCTCACGCTCTGCCTTGCCCGGCTGGCAGCGTCCTGAACCACACCGGCGGTCGCAGATGTAGCCCGCCGCCACCCTACTGCGGCACCACTCGTGAACGAAGAAACTGCCTCGCCGGCTGCAAATGCTGCCTTCTGGCTTGCGGGCCCCGCACCGCGTGCCACTGAAGCAGCTCGATCCCCGGCTATGAGCGCTCCAGCAAGACCATAAACGGCTCCCTGCCTTAACAACCTGCGCACCCGTGGTGAAGCTATGGCGGCAGTTGCAGCCACGGCAACCCCTACCTCTGTCTCAACGAAATCGTCAAGCGCCATATTGGCATCTCCCTTCCTTGTATCTTGTAGGTAGCACAACTCTACTACAGCAATATTTCTGTGGTTAGAGATAGCTTATGAGAATGGCCCCTAGCAGGCGAGCCCGCTTAAGCAGTACGCCTGCTTCCCTACCCACAGGCCGTGGATCAGGATGATGATGTCGGGAGCAGCCGGTTGGGAAAGCGTCAGCGGTCATGAAGACCTCCTTAAGGATCAAACAAGTTCTAAAGTCTCTACTAGAGAAATTTCACTACGCCATCAAAGTCCAGGCGCTGTTCTAGAAGCCTGCGCCAGGTATTGGTGAACAAATCGTACCGCCATCGAGCCTTCGCCTACAGCAGAGGCCATCCGCTTCACCGAGCCACTCCTGACGTCCCCAACGGCAAAAATCCCAGGTAGGCTTGCCTCCAATA
>DASQSI010000371.1:0-24000 GCA_035642415.1 Rubrobacteraceae bacterium
CCGGTACAGTGCTCTGAAAGACCATGGCCCCGGTTATGTTGCCCAAAGCCAGCGTATCTTTATTCTCTCCAAGCCAGACGACGGAATTGAACTTCTCTGGTAGCTCCGTAGCCAGAGGCGCGAGTATCAACGAGATCAGACCTGCCGGTATCCCAAGCGACGCCGAACCTTTCTCCACGCCGTCCACGAAATAGTGGGCCCCCACCGCCATCACCACCAGCGACCCTAGGACCTGAGCGACGACAGCAAGAAGCGGCGGTTGGTCACTGAAAGGCCACAGCCACAGCTTCTCAGGCACCTCCTCGAGACTCTCACCTCCGAACGCCACGGTTCGCACGACGTAGAAGACGTACGCCCCGACCAGCAAGATTGCTAGGGTTACCTTCAAGAAGAACGGCAACGGTACAACGCCGGCCCCGGCAGCTAGAGCGAAGAATACGGCAAAAAACGCTATATCTCGGAAGGCGGTTCTCTTGTCTATGCTAACCTCCGCGCCGCTATCCCTGTGGTGCCGAAAGCCGAGCGTGGCGGCGCCTACGACGAACATGGCGAGCGTGGTCAGGAGGAACGGTGCCCCAAGGATAGCCCCAACCCCTATTTCGCTGCTCACGCTGGGGTCCCCACCAACAATCAAGGCCCCTAATAGGGCAACTATAGGAATCATAGTCTCCGGCAGGGCGGTGCCCACCGCGGCGAGCACGCTCCCTACCGCCCCCCGCCCCCAACCTGTCGCCGAGTATCTCTATGGAGTTGGTAAACAGAGAGGCTGCCCCCAGGATGGCGACCACGGAGAGAAGTAACTGTATGAGGGTCACCTCGGACACCTTTCTCTAAGTCGTCGCGTGATCCTGCTACAACCATAAGGCTGGATACACATGATTCTACTTCCTTGCGAAGGGGGTTACACTAAGCCCTGTGCTCGAACCACCAAACGACCTAGAAAAGATACTGGGTGCCGTCGCCGAGGGTAACCTCTCCCCTCCCGAAGCCGCCGAGCGCTTAAGACGCGGAGAGGTCCGCTATCTGGAGGGGTTCGCAGCGCTGGACCTCGGCCGCGCGAAGCGTAAAGGGGTACCCGAGATCGTCTACGCCCCTGGCAAGACGCCCGAAGGGGTAGCCATGATCTGCGCCTCCATGTTGGAGCGCAGAAAGCGGGTCATTGTGAGCAATCCGAGCACGAAGCAAGAAGAGGCACTTCGTAAGGCACTTCCCGGCGTCTCCATCGAACGCGCAGGTAGAGCACTCGTCGCCGGAACGGGCGCACCCACGCCGACCGGCGGGCGCGTCGTCGCGATAAGCGCCGGCACCTCGGACGTGCCGGTCCTGGAAGAGGCCGTCGCGATAGCCAAAGAGATGGGTGTTGCCGTAAAGAGCTTTCACGATGTAGGTGTCGCGGGTCTTCACCGCCTTGCCGGCCCATTAGAGGAACTACGCACCTTCAACCCTGACTGTGTTATCGTCGCCGCAGGTATGGAGGGAGCGCTAGCAAGCGTGGTCTCGGGGCTCGTCGCTGTGCCGGTTGTAGGTCTCCCGACTTCGATCGGCTACGGCCTCGGCGGAGACGGTATCGCTGCCATCCTCGGTATGCTAGGGAGTTGCTCCCCAGGCCTCTCCGTCGTCAACGTGGACAACGGTGTCGGCGCTGGCGCTACCGCCGCCCTCATAGCCAATCGTGCCGCACGCCGCGAGAATCCTGGCTGCGACCGCTCCTCTGGCTCCGATCTTTAGGCAAGGTTAGGTGCGGGCCTTCGTCGCCATCTTCCCACCACCGGAGCTCCAAGCAGCGGTCACCGGAGCGCTCGAAACGGTGCAGCGACTCGACGATAAGGTACGGTGGGTCAGACCCGAGAACATTCACCTGACCCTGAGGTTTCTAGGCAACGTCCAGGAGGAGACTTTGGGAAACCTTGGCGCTGCGTTGGAGGAGACTTGCGCCGGACACAAACCTTTCGACATCGGTTTGGTGAGGCTTGGGGCCTTCCCGTCGGCGCGGCGTGCCCGTATCTTGTGGATCGGCGTCGATGCAGGCTCCGATCAGCTACGCGCTCTGGCCGCGGACCTCGGATCTGCCCTCATACCCTTGGGCTTCGAACGCGAAAAACGCGCCTTCACACCGCATCTGACGCTCGGACGCGTCCGAAGCCGTCCAGTGAACTTCGACGGCCTGCCAACGACCATAGGGGATCTGAGGTTCCGGGTCCGGCACATCGAGCTAATAGAGAGCACTCTCTCCCCCGAAGGAGTCACCTACCGAACTATCCAAGCCTTCGCCTTGAAAGGAGAGGGGATAAAGAATGATCTCAAAGCCTAAAAGAAGACGAGAGGACCTACGCTTATGAGGACGAAGAGTAGCGTCAGAATCGTGATGACCATCATAATGAAGGTGGTTCCGCTCACAAGGTTACGCCTTACGACAGGTATCTGCAGCTATCATTTTATCCTTCAGGCAGGCGTGCGACCAGAGCTTCTAAAATTCGTTCTGATAAAACACCCGCCTGGGCGGTGGGAGCGCGTTCTGTTCGACGAGTCGTAAGCGAAGGGTATGGAACTCCTCGGCTTTATTGGAAGCAAGCCGTACGTTAGGATCAGGATGCCAGCGAAGCGCCAGGATGGCGTCGATGGCGGCCTCGACGCTGATCCGGTCAGCCCCCCAAACCGGACGCGGCTCTTTGTAGAAAATCCTGCATTCGTAGGCCTCTTGTGCCACGTCATAAGATATAAGGATCATCTCCGGGCGCGCGATCGCCGCATGTGGAACGTTCCGCAACTCATATAACACCTTCCGGCGCCGGTAAACCTCTCGCTGCCACTCGTCACGCATAATCTGCACAAACTCGTCACCCTCGACTATAGAGTAAGCTCCGTCGCGAGATTTCTCGGCTGCCCGTACCCACCGCTCAACACCCTCCAGATCCAGACACACATTGCAAACCGGGCACTGAAACCTCGATCCCGGAACGGCTCTTAAGCCCTTTAGGTGCAGGCAATTCTCCGCAGCATTCTCCATGCAACTGCCCATTGTACCTGGTTCTGGCGGAAACGCGACCCTAACCTATAGTTTTAGGATAGTCTATGCTTAAACTATAGGATTATGACCGAGCTCGGCTGATTGGAGCACGGTGATCCTGGGCATTGCTGCAAAGTTTTACGGGCAAAGGACACATATTGGAGGTCCTACGCCGAGGTGGATGCCGAATATTGCGATATGTAATTCTCCTTAAAGTGCACGGCAAGGTTGGTTTGAGCTCGTAACGAGACGCATAGAATCGGCTCTCGTATAAAGCTGCGGCCAAGATCGAAGCAGGCTTGTTAGGGATTGGGTGGTTATTCTTCGGGCTGATATTCTTCGCGACATGACGCTTGAGCGACGCGTGGCGCATCTTGTATTAAACCCTGTCGCCGGCAAAGGACGAGCGATGATTAGTCGGGAATATATCTCCGCCTATCTAGAAGAGCAGGAGATGGCGGTCACATGGCACGTAACCCAGAACCCAGGGCACGCAGAACGTATCGTTTCAAGGCTTCCAGACGAGACGCTGATAGTGGCAGTAGGAGGAGACGGAACGGTACACGAGATAGCAACGGCGTGCGTAGATACCAGGCGGGTGATGGGGATATTGCCGGCAGGCAGCGGCAACGACTATGCCAAGGCGCTCGGGATCGGGACGAACCTTGAACGAGCGCTGGGGGTTATCGCCAGGGGCACGGTACGAGTCGTGGATGCAGGCGAGGTCAACGGGGTCCGGTTCAATAACGGGCTCGGGATCGGGTTTGACGCCGAGGTCGCTGCGGGGGTTGCGGATGCGCCAGCGTATCTCGGAGGGTTCGGGAGATATCTGTGGTCCGTCGGGCGTCTACTCTGGGGCTTCGAGTGCCACAAGGCGTGTTTAAAGATTGATAGCAGGTTAGAGATCACAGCCGAAACCATCCTCGTTGCGGCAGCGCTCGGAACGACCTACGGGGCGCGTTTCAAGCTCGCGCCTGGCTCAAGCCTAGATGACGGAGCGTTCGACGTAGTGTGGAGCGAGGAGGTAAGCAGGACGGAGATACTACGCCTCATACCAGCCGTGCTCCGAGGTACGCACCTTACGCATCCGAAGATACACTTTGCCCGGACCTCCGAGATCGAGGTGTCCCTAGAAGCACCGACCCTAGCGCACGTGGATGGCGAGATGCTCCCTCAAACCCGTAACTTCCGGGCGCGGGTGCTACCAAACTCTTTACGCGTTTTAGCACCACATAACCTGCGATGGAGCACCAGGCGGTAGGATCTGGAGGAGATAGAAAAGCGGCACGGCTTCTAAAAGCCTTCGGGTTGTGGTAAAACCATCTTCCATCGGGCAAGATATGCAGGGGACGGGTGCAAGAAGTATGAAAGCCTTCGTTTTTCCAGGGCAGGGCGGCCAAGTGCTCGAGCCTGAGCCCCGACTGTTGCCGACGATCCGACGGGTCGTTGGGGAGCACATCCCGGACCAGGTTAAGATCTTCGCACGCGCGGCTCGAGACTCCGACGAGAGTCGTAAGCTAAACCTTTGCCCGGACGTGGTGGCCGGACATTCTTTGGGCGAGTACGGCGCAGCCTACGCCGCCGGGTGCTTCGACTTCGAGACGGGGCTCTGGCTCGTCGCTCAGCGCGACCACTTTCTCGCCGAGGCTGCCAAAGATACACCAGGCGGCATGGTTGCGATCCTCAAGGCCGACCCTGCAGAGGTAGAGAAAGTCCTCGGGGGTTCGAAACACTCTGTGGTGGCCAACTACAACTCGCCCTGCCAGACCGTAATCTCGGGGCTCAAAGGCGCCTTAGGTGATGCAGTCTCCAAGATTCGAGGGCGTGCAATCCACCTAAACGTCCCTTTCGCGGCCCATTCACCATACGTAGCTACCGCCGGGGAGAAGATGCGGGGTGTCCTGGATTTGGTCGAGTTCCAGCAGCCCGAAGTCCCCATTGTGAGTGCTATGGATGGCAGTGTCCTCGAAACAGCGGACGCAGTAAAACAAGCTCTAAAGAGTCAGATGGTCGCACCGGTCCGGTGGATCAGGGTCGTCGAAACCCTGGCCCGAATGCGAGTCGAAGAGTGGATAGAACTCGGAGGAGGCAGCGTCTTGACCCGGATGCTTAAGGACTTCGAGCTCCCCTCGCTTAAAGGTACAACCTTTGAGGATTTGCGTACCTGTCTCTCCCAGCAAGCTCAGAACCTTCTGCCTGGCAAGGACGGGACAAAAACAACCTCTTGCTAAGAACAAAAGGAATCAGAAAACAAAAGAGCCGGGGGTACATGTACCCCCGGCTCTCGGTAGAATCTCTGGTCGCTTACCGGGCTGCTTCTGCCTCGGTCTCGATACGTGCCTCCTCCTGGCTAACGGCACCGCCGGAGATGGCGACAATGTCCTCCTCGATCGAAGAGACTGTACCATCCATGCTTGCCCAGACGCCGACGCTGAAGCCTTCGTCTACCGGCTCCCCGATCTTCTGCTCGTACTCTACCTCGTCACCCTCGGTGACGAGTGGCTCGGCTGGCTTCAGGAAACGACCGCCCAAGGGCAGATGTACGCCCGAGACCTTATTGACAAGCGAGACTATACCCTCCTCGGGATTCTTGGTCTTTATGTCGGCGTATTCCTTGCTCGGAGTACCTTTGGGGATCAGCAAAAAGCCATTCGTCGTTCGGCGAACATAGGCATCGTCCGTCCCGAGTTCTTCTATGCCCATCTCGTTTAGGTATGGGCCACCGTCGATCACGGAGAGGTGGCCCGAGTGCTCAACACCTACCCCCGCCGTCCTGACGACTTCCGTCGCCGAAGCACCGAGCGGTACCTCGAAGATCTTGAGTTCTATATCCTCGCCGAAGACCTGGAGGAACTTCGTGGTGACAGGCTTGCCAAGGAAGAGCGCATTGTAGATGTTCAGGAGGGTCTCGGAGTTGTTAACGATTATGCCCACATCTAGGGGCAATCCTGGACGCTTGGATCCGTCGGGCATCTCCACCCGGCGCGGTACCTTCTCCTCGGTGGCGTGCTTAATGAGGGTCTTCTCTTCGCCCAGAGAATACTTGTCCGGGACATAGCGGACATCATAGAGACCGTCGGCGTGTTCTTGGTACTTTGCAAACCACTCCCGGTCTTTCTCGTGTACACCCATAGAGATCTGCTCGATCCCGAAGACGGCCTTCAGCACCTCATAGACCTGGAGGAACGCGTCGAAGTACTCCCGATGAATCACCTTGTCCGCCCAATAGCCGGGCTCGCTCTCGGTAGCGTTAACGATCAGGTGCGGCTGCGGGTTCTTATACTTGAAGTACGTAGGGAACCCCCCGCCTCCCGCACCTACGATGCCGGCTTGGCGCATAATCTCTACAGCCTCTTCCCGGCTCAGTGCCTTGACCTCGTCAAGCGTGCGCTTCTTCAATTCGAGCACAATTAGTTATCCTCCGTAAAAGTCATCCGACAAGTCACTTATAGTTACAAACTGCGCTAAATCATCCTAGAAAGTATACCCCCTGCATCTTTGTGTTGCTAGAAGAACACGCTACGAAAGTCGCTTTCTGATAAACTCAAAGCAGTATGAAGCTCTCGAGACGCACAGCGAACATACTACTCGCCATAGGCCTTTTTATGCTTTTCTCTTGGGGCACGCGTGCCTACACGTGGTACGCCAACGACCTGCAAGCGCAGCCAGGCTACCTGCCCTTCGTGCATTTTCCACTCATACTGATCTCGCTTGCCATAGGTGGCTACCTCGCTTACCTGGGCATCAAGGGTCGCAAGGCCACCCGACGCCCCACCTAGCGCTCTAGCAGACTCTGTGGAGCACCTTCGCGACCGTCGGCCCGTCTCGTAGTGCAGGATCCCCGAAAGAGTTTGGCTATCCCCTATGGTTCTTCGTCAGCGACGGGCGCCTTCGAAACGGCGCTTAGGTCCTTCTTCGCCATGCTCGCGAGGGTCGGGGGCTTCTTCAAGATCCGTCCGCACGGCTAGCTGTACAGGCTCTACAGTGCTTCAGGTATGGATCCACTCTCGACGACCGGGTAGTTTGGGACGGAGCGCCGGAGAAGACCAAGGACCTTCTCGTCGTCGCCTGCCCGAGCGAAAAAAGATATCTCCTCAGCGACTTCCAGAAGATCAGAGGAGGGTGGGTCCTTGGATAGGAGGCGGAAGACCATAGAATGAGCGGTCGCGGCGCGGCGCTCGGACTCCTCGGAGAGCATCTCGTGCAACTTCTCGCCGGGCCTGAGGCCAACGAACTTTATCTCTATGTCCTTGGCACCCATCACCTCGATCATCTTCGTTGCCAGGTCTACGATTCTGACGGGACGACCCATCTCCAGAACGTAAGTTCCATACGAGTCGGCCATGGCGCCCGCCTGAAGGATCAAGGAGACGGCCTCGGGTATGGTCATGAAGTAGCGTGTCATCTCCGGATGGGTAACCGTTACCGGCCCCCCAGCCTCTATCTGTCTCCGGAAGGTAGGTACAACGCTCCCGCGGCTCCCAAGGACGTTTCCGAAGCGCACCGAGGCGTATAGCGTCTCAAGGTACTCGTCCGCCGCCGAGCGCACGGTCATCTCCGCCAGGCGCTTCGTCGCCCCCATGATGCTCGCCGGGTTGACAGCCTTATCGGTCGAGACATTGATGAACTTCTCTGCTCTGGACTCCCCGGCGGCCCGCGCCACGTTCAGGGTACCCCCAACGTTGTTGTATACGGCCTCGGAGGCGTGCAACTCCATGAGCGGTACATGTTTGTAGGCGGCAGCGTGAAAGACCAGCTGGGGTTGAAGGCGGGTGAAAAGGACACGCACCTTCTCCATGTTCGTCACGTCCCCAACGATGAGCTCGGCACTCGTAGAGCCGTCGCGGGCGAGCTCTTCGTTGAGGTAGTGCAAGGCGCTCTCGTCGCGGTCGAGGAGGACCAGCTGAGCCGGGCCTAAGCGAGAGATCTGTCGAGAAAGCTCGCTACCTATGCTGCCCCCCGCGCCCGTAACGAGAACGCGCTTGCCATTCACGAACTCCGCCAACGTGTCGAGGTCTATCTCCACAGGCTGTCTTCCCAAGAGGTCCTGGATCTGAAGCTCGCGTAGCTGCACAGTCGCCCGCCCCAAAAATTCGGTCAGCTTCGGGACCACCTTGACTTCGGCCTCCGTCTTCACGCACTCGCGCCAAACGCGGTCTATCTCCTCCGAGGATGCTTCGGGGAGGGCGATCAGGATCTGATCTATCCCCTGCTCATCCACGAGCCGCTCGATATCTTCGATTCCGCCCAAGACGGGCATTTCCTCTATCTGCCCACCGCGCAGACGCCCATCTGTATCGTCCACGAAGCCCACAGGCTTCATCTCCGCATCTGGCGTTCGCCAGAGCTGCCGGGCAAGGGCGACCCCCGCCTCACCCGTCCCGACGATCAGTGCCCGCTCCCGCTCCCCAACCTCGCGTAGGGAGCGTTCGTAGAACACCCGCGGGTAGAGCCGCACGGCCACGAGCTGTATGTACGCGAGCGCCGAGCCGACGAGGAGCACCGAGAGCGGCACGGGCCGCGCCCACAAGCGCTCCAGCCCCAGGTTGGCGATGAGCAGCACCCCCGTGGCAAGCGCCGTCGCGCTCGCCACTCGCACCCCCTGGTACACCCCGGTGTAGCGCGAAACGTTCTTATACACGCCACTCTCCAAGAGGAACGCGACGAAAACCGGCGTCGAGAGCACCGCAAACCACCAGAAGCTAGCCCAGTAGTTGGTTGGCACCTGGGCATCGAATCGGAAGAGCAAGGCTATGACGAGCGACTCCAGGACGATGAGCACGTCCACGAGCATCGCCGCCATCCGCCGCACAACTGGCGACGAGAGGCCCACTGATCCCCTGAGCCTGCCTAGTACGCTTGCCGTAGCTCCTTCGCTTCTCAGGCGTCTCATGCCGGGTATTCTAAAACGCATCGCGTATCGAAACTATCGGTGTTTGTTCTCGCTCGCAATGCGAGGCGGAACACCATAAACAAGCAACACACCAACAATAGCTCGTCGCCCACGTCGAGGAGCCTTGGAAGTCACGCGCTCGTCGTGCACCTGCCGACCAACACGAAACTTCCTCCGGAGGAGGGAATGCGAATGATCTCTTTATCCCGCAGCCCCGCCTCTGTGGCGATGCGTTCCACGTCGCCTTTGCTGTACAGATAGATGTCGCCCTTGCCGGCCAGCTTGTACCGCAGGCGGCGAGCCGGTTCTCGCAGCAGCGAATGACCGGGGAAAGAAACGATCACCCTGCCAGTCGTGAGCTCAACCATCTTCCGCAAGAAGGTTACCTGATCGGGGACATAGTCAAAGACCCCCATGGCGATACTGATATCGAACGTGTCGTTAAGGTCGAGCTCGAGAAAATCGGCCTCGATGAACGTGCACCTGTCGGCGACCTGGTGCTGCTCCGCCTCCTTGGCGGCGAGTTTGAGCATGTTGTTGGAGAAATCTACGCCAACAACACGGCTCGCGCCACGCCGCGCGAAGTCGGCCGAGTACACACCGGAGCCACACCCAACGTCGAGGATCTTCTTGCCCGTCACGTCCCCGGCCTGTTCGAAAGTGATGGTGTAGCGTTCGAAAACGGCCTTCCGGAGCCTCGTATTGACCCATCGCCAGAAGGGCGAGCGCTCCAAGCGGTAGATGGCATCGAAGCTTTGCGCATCGCGTTCGAAGCGTTGGCGAACCGTACTCAGGTGGTTTTTATCCTCCATCGTCTATGCTCCCTTCTCTCGTTGCACGATAAATGTCGCCTAAAGGCACGAATTTGAACTGTGCTAGTAGTAGTTTTAAGCGTTGACCAATAAGATCTGTACGGAAATTGTGCAAAAGTATACGCGAAAGCGTAAATTTCAGGTTGCTCGCTCGGAGGCTGTTCCGCCACGCCAGCCACGACGGATTGAGCCAGCCAGGATGGAATTCGTAGGGGTGGAAGTAGAGCACCGCCGTGCGTTTGCTGGCATCAATATCGTTCAACGCGCGCCGGAGAAGACCGCTTGGCAGCAGGCGAAAATAGCTACCGCCGGCGACAGGGAGACGGAACCGACCAACATCCCAAGTAGCCAAGGGATACTCATAAAGCGTGCCGCTCGGTGTTGCAATAGCAAAAGGGTAGCGGGGCGCTTCCGGAATACCATAGCGAGCACCTTGCACGGGAAACACGCTCGAGTCATAGCGGAATCCTAGCTCGGCCAAGATTTCAAAACACCAGTGCTGCAGGTGACCAACCGAAAACTCCGGAGCGCGGAACCCGAGTATGGGTTGGCTAGCAAGGTCCTGAAGCTGGGCAAGCGACCGCTCCATGTCTGCCCTAAAGGCTGCCGGCTCCATGCGAAAGATCAGTTCGTGGCTATAGGTATGGCTACCAATCTCATGACCGCGCCGCACCACTTCCCGCACAAGCTCAGGATACGTATCGGCAACGTTGCCAAGCACAAAAAACGTCGCGCGAGTGCCCGCATCATCCAACATGTCGAGCAAACGATGGGTCGTAGCGACTACGGTCGGTGTCGGCCGAATTACCTCCCCAGTGAGCCGCCGATGAAACAACTGGTGCCAATCTTCCAGATCGATGGTCAACGCGTGAACGGTCATTGGCAGCTACCCGCCGATGACGCTATCGCATGGCCGCAGCCGGCTAACAGATTCCATCGCTCAGGAGCAGGTTTAGGGGCACCGCTGCTAGTGCTTCCTGCTCGCACCACGGAGACGATATATCCCTTGGCTGTATCCGTGGCTGTGTGGTGGCACCCACCAATACCATCAATACCGTTCACGACGGCACGTACCTCCATCGTCGCAACGTCTATAGAATCAAGGGGAAACCTTTCACGGTCTCTCATTTGGGGAGCGCTCCCTTACTCTCCTATAAACCGTACGCGCTCGTAAAGCTGGGATTCTATTGGCATATTACGTGTTTGGCAATGCTCCCTAAGTTTGTTGTTTCAACCACGAGGAGTTTTGCGGTGTGACATATCACCGCAAAACGGCGAGACTGATGTCGCGGCAAGCTCAGGATAACTTCTTTAGTGCCGGGCAGCGTTTGACCCGATCCGGACGGCGGCCTCTTGGTCGTGCTGGTGAGGGCCTGCAGGGTTTCGATGGCTTAGCAGGCGTGCCTAGCACTAAACAGCAGCGACGAAACGACGCGCCGCATGCACATGGCCTCAGATGGCTAGGAACGTAGCCAGTGTTCCGACGTAAGACCCTATCGCGCGCAAGACGCAGCTAAGCGAATGCGGCGATCACTACCCCGTCCACGCCGACTGATTGCTCCGGGTGTCCGCACATTTACAGTGCATTTCAAAACCATCAGTGGATACCCCCATGCTGATGGATGCCTTGCTGCGCTGGCGTTCGGTTACCTCAACTCGTGGCCAGTCGCTCAAAGGTTCAAATACCATTAGCATGGAAACCACGCCCCTGCGTTCGTAGCACGAATCGAAGCCGTCCACGCTTCTGGCTCTCATCTCGGTAACCGATGCCTAACCTCGCTCAAGAGCTAGCAGGGCCGCTCGGCGCGGCAGGCCATGAGCTCCAAAGGATTGCGGAGTTCCTCACAGACGTCCGCAAGACCTTCTCCATGCACCACACGAAGGCGGCGCTCTTGCGACCGGATAAGCACTTAGCTCCTTCACGTGGGGTTTGTGCGTCGAGGCGGGTGTAATAATAGGGTGCTAGTGCTATAGCAAACAAAAGGCTCATATTACATAGGGGGTATAGGGTGAACAACTTGTACGCTAAAAGAAGGCTAGCACAAGGATACCCGAATTTAGACACCTTAGCCTTCGAACAATTTACGTCCACGTTGGAAAAGAACGAAAACGAAGGCTCTAACGCGGCCCTACCGTCTGAGACGTTGTTAAAGTTACTTGACCGATTGGTGGGCCTTAGTGAGCTCAACAATATGCTAGTTGTGGGCTGTGGCCCGAGGCCGCTACGAATTAAGACCTTAATGGAAGAGAATTATGACGTAGTAGGTGTCGAGGCAGCCTCCTCATTTGTTCGTTCGGCTGAGAAGTACCTTGGTTCGTCGGGCAGGGTAGTGGAGGGGGCTGCCGAAGAGATACCCTTGCCAAGCAATTCGCAAGATGTAGTCATCTGCGAGAGTGTCCTCGAGCATGTGGACTCTCCTACGAAAAGCCTTGACGAGATTTTCCGTGTTCTAGGTCCTGGCGGAGTTGCCTTTATAGAGACAACCAACAGGTACAGAATCTCGCTAAGAGGTGCTAACTCAGAGTACAATGTCAAGTATTACAACTGGTTGCCGGATACCGTAAAGGAGAGTTTCGTATTTCACCATTTGCACTATGATCCGAGACTAGCCAACTACACTACGCGCCCTGCGGTACATTGGTATTCTTATGCAGACCTGTGCCGTTTGGGACGGCAAGCGGGTTTTGGTCATTTTTACTCCATTCTAGATTTGCTCGATGTTAGTGACCCACTTGTTGCAAAGAGCAGGACGCGAAGATTCTTACTGAAGAAACTGAAGTTCAACCCTTGGCTGCGTGCCCTAACTCTGACACAAAGGGGGAGCCCCATGTTTATGCTTAAGAGAAGGTAATCGGAAGGTGATCCAAGTTCTCTGAGAGTAGGTAACTGAGCATCTAAAAGCCTACCGTGGCTCGCGAGACTCGCGGGTGTACGTGCCCAAGCGCTACGGACAGGCAATGCTCAAGCGTATTGCTAAGCTATTTAGAGTACGTTTCAAAATTGTGAGCCTCCACTCCCAGCGAAGCAGTTTTGAAATGCGCTCTTAGTATCGTCCAGTCGAGCGCCAGTTTTAAAAAGCAGAGGGGGGGCTGGAAATCGAAAACAACGGACGCATGCACGCCAAACGAGGTCCACGCTTGGTTCGCTCGCGCCTATTCACCAAAGCCATAACACTTCGATATACGACGAAGATAACCGCCAGGAAGATGGCAAACGGCTAGAAGCTAGCCCAGTAGTGCGAGTGGTACCTGACCCTCAAAACGGAAGATCAGGGCCGCCACGAGTGCCTCGAGTACTGTAAGAACGTCCACGAGCATGGCTACCGAATGCGTGGCGATGAGATCCTTTCGGCGTTTCGCAGCCTCCGGAAAGCGCCATTTGAAAGCCTCTGTGTCCAGACAACTTCGTGGCCAATGTTCTAAAAGGCATGTGGCGTCATATCCTAAAGGTAATCGTGCTCCTTGGCGAGGTGAGGCAAAAACGCCATAAACAGGCAGAGGGCTAGGATCAGAAGCGCCCCGCCCAAAAGCCGCAGCGGCGTGCCGCCAGCGGCGAGGATTACCGCCAGTCCTGAGAAGGCGGTGAGCGCGTAGTACACATTGCTTGCCTGGCGGTGCTTGGCAGGGTCAGGTGTGATCCTCTGATAGATGTGCTCTCGGTGGGCCTCGAAGATGTTCTTGCCCATCCGTGCCCTCCGGAGGAGGGTGAATGCTGTGTCGAACAGAAACGGGGTGAAGGTCGCCGCCGCAACAACGAAGGCCAAATACGGGCTGCCATCGATGGGTTGCGTGTACAGCGCGACCGCTCCGAGGAAGAACCCCACGAAGTGGCTGCCAGAGTCGCCAAGGAATATCCGAGCGGGGCTCACGTTCCACATCATGAACCCAGCTACAGCCGCTGCGAGAGCCGCGAGCCCCGCAACAGCCCCCCATAAGGCCGCTGTCCCGAGGAGCGTCGTAAGGAACAGGGCGTTCAAGATCGCCGTCCCTCCAGCTATGCCGTCTATCCCGTCCATGAAGTTGTAAGCGTTGACGACGGCAACGATCCAAACCACCGCGAAGAGGAGCACCGCGGGCAATAAAGGCCCGGCAGCCTCGAGGATCGGCGGTGGCAGCAGGAACAGCAAGACGAGGGCGGCTACCGCCTGCCCAGCGGCCTTCATCCAGAAACGGAGGCCCACGAGGTCATCGAGGACCCCGACGAGGCCAGCGAGGGTGGCGATAACGAGTAGAGAGAGAGCTCCTTTTAAGAAAGGGGCTGCAGCCCAAACACCACCGACCACGGCGAGGCCGCCGAGCCTCGGGGTGGGGATCTCATGCGAGCTCCGAGGGTTCGGTACGTCGAGCAGGTTGCGCCCGATGGCGAACCGGACCACGAGAGGCACTAGGGCGAGCGTTACAACGAATGCTACCCCTACCGCACCCGCGACCGCCCCGGACATGCCTACCCAATCATCCCGATCTTGCGCAACCGCTCGACCTCGAGCGCTATGCCCTCCTCGAAGGTTCGGGGAGCGTAATCAAGCTCCTCCTTTGCTTTCTCGTACGAGTAGGCCTTGTCTTCGCTCAGGCGCAGCACCTGCTCAGATTTTATTGGTAGCGGGATCCGCGCTGCCTCCGCAACTTCTAACAAGCGGCGCACAGGACCGGCCGGCACCCAGACAACGCGCGTTTTCCTTCCCAGGGCCTGCGCCGCAACCCAAACGAGCTGGTCGTAGGGTAGCGCCCGAGCCCCGGGGAGGTCGTAGGCTTGGCCCACGGCCTCTTCCCGCATAAGCGCCTCGACGACCCCACGCGCCAGGTCCTCGTAGTACACTGGCTGCCAGAGGTTCTTTCCAGAGCCAAACACGGGATAGACCGGTGAATAGCTAAGAAAGCGCAGGAGCTTGTGCATATTATGGTCCAGCTCCGAGCCATAGATCATGCTCGGGCGCACGATTGTCCAAGAGAGCCCGCTCCCCGGCAAAAGCGCCTCCATCCTCAACCGTGGGGCCGAGCAGAACTCGAAGCGTGAATGGGCGTTCGTGCTGCTGATCATCAGCAAACGCTCTGCCCCGGCCCGGCTCATCGCTTCTAACACCTGCGGTGTGTACTCGATGCCCGCAATATGCACAAACGCGTACATTCCCTGGAGAGCACGCTCGAGGGAGCCGACATCAGTAGCATCTCCATAAGCTAAGTCCAGCCCCGCCAGCCGTTCGATAGGGCTCGTGCTACGGACGAAGCAACGGAGCTCGTGGGCGCCCGATTCCCGGAGCAGCCGTAAAACCTCCTGCCCCAACAAGCCGGTTCCACCCGAGACTAGGACCTTCACGCCTAACTCCGACTCCTGCGAAGGAAGCGAGCTTTCGCGAAAAGCCGAGTAGTTATGTTTCGCGCAGCGCTCCAGTACGCAAACAGCGTCAACAACGTAAGAAACGACTTCATTGGGGGAGCGCCACGGGCGCTTTCGGCCATTTACTCTCCAGAAGATCGCGGTACAGATCTAGAGTTTGGCTGACAACTATCCGTTCAGAGAACTCCGAGAGTGCAATCTCACGTCCCGCGCGGCCAAACCTTGCCCTGAGGCCGGAGGATTGAAGAAGGACCCGGATGGCGCGCGCTAGCGGCTCGCTACTGCGCGGGGGCACGAGGAGGCCGTTCACCTCGTGCTGCACGATTTCCCTGCAGCCGGGGACGTCCGTCGCGACTATAGCCCGCGCCGAGGCCGCAGCCTCTAGCAAGACCTTCGGGAGGCCCTCGTGGTACGAAGGCAGCACGACGACGTTCGCGCTCGAAAGTACCTTGGGCATCGCGCTTTGGTATCCCCACCACTCAACGACACCACTACGCACCCAGGCGTTAAGCTGCTCCACGGGAACCCCGGTCGGGTTGCCGGGGTCGGAGTCCCCCACGAGGACGAACCGGGCCTTTTCCCCTGAGTCTCGGAGGATACGGGCAGCTTCGACAAACTCCCCCACGCCCTTATCCCACAGCATCCGGGACGCCAGCATGACCACCGGCTCTCCCGCAGGCTCGGGTGTTTCCTTGAACCGGGCGCAGTCCACGCCGGAGCCTCGGATCAGCACCGCCTGGTTTGGTCTCACCAACCGCTTCTCGACAAAGGTTTCGAGGTCGTCGGGGTTATGGAAGATGGTCCGGCTGTAGGAGTTCAGGGTCGTCGCCCAGAACAGCACCGTCGCCATAGCGCGTATCGCCCTGGCCCGCTCGCTGGAGGTGAAGATGTACCCAAAGCCGGTCGGCACGTTCACCACCTTGACGTCGCCCACCACTCGGGAGGCCAACGAGCCGTAGAGCACTGGCTTCATGGTCACATGATGAATCAGATCGGGCTGCAACCTTCGGTAGAGGCGCACCAAAGAGAGGAGGGACTTCGCCTCGTCGATGAGACCCACCCCCTGGCGGGAGAAAGGGAGCGGCACAAAACCTAATCCCTCTCGCCGGATCTCCTCCGACTTTCCGCTATCCGCCGCGGCTACCAAGACCTCGATGCCGGCGTCGCGGGCGGCCCGGGCCAGGGGCAGCCGATGGGACAGAAAGAACCAGTCCACGTTGACGACGAAGAGCAGCCGCGGCTTTTCGCTCTTGGTCCTACCCATCTTGCGTGTGGGCCCTTTCCATCTTCCGCCGAGCGGTGTTTGGGCTACTCTGAGCGACATACCAGCGCACTGTTTCCTCGAGTCCCTGCTCAACCGAGTGGGACGGGGCATAGCCGAGCAGGCGGGCCGCCTTGCTTATGTCCGCCAGCGAGTGGCGTACATCGCCGGAACGGAACGGTCCGTAGACTGGTTCCAAACCAAGAACGGAGAGCTCGGGCCTCATGCGCACGAGGTTGTCGCGGATGAGAACGTAGAGCTGGTTCAAAGTAGTACTAGAGCCGTACGCAATGTTGTAAAGCTGATCTAACGCATCCTCGTTCTCGACAGTCGCGGCGAGCAGGTTAGCCTGCACGGCATTCTCTATATAGCAGAAATCCCTGCTGGTTTGGCCGTCGCCGTTGATGACGCAGGGCTCATTGTGCAGCAGGTTGCCAACCCATTTGGGAATGACCGCCGCATACGCCCCTTCGGGATCCTGACGCTGCCCGAAGACGTTGAAGTAGCGTAAGCCTATGACTTCCATCCCATAGGTCCGTGCGAAGACCCCAGCGTAGAGCTCGTTTGTGTACTTGCTCACCGCGTAAGGTGAAAGCGGGTTCCCGATCCTGTCCTCCACCTTCGGCAACGCCTTATGGTCGCCATAAGTGGAGCTCGAGGCAGCGTAGACAAAGCGCCGGACCCGGGCGTCGCGAGCGACGACGAGCATGTTCAGGAAGCCGGTCACGTTGCTTTCGTTGGTCGCGATGGGGTCCTCTATGGAGCGCGGCACGGAACCTAAAGCCGCCTGGTGCAAAACGTACTCCGCTTCCTCCGAGACGCGGCGACAATCTTTCCGGTCCCGCACGTCGCCCTCCACAAACTCGAAGCGTTTCCACTGCTCGTCGGAGACGCACTCCTTTACTTGGTCGAGGTTCTGAAGATGGCCCGTGGAGAAGTTGTCCATGCCGACCACGTGCTGGTCTAGCGCGAGCAGCGCCTCGACCAGGTTGGAGCCTATAAAGCCCGCTGCTCCCGTAACGAGCCAGGTCCTCGGCTCCCTCCGCAGCCGGGCCTTCAGTTCGCCGTAGCGGCTCGCCGCCTCGTTTTTCACAGGCGCCAGACCTGTGCGCCTGCTTCCCGCAGGTTATTCGCGTCGAAGACGCCCTTTACATCGATGAGAACGGGCTTCCCGTCGAACAGGCCCGCCAAGCGCTCAGGAGAGAGGTCGCGATAGGCCCGGTGGGCAACGGCCACGACGACGGCAGCGGCAGGCTTGAGGTCCCGCCATGGCTTGAGAGTGACCCTGTACGCGCGCTTGGCCTCGATGGGGTCGGCTAGCTCGTCGTGAACCTGGACGTTCACCCCGTAGTCCTCCAGTTCGCGAACGATATCTATAACCCTTGAGTTGCGCAGGTCCGGCACGTCCGCCTTAAAGGTCAGCCCGAGCACCGTGACCGTGCAGCACGCAACGTTGTGTCCGGCCTTTATCATCTCCTTGATCGTGCGTTGCGCCACGAACTTTCCCATGCCATCGTTGATGCGGCGCCCCGCCAGGATGACCTGCGGGATGTACCCGAGCTTCTCGGCCTTGTGGGTCAGGTAGTACGGGTCCACCCCAATGCAATGCCCGCCGACTAGACCTGGCTTGAACTTGATAAAGTTCCACTTCGTCCCCGCGGCGGCCAGCACCTCGTTCGTATCCACACCCATACGGTCGAAGATCAATGCCAACTCGTTCATCAGGGCGATGTTCAAATCCCTTTGGACATTCTCGATGACCTTCGCCGCCTCGGCCGCCTTTATGCTCTTCACCCTGTGAACACCGGCCTCAACCACGGAGCCATAGGCCTCCGCCACCGCGTTCAGGGTCTCCTCGTCCTGCCCGGAGACGACCTTGACGATCCTGGTGAACGAGTGCTCTTTATCACCAGGGTTGATCCGCTCGGGGCTGTATCCGACCTTGAAGTCTTCGCCGCACCTCAGCCCGGAGACCCTCTCCAGAACAGGTATGCACTCCTCCTCCGTCACCCCCGGATAGACGGTAGACTCATAGACCACGATGTCTCCCGGCTTGAGCGCCTTACCGACGCTCGCCGACGCAGCGAGCAGAGCACTCAAGTCCGGCTGGTTGGCGTCATCTATAGGGGTGGGGACGGCAACGATATGGAAGTCCGCTTCCTTCAGGTCCTCGATCTTGTCGGTAAAGAGGATGCGAGCCGCTTTAAGCTCCTCCCGCTCCACCTCGCCCGTCCGGTCGAAGCCGTCTTGGAGTTCTCGTATCCTTTCGAGGTCGGCGTCGAAGCCCACCGTTGGGTGGATCTTGCCGAAAGCAACTGCGACGGCTAAGCCGACGTAGCCGAGTCCGACCACCGAGACGATACGATCTCCGCTAAGCACTAAGAACCTCCTGGTAGCGATCGATCAACGTGCACAGCCTTTCTGAGCTTCGCCGGGCCCCCAGGGGCGCCGCCGGTCACCAGGCTCCTATCTCTATGATAGTTCCTTATAGTGCCGGGGATAAAGGCTTACGAAGTAATCGACACCCAGAACCTCATGGGCACCCTGAAGAAGGTCCTGGGTCACCAGCACCGAATGAACCCCGCGCAACCTGTGACGAGTACCCGCCTAGAGTAGCAGCCTTTCTAATAGAGGACCTTTTCACGGCTGGTTCAACTTACATTCTCCTCCAGCCATGCCTGGAACATTAGCACGTCCCACAGGGGATATTGCCAGCTGCGCTTCCCAGATAAGTGCTCGGCCCATTTTTTCCGGATCGGACGCGGGTCGAAAAAGCCTTCCCGCCGCAGCCGCTTCTCGTCGAGCAGGGCCTCCGCCCACCCGCGCAAGGGCTTGCGTAGCCAGGCGTCGATCGGCACCCCGAAGCCCATCTTGGGGCGTTCGATCAGCTCTTTGGGCACGTACTTGTCGAGGACCTGCCGGAGGAGCCACTTACTCTTACCGTCCCTGATCTTCATCCTCAACGGAACCTGCCAAGCGAACTCCACTAGTCGATGGTCGAGGAACGGTACCCGCCCCTCGAGGCTCACGCCCATGCTGGCCCGGTCCACCTTAACCAGGATATCGTCGGGGAGATAGGTCACCGTATCCAGGTACATCATCCGCTGGGTGAAATCTGGCAAGTCCGCCCACCGGCCGGGATCTGTCAGGACCGTGGGTGGTTCTGATCCTCCGACAACCATGGAACTGGGGTGCTTCCAGAGGGAGACCAGGTGCAGGTACATAGCTTCGGGGTTCTCGACGGTCAGCATCCCGGCCAGCTTGTGCAACCTGTCCCCCGGCATGCGTTGCCGGAGCTTGCTCGGCAGGACCGGCCCCAGCTTCTTGAAAACCCGATCCCATCCCTGCGGCGAGATGGCAACCAAGGCCTCGGCTGCGGTGCCGCGTAGCACTGGCGGCATCCAGCGGATCTTATGCCAGATGCTCCTCCCCCAGAAGTAACGGTTGTACCCAGCGAACAGTTCGTCCCCGCCATCCCCCGAGAGGCTCACGGTGACGTGCTTTCGAGCCAGCTCCGAGACGAGATAGGTCGGGATCTGCGAGGAGTCGGAGAAGGGCTCATCGTAAAGAGTAGGTAGCTTGGGGATGACCGCCATAGCCTCCTCCGGCGTCACATAGAGCTCTGTGTGTTCGGTGCCCAGGTGCTGGGCCACCGCTTTGGCGTGTTCTGCCTCGCTGTACTCGTCCTCGTAGAAGCCGATGGAGAAGGTCTTTACTGGCCGGTCGCTCTGAGCCTGCATCAGCGCCACCACGGTTGAGGAATCTACGCCACCGGAGAGGAACGCCCCGAGCGGCACGTCGGCGACCATCCGCAGCCTGACGGAGTCGCGGAGCAGGCCGTCGAGCTCGTCTGCGGCCTCGGCTTCCGACCCCCGGAAAGGATTCGCCACGCCGTACTCGGCAGCCTCTTTCGCGGACCAGTAAGGCGTGGGCTCAGAGGAGTTGCCCGCTGCGTCTATGGACATCTGCGTGCCAGGAGGCAGTTTGCTGATGCCCTCGTAAATCGTGTAGGGGACCGGGATGTAGTTGTGGCGCAGGTAGAGCGTCAGGGCGTCGCGAGAGATCTCACCCTTGAAATGCGGGTAGGCTCTTAGCGCCTTCAGCTCCGATCCGAACAGGAAGGCCCCGCCCATCCAGCCGTAGTACAAAGGCTTCTCGCCGAGCCGGTCACGAGCAAGATGCAAGCAACGCTCTTCCCGGTCCCAGAGCGCGAAGGCGAACATGCCATTGAAGCGCTCGAGCGCCCTTTCAAGGCTCCACTGGGTGAAGGCGGCGAGCATCACCTCCGTATCCGAGTGACCCCGGAAACGGTGTCCGAGTCCCTCCAGCTCCTCGCGCAGCGCCCAGAAGTTGTAGATCTCACCATTGAACGCCAACACATAACGACCCGAGGCCGAGTGCATGGGCTGGTGTCCTTCGGGGGAGAGGTCCACGATGGACAGCCGCCGATTCCCGAGCGCGATGCCGGCCCGGGCATCCTCCCACACTCCCCCATCGTCGGGACCGCGGTGCACGAGGGTATTTATCATACCCCGCATCGTCTGCCCAGCCTCTTCTCTCGTACCTCCCGGGCTTAGGAACCCGGCTATCCCGCACATCGAGGCCCCTACCAGCCCATGCTTTGAAGAGCTGCGTCTTTTGTCGGGTTTCTCATACAGAAGGCAGCGTTATAAAGGTGGGTTACGCAAGAGTGTAACTTACCGCCGTCGACGAGTTGCATGAGAGCCGCGAGCCTGGGCCCGCCGGTATCTTTGCCGGCCATCATCAAGTCGATTTTAGCCCTGATAAGGGCGTCGGTCTCGATCTCGCACGATTCAAAGTAATACTGTGAGACGGAAGCTACTTCGTTCATGAAACGGTAGTACGTTTCTTCTCGCAGCCACCTGTCCAAGTCGATGGCGGTCTCCAAAGCGGACCGCCCCTCCTTTTTGAACACCCCCAGGGCACAATACAGTTGCAGGTATCTAACGCGTAGCGCACCGGGTGGCATCCAATGAGCAAAGGGAATCTTACAATGTCCTTCGATGGGGTAGGTAGCCAGGGGAAAGTTGGTCAAAAAAACCCCGCCCGGCTTGAGAACCCTTGCGCATTCGGATATGGCTTTGTCTAGAAACCGGACATGTTCAAAAACCTGGTTTGCGTACACAACATCGAAAGAATTGTCGTCAAAAGGCACCTCTCGCTCAGACCTAGTCGTCTTAATATGCTCGTCGTATAGGTCACCAAAGTATGGCACCAGCTTCTTTCGGCGAGTTTCGGCGTAATGATCCTCGTAAAAAATGAGGTCGTACCCATATAGGTCATAACCGTAATCGAAAAGGTATGCGAGAGTTGTGCCGTCCCCACAACCCATATCCAGTACGGCTATCTGCCGGCCATCGGCGATTTCTCGCAGCCTCCTCGCGATGTATAGCGTGGTAGGCGAATTCCATCGTTTATCGGTTGCTTTTATCATCTAAGTGTTTGCCTCCCGGGCTCTTGCTACGCATCGCTACAACCAGCAAAGCAGGTGCGCGAGCGGTTTTCAAGATACAAGTCTAACAACGATCGGTCGATGACTGGTCGAAACAACCGAGTGGTGTCATACCGTTATTTTCAAGGACTGAAAATCCAATTGTATAGCACGGCTATCCCTTATTACCCCATGCACATCTTAACACCCCATGCACATCCGTATGGTCACTACAAACGGTCCCTTGCCGGCTCCTTCCATGATTCGATGGGTTCTGTCTCTGATGAGCCGCTCCCCAGCCCTGCGTCGCATCGACCCACAACCCGACCGCAAGACGTAGAAGTCCTTATGGCGGTAGAAAGAGAGCAGAACAAAACCCCGATGTTGAAGTCAAGCTATCGTAGTAGCAACGAGAACGGGGAGAGCAGCGGATAGGTGGTTAAAGCAATATCTGGCTGAGTAAATAATCTAGCAGTAAAGAGCACCCGTGAGATTAGTAGCCAGCTGATCTCGCTGGTTCGCCCCACCAACCTAAACCACCAGGGTCTGTTACCAAACCGTAGTACCGATAAAGCAGAAAAGGTCCACCAGGTCGGACGCACTCCGTTCGCCACCGAAACCCTCAGCGGCTTCTCGGCCTATCTTAAGTCCCATGCAGCTGCTCTTCGTAGGCTCTCTCGTATTGCTGAGCTATCGTATAGATGGAGAACCGCTCTTCGATCCGCCGGCGAGCTTTCACCCCAAGCTCGCGCCGCGCCGCGCTTCCCATTTCGACCAACTCCTGCCACGCGGCGCACAACGCTTCTGAATCTCGCGGTGGCACCACTCGTCCGGTTTCTCCGACTATCCAAGCCGAGTCCCCCACGTCCGTTACCACGCAGGGCACCCCGCAGGCCATCGCCTCACCTACAACATTCGAGAAGCCTTCCTCGAAGGACGAAGAACAAGCAATGTCCAGAGCAGCCGTGATGCGCGGTATATCGTGGCGCTCGCCGAGCAAATACACCCGCTCGTCGATCCCTAGGTCGCGGATCAGCTTCCCGAGAGCTCGGTTCTCCTCGTCGCACCCTCTACCCAAGAGAATAAAACTAACGTCCGGGTAGCTCTTCAGCAATAGTGCTCCTCCCCGAAGAAAGTTGGCGTGGTCCTTCTCCGGGGCGTAACGACCGACGAGGCCTATTAAGATCGCCTCTTCGTCAACACCCAGCTCCAGGCGGACGTTACTGCGAGCTACTTCTGAGGGCGCGAACAGCGCCGTATCGAACCCGTTGGGAATCACCAGGGTCTTATCCGCCCGATATCCGAAGTCGTTGTGCTGAGCGGCACCTACCCTGGAGTTGTAGAGGATTTTCGCGGGCAAACCCGACAGCCGGCCCCCCCATTTGATGACGATCCTCGTTAAAGGCTTATCGTGCTCTAAATAACAGTTCGCCCGCCGGATGTTCCACAAAACCGGCACCGATTTGGGGGCGAAAGCGGCTGCTAGCGAGGCGGCCAAATTCCCGTGATACATCCAACCTTGGATAAGGTCGGGCTTGAGTCGGCGCGCTAAACGGCGCAGGCGCCAGATTGCAGCCGGTGTTGGCCTTCCTGGTTCCATGCCCACGGTATAGACAGGAACGCCTAGGGCCTCGATGCGAGCCTCCAGGGAGCCCCCACCTATCAAAGAGATCACGGCCGGCTCGAACCTCTCTCTGTCCGCGCAGGACAGTAGCTTATATAGCATCATCTCCGCGCCGCCAGCGGAGAGATCGTTGATGAGGTGCAGTACCCTTACCAAATCACCTAGCCGCTTTGGGCTTGTTGAAACGAGCACGTACTTGTTCCACCCCAAACGCTACAAGTATCCAGAATAGGGGTATCAGGCTGACCCGCTGCCTGCCCGAGAACTCCCCAACGTAGGCCATATACTCCAAAACAATCAGGAACGCCCAGCTCAGGATCACCAACAGCTCGGGAGAGCCGCGTATTAGCTCGCTATAGCCCCGTATAAGGAGACGCCACAACGCGATGAAGAGAAAGGGCAAGCCTACGATCCCCATCACCGTGCCGGGGTAGAAGAGCTCTGTGCTGTTGAAGGTTAGCCCGTGAGTGAACGCCACCCAAGGATAGGGACCAAACAATGTGTGGGCTGCCCCCTTCGTGAGGGCGAGAGTCGGGGCCGTGTGGAGAGATTGGAGCCATCCGGAAGACCCCTGATCTTCCGCATACGCACTTTCTACACCCTTAACTTTCCCTTG
>DASQSI010000372.1:0-12089 GCA_035642415.1 Rubrobacteraceae bacterium
CGAGGGCTTCTAAAGGTATTCGGTTGTCCCTACCTCACCCGACGCCTCTAACCACCTCCTGAACCTCCTCTACTCACTCAGTTGGCAGTTACCCTTCCCCTAAGCGACCACCAAGCCTTCTTGCGTTCTCGCCATCTGCGCATTCCCCTATCGCCTTCGGGGCGCTCTCCGCTAGCTGGCGGTCTCTCTAAAGGTTGTATTGATATTATACCCATAGTAGCAGTGATGTAAACATTTCCCTAGGGCAAGTGCCCTAAGGAAGCCTATTCGCAAAACGGCATCTTTATGCTTAGTGGGAGCAGATAGCGTATAGACTTTCGGATAGAGATGACGTACACAAACGAGGGCTATTGAGAACATGGTGGAGAGTCAACTACGTGATGTTGCGCTGGAGCTCTTAAAAAAGATGGACGAACACCAGGCCAAAGGCAGCGAAGAGGCTCTAGTGAATCCTTACGAAGTTGCCCGTCACGTCGAGGGACTCGGCCTTGGTTTGCAGTTCTACATCTACGTCGTAAATTACCTGGTGGGCAACAAAGCCATAGAGCAGGACGAGTGGGCAACGGAGCAGCAAGTAGCCACCACCTTTTATAGAATCACGCGCCACGGTTTTGAGATTCTTAACGGTGAGGCGCGCCTTCGCTAAAGCCTCTTGGCCGGACAGAGTATCCGTTACCCCGGCAGCACCGTGATCAACTCAGCACACGCTAGTTACCTATTGCGGGCTGCCGCTAAACTCTTGAGCTACACCTGTCCCCTGGGGTAGATGCATGATCACATGGGAAGGATATAGGGGGACGGGCCGGTATAAAAGATAGCGTCTCGTCGGAGTGGTGGTGTTCGCGCTGAAGGGACCCCAACGAAGCTATCTGTATTAGTAGCCATTCTATGCCCACCCCCACCACGCGCTACCCTGCCCACCCATAGCCCCGGTCTAATAGGCCTAGGGGTTGGTGGTAGAAAAGAAAACTCGAGGCCCCGACGCTGTGGAACGAGGTGTTGAAGAACGCTGGATGGTGGGACCTCGGCGATAAAAGGGAGCGCGTAGGGAGAAAGGTAACGCTGGGCTCCTGAAAGGAGGAGAACTGCTTATCCTCCGCTACGCATCCCTTGTGGCCTAGAATCCTAGAGCACGTTTATAAGAAGGCGATGAGAGATCTTCCCATTGCCCCGGTCCCACACGGTAGGGGGCGCCCACTGCTTGCGCCCTTCGGTCTGAAGGCCCTATAGTAGCCAGCAGGGGCCGGGAAGGGAGTAAACATGTACCAGATGCTCGTGGGGTCCCGGCCCCTGTAGATATCTGTACACTACACAAATCACCATGCTGTCTCTTTGCGCTCCGGCACCAAGAAGACCCCGGTCGGCGGGTTAGGGCTCCACGATGGCGTCTTGCCCCTGCAAACCTTGCTCGTTATACCATCCCCCCTTCTCGGTAAAGCCAGCGGCGTTCCAAAGGATCTCGGTTACGTGCTTAACCCCTTCGATGTTATTAACGATAAGCAGCGAGTGGGTATTCGCGATGCGGCGGAAGGCTTCTACCAGATCGATCAGGTCACGGACCTGCGCTGGGTCGCTTGGGGGATCAAGCAAGGCGAGTTGATTGAAGAAGACAGGCTGAGGCCACTGTACAAAGCCGTCCTGCACAAAGGCTTGCGCGTCTTTGTGACCATAGTGGGAGGGAACCACATCGGCATGTCCGTCGTGCGCTGGCCCGTAGACATCCTCTCCTGTCGTGAGCTCGACTTGATGCCCCATCTGCCGCTCGAAGTCGGGGAGGAGATCGTCATAGAGGCTGCCATCTTGAGGGGTCACGACCGAGGAGAGGCGAACGAGGGAAGTTGGTGTAGTGGTCGTGGCGGTTGGCGAACTCTCGGTCTCGCTGCCGGTGCTCAGGCTACAGGCCGCCAGTGCTTACCCGCAGCCACTGCGCCAGCCGCACCACCCAAGAGCTGCAGGAAGCAACGCCGACTCACGACGCCTGCGGTGAACGTCGCCGCCAAGTCAGTAGTATCTCCAAGAGGGAATACGTCTGTCATCATCAGGCCCTTTCTCAACGTCCTTGATCGCGGGCTAACATCCGTGAGCCAGTTGTTGTGGATTACGAAGCATGTCACCGAGTACACGCTGGGCACCAGGGAGTAGCCGAAAAGGGGACACCTGTTAGGGGATCACGACGACCGGATCCGCCCCGTCAGCGCCGCCTTGACAGCCGGACTCGCCCGGAAGGCACCCAACACCTCAAGGGAGTCGATGGTCGCCAAGGCCAGTTCCGGGGGCACGTTATCGGCGATGCTCACCAAGCCCAGCACCTTGATCTCTAGTGTTTCGCCGGCAGCACGCACCGTCTCCAGATCGTGGCGCGTGTAGTGTTGCAAGCCGAGCACCAGCGTCTTGCGGGCTACCGTTTGTTTGAGCGCTTCAGAATGGGCGCTAAGCTGGTTGCGGATCGCCGTGCGGATGAAGTCGGTGCGGTTTTGGTAGAAGCCTTCCTGCACCAGCAAGTCGATCTGCCCGAGATCCACTGGCCCTAAATTGATCGTGATCTTTTCTGTCTCGCTCACGCCGCTGCCCCTTTTTTCTCATGCCGGAGATTATAGTAGTGCTGGTTCCGTGTCATCCAGGAACCGCGCGAGGATCTTCACTTGAACAAGCCAGATCACAGCCAGATCTCTGCCCGGAAGGTGTCTTCAAACAGGCTAGTGTTTCGCCAAGCTTTGGGGCTTCCCTGGCAGTCTTACACAAAAAGGGAAGTTGACGAACCTAGATTCGAACCAGAACTAGCCGACCCCGACACTCATATACCCTGCAAGACGAGCAAGAACATAATCTGCAATTTGGGGCGAGAAAGGACTACAGAGAGAAATGCTCGAGAGATTGCTGGATATAAAGATCACCTAATCAGGGACCTCCTTTGAGGAGATAGAGCTCATCTGCACTATAACCGGCTTCAGGCGCCGCGCGGCCTGATCCATCGTATAGGTAGGGCTTCTATACCTCTGTGGAACTCTCCTACACCCACCCTCAAAGCTTCGTCTTCGATGAGGGTTGCTCCTCTTAAGCACACACAAGATAGCCAACCAGCAGCACGACGGCCAACTAAGCAAGAAAGGCGTAACAAACAGCAAAAGTAGGGCGATGCGAGAATGGGTGGCCCCCGTTGGGGACCCATCTCCTTTGTTGTGGAACGAGGAGACGCTAACTCACCGGCCCGGAGGAAACGCTTCCCGGCATGTACACTACGTGGTCAGGAAAAAGCCAACGGATGGTTTTCTGGGAAGGAACCGGCATGGAGAACGAAACGAGGTTCGGACGCGGGTTCACTTTGTGGTTCACGGGACTCTCGGGGTCCGGGAAGACCACGATTAGTGAGATCGTCGAGAAGGAGCTGCGGAACAGGGGCCGTCGGGTAGAGGTCTTGGATGGCGACATCGTCCGCACGAACCTCTCTGAGGGCCTGGGCTTCAGCCGCGAAGACCGCATCACGAACGTGATGCGTATCGGCTTCGTGGCGAACCTGCTCACCCGCAACGGGGTGGCGGTGGTCGTCTCAGCGATCTCGCCCTATAAGGAGGCTCGGGACCAGGTGCGACGTAGGATTATAGATTTCGTGGAGGTCTTCGTGGATTGCCCGCTGGAGGTGTGCGCCGAGCGGGACGTAAAAGGCCTCTACGAGAGGGCTTTCAAGGGGGATATCAAACAGTTCACCGGTGTTTCCGACCCCTACGAGCCGCCGGCAGCTCCGGACCTCGTCCTCAAGACCGACCAGGAGGAGCCGCGTGAGAGCGCCCGCAAAGTGATAGAGAAGCTGGAGTACTTCGGATATCTCTGGTCCCCGGCAGAAGATACAGAGTACTACTGGGGTTCCCGTTAGCAGGACGCTCGCCAGAGCGGATATGAGGCTCTCTTGGCTCAGGCGGCGAGGTCGCCGGTAATACGGTCGATCTCCGCGAGATCTTCGGGGAGCAGCTCCCACCTGACGGCGGCGGCGTTGGCTCGCACCTGTCCAGGGCTCATCGCGCCGGCAATTACCGACGATACGAGCGGCTGGGCTACGAGCCAGGACATGGCTAGCTCCAGAATCGTATGTCCCCGCTCCTCGGCGAAGACCGCAAGGCGCTCCACACAGTCGAAGTTACGGGCGTTGGCGAACCGATCCGCCCTGGAAGCGGACATACGGGCCAGCCGGCTGCCGGCGGGCGCCTCCTCACCGCGGGTGTACTTGCCCGTGAGCATCCCACTGGCCAACGGGAAGTACGGCAGCAGCGCCAACCCGTTTCTCCGGCACACCTCGGTTACACCTTTCTCGGGCTCCCGGTGCAGCAGGCTATACTCGTTTTGCACGCTCACGTACCGGGCAAGGCCACGCTCGCGCGAAATGGATAGGGCGGCTTCGATCTGGACCCCGGAGTGGTTGGAGCAGCCGATCTGGCGGACCTTGCCGGCGGAGACGAGCCTGTCGAGTGCTTCGAGAGTGTCCTCGACCGGGGTGTTGTCGTCGGGCTTGTGCAGCTGGTAGAGGTCTATGCGGTCGGTGCCAAGCCGCCGCAGGCTGTCCTCCACGGCCCGCTCGATCCAACGGGGGCTTGCCCCGCCTCGGTTAGGATCGTCGCCCAGCTGTACGCCGAACTTCGTCGCGATGATGACCTCGTCGCGGCGAGAGCCGAGCGCTTTGCCTAGGTACTCCTCCGAGACCCCGTCGCCGTACACATCAGCGGTGTCAAAGAGGTTGATGCCGGCCTCCATTGCGGCGTGCACGACCGCGCTAGCGCCAGCGCTATCAAGGCGACGACCGAAGTTGTTGCAGCCGATGCCGACGATGGTGACTTCGAGATCTCCGATCCTTCGCGTGTCCATAGCAGCGTTCCTCCATTCTCCAAAACACAGTGATACCGTCCGCTGTCACATAGTACCCCCCTATCGGCGCAGCCGCGGTAGGTGTGCTCCCTAGTGCTGCATCGCCGCGAAAACCAGCGTTGACACGTGCCAGCGGCACGACTAAGCTCGGTGGGGAAGTACGATAAGGACGGAGAAGTATATGGAACCTACGAAGTTTCTGCTCGACGAGAAGTCGCTGCCGGAGAGCTGGTACAACATCGTCCCGGACCTACCGTTCGAGATCGCACCGCCGCTCAACCCGGAGACCAGAGAGCCTGTAGGCCCCGAGTCGTTCGCGCCTATCTTCCCCGAGGAGATTATCCGCCAGGAGGTGACAACGGACACTTACGTCCACATTCCGGAGGAGGTGCGTGAGATCTACGCGCTCTGGCGCCCGACCCCTCTCTTCCGCGCCCGCCGCCTGGAGGAAGCCTTAGATACTCCTGCCCACATCTACTACAAGTACGAGGGCTTGAGCCCGACGGGGAGCCATAAGCCGAACACCGCCGTTCCGCAGGCGTTTTACAACAAACAGGAGGGCGTGGGGCGCCTAACTACCGAGACCGGCGCGGGGCAGTGGGGCTCCTCTCTGGCCTTCGCCTGTCAGATGATGGGCCTCGGGTGCACGGTCTACATGGTCCGCGTCTCTCATGAACAGAAACCCTACCGGCGCATCATGATGGAGACCTACGGCGCCATGGTTCACGCAAGCCCTACAGACCTTACGCGTGCCGGTCGAGACATCCTGGGGGAGGACCCTGACTCTCCCGGCAGCCTCGGCATCGCCATAAGCGAGGCGGTCGAGGATGCCGCGACACACCATGACGCGAAATACGCCCTGGGAAGCGTCCTGAACCACGTCCTCTTACACCAGACGGTGATCGGCCAGGAGGCCCTTCCGCAAATGGAGCTCACCGGAGAGTACCCGGACGTGGTCGTGGGCTGCGTCGGGGGCGGTTCGAACTTCGGCGGCATCGCGTTACCCTTTCTCCGGGAGAACTTAAAGAACGGCCGTAACACGAGGATAATGGCTGTCGAGCCCGCTCTGTGTCCTACGCTCACCAAGGGTTTCTTCACCTACGATTTCGCAGACACAGCGGGTACTACACCGATGATGAAGATGTACACCCTGGGGCACTCGTTCGTCCCGCCGGGGATCCACGCCGGGGGCCTCCGTTACCACGGGGACTCCCCCATCATCTCGGCGCTGGTGGACGCGGGGCTCATCGAGGCACGCGCCTACCCCCAGAACCCGGCCTTCGAGGCGGGGGTTCTCTTCGCCCGTACGGAGGGCATAATCCCGGCGCCGGAGGTAACGCACGCGATCAAGGCGACGGTGGACCTGGCGCTGGAGGCCAAGGAGGCCGGCGAGGAAAAGACGATCCTGTTCAACCTCTGCGGCCACGGTCACTTTGACCTGTCCGCCTACGAGCAGTACCTGGCCGGCGAGCTTGTGGACCTGGAGTACCCTGAAGCTGCTATCGAGGAGGCGGTCGCCAGCATCCCCCACCGAACACTCTAGCAAGGATTCTGCAACTTCACCGGCAGCTTCTTCGTAAGCCTGATGGACAGCTTCGTTTATTTGCTTCGTAGGGAGGTTAAGCTGAGATGCGAACCAGGGGAACATTATTGGGACTTTTAATCCTGGCGGTTTTGGCCGGAGGCGCGGCGGTCGGTGCTTTCTACCTTTTGAGCTCCAATTCACAGAGCTCTAATGTTGCTACCAACCAGGAAAGCACCCAGCAGGCGCAGAGCCAGGCTACCAGCATACCGGAGGACACGACGCTAAAGATAACGGTTCCCAAGCTGGCCAGGATCAATAATGCCTCAATCCCTGATTCAGAGGGCGACGATGAGGAAATGCTCAAGAACGACGCAGCCATCCACCTCCGAGGGACGGGGTTCCCCTGGGAGGAGGAGGCCAACGTGTACATCGCCGGACACCGCCTGGGCTACCCGGGCTACCCCAGCTTCCTCGCCTTCTACGACCTGGACAACCTGGAGAAGGGCGACGATATCTTTGTCGAGGATGCTAACGGCAAGAAGTACACCTACAAGGTCTCCGACATCATCGAAGCAGAACCCACCGATCTCTACCTAATAGACCCTGTACCGGGCAAGAACATAGTGACGCTGCAGACGTGCACGCTCCCCGATTACGCCAAGCGGCTGCTAGTGCGGGGCGAGCTTGTGGACAGCACTTAGGAGGAGGGAGAAAGCAGCCCTCGTCGGCGGTGGACGGTAAGGTAGGCGAAGTCCTCTGAGTCGCTCCTCGTCGAACGACGAGCCCCTTTGAGGACGAACACAACGGTCCCCGCTCGCAGAGGATACTCGTGCCCGTCGACCGTAGCGACGCCCATCCCCGCTACCCCCACGATGAGCACGTCTACTTCTTCGTTGGCATGCTCGCCGACACCCCCTCCCACCGGGAACCTAACCAGGTTGACGTTAAGATCCCCGCCCTGCTTAAGGGTCCAGATCACCCCCGCAGGCTCCCCGGCGGTGAGCACTTCGTAGAGGTCCGCTACGTTTGCCTTACCGCGCTGGTGCCGTGGGGCTTGTTCCTGATCCAACGTGTAAACCTCCGGATGCCGGGGTGGGAAGCCAGGGCCTCGAGCGTGTTGTACTCCTGCTCAAGCTCTTTGTGTTCGATCGCAGCGTGGACGTTCTTGTGGCAGGGACGGCACAGCAACGCGATACGACTCTCCATCTCCCGACGGTCGAACGCTTTCCTGGCGCGCTTCTTCTTATGCCGCGACCTCGGGATGAGGTGATGCCGCGTCAGCTCGCGTACCGACCGGCCACAGAGCTCACACTCACCGGTGCCTTCCTCGGTGGTTACTTCTCGCTCCCGGTTCAGCGGCTCCTCCCATTCCCTTCGAGCGCTTCGACCAGGCGCTCGGCGTCCGCTCCGGTGAGCACCTCGGTCGTTTCGTAGGGGTACCACACGATCGCCTTTTTCCTGTCGGTCTGTTGCGTCTGCATGTTCTGGCACTGCACCTTGACGACCTGATCGAGGTTAATGACCAAGAAGTTGTCGTCCGTCTCGTTTTTCACCCGTATAGTGGCCAAGTAGCGCCTCCCTCAGGTTTCGATTACCTATATTGTACAGGGTGGGGGTTTCAGGCTTTCGGGGTATAGGGCTGGATCTAGAGGGGCGGTAGAGAAAGTGGTTCATGCTGAGCCACACCCCCTCGATGACGCCCAGCAGAGAACCAAGAATTTAGAGTTAAGGTTGGGTGGGACCCTGGAACACTTCTCTACCACGAAGCGTCCTCCATCACCGGCCCCTTTGCGGCTTCACCGGGGAGGCTTGGAGAAGTAGTAACCCTGGGCCATCTCACATCCATCTCTCATCCGCAGGGCGACAACCCTACAGGGTCGCAAGCTCTGCGGAGAGGTTAGTAGAATGGTGTAGTTTATCTTCGGGCAGGTAAGGGGTTGGTGTGCTCTTTTGAAGAGGCTACGAGTCTTGATGACGCGACAGGAGATAAAGCCGGAGAGGCTCCCCGACGCCACCGTGGTAGTGGTGGACGTGTTTCTGGCGACGACGACCCTGCTCACCATCTTCGAGAACGGCGCCCGGAAGGTCTTCCCGGTGGCCGGCCTAGAAGAGGCGGAGGAGGTGAGCAGCAAGCTCGACGAGAGGAGCCTCTTGCGCGGCGGCGAGCAGGACGCAGAGAAGATCGAAGCTTATGACCTCGGCCCGTACTCCTGGGAGTACACGCCGAAGATGGTGAGCGGTAAGGACGTGGTCTTCGTGACTACCAACGGTACCAGGGCCATCGACACGGCTACAGGAGCCAGAGAGCTACTTATCGGTTGCCTGCGCAACGCACCGGCGGTTGCCCACCATCTGAAGGCGTCGGGTGCGGAGTCGGTCTATGTGGTCTGTGCAGGCTCTGCGGGACGCTTCGTCGCCGAGGACTTTCTGGGCGCCTCGGCAATACTTTCGCACCTGAACGAAGACGATTACCTGAACGACTGGCGCCTGAACGACGCCGCCTGGCTGGCACTCGACTTCGCTGGGCGCTACACGGGTAGAGAGTTAGAGGTGCTCAAGAAATCCCGGGCGGGGCGCTGGTTTCTGGAGAACGGCATGGTAGAGGAGCTGACATACGTGGGCGACGTGGGCGCAAGCGAGCTGGTGGCGAAGGTTACCGAGGGTAGGTTACGCCGCCTGTAATTTCCGAAAGAAGGTTGGACCACACGCAAGGCCATCGAAGACGCCGTCTGCGAGCCCGCGAGAGACGTAGTCTTCGACACCAACGTCCTGCTCGGAGACTCATCTCACAGGCTTGGCTTGCCGGGCTCCTTCGCCCCCTCTCCTGGACAGGGCTAAGCTCAACCAAGCTACCGCTGCGCCTAAGAGCACGTCAGGCAGGAACAGCGGCAGAAAGTTCCACACCGCGACGGGCACCACCCCGATTAGTTAAGTCCCCTTTACACTCACTCCTCTGTAGGGGTGAACCGGACGATCTCCGGGGCGCGACCCTTCTTGTAGACCATGATAGTGCGCTTGAATGTGATCACTACCGTACCTTGCTGGTTGTAGCCAGTGGTCTTCACGGTGACGATGCCGACGTTCTCGCGGGACCTCGACTCGCGCTTTTCCAGGACTTCGGACTGAGAGTAGATAGTGTCACCCTCGAACACCGGCGCCGCCAACCTCACCTCGTCCCAGCCGAGGTTGGCGAAGACGTTCTGGGAGACATCGGTGACGCTCTGACCTGTCACCAGGGCCAGCGTGAACGTCGAGTCGACCAGCGGGCGCCCGAACTCCGTCTGCTCGGCATAGTGACGATCGAAATGAATAGCAGCAGTATTCTGCGTAAGCAAGGTAAACCACGCATTGTCCGTGGTAGTCACCGTCCGGCCCAAAGGATGCTCGTAGATGTCACCGACCTCAAAGTCTTCGAAGAAGCGACCCTGCCAACCCTCTTTTACAACCATCAATATCCTCCCTTAAGTCCTGGTCAGCACGAGGTTGATTCTATCGCCCTCCTCACCTATGCTGGCCCGGAATCCTACTCCCGGGGGAGCGATGAGGATTTTGTATTTTGGAAAGTGTACGCCTATACACTTCGGCCGCCATTACGCGACCGGAGGTTACCAGCTCCGATATGAGGAGGTGAAGCTTTGCGGGACATACCAGTAGATGCCGTGACCCAGGCTGTGCGCGGCCTGTGCATCGAGGCGAACACCTGCTTGCCCGAAGATCACCTCCAGGCACTCCGGCGGGCGCTCGAAAGGGAGGAGTCACCTCTGGGCCGCGAGGTCATTGAGAAGCTTCTGGAGAACGCCGAGGTCGCCTGCGAGGAGTGCGTCGCTTTTTGCCAGGACACCGGGTATGCCGTCTTCTTCGTCGAGGTGGGGACGGAGGTGCGATTCGCGGGAGGGGAAATCTCGGAAGCCATAGACGAAGGCGTCCGGCGCGGCTACGAGGAGGGTTACCTGAGGAAGAGCATCGTCAGGAGTCCCATAGAACGCACGAACACCGGCGACAATACCCCGGCGGTCGTGTACTACGATCTGGTTCCGGGGAACGGTCTGAAGCTGACGATGCTAGCCAAGGGCGCCGGCTGCGACAACATGAGCGCGCTACGGATGCTCACCCCGGCGGAGGGTCTGCCCGCGATGAAGCGGTTCGTCGTGGAGACCATCGAGAAAGCCGGTCCTAACGCCAGCCCGCCCTTGACGGTGGGGGTCGGAATCGGGGGCCCCTTCGAGAAGGCCGCCCAGCTGGCCAAGAGGGCCCTTACCCGACCCTCGGGAGAGCCCAACCCCAACCCCGAGCTGGCGAAGCTCGAAGAGGAACTTCTGGAGGAGATCAACGCCACCGGCATAGGCCCCGCGGGCTACGGAGGCACAGTCACGGCGCTTGCGGTGCACATAGAGAGTTTCCCGACACACATCGCCGCCTTCCCGGTCGCCGTCAACCTAGACTGCCACTCCCACCGCACGGCCTCGGTCGAGCTATGAACACCGAGCCGACCCATCTCGAAACACCGCTGACGAAGGAGGATGTCGAAGAGCTCAGAACCGGCGACGTCGTGCGCCTGTATGGCGTAATCTACACAGCCCGCGACGCCGCCCACGCTCGCAAGGCGGAGGCCATTGAGAACGAAGATCCTCTGCCGTTCGATCCGGAGGGTCAGGTTGTGTACTTCACGGGGCCGGCCCCGGCGCGTCCCGGACACGTACTGGGGCCTGCGGGACCGACGACGGCCTCTAGAATGGATCCGTACTCGCCACTCCTGATAGAACGTGGTTTGAGGGGTATGATCGGTAAGGGCTCACGCTCGGAGGCGGTGCGGAAAGCGATGCAGGAGCACGGATGCGTGTACTTCGCGGCGATCGAAGGTACGGCGGCGCTCCTGGCCCGGTGTGTCAAGGAGGCCGAGATCATCGCCTACGAGGACCTCGGCGCCGAGGCGATAAGACGCCTGGTAGTCGAAGACTTCCCCGTGGTAGTCGTCAACGACCTTTATGGCGGGGATCTCTACGAGGAGGGCCGGAAGAGGTGGCGGCGCTCTGATACCTAGCCAGAGTCATCGCCAGATCCGATCTTAATGACGGTCTCGGAGGTGAGGGTTTGATGAACCGGGCACTTCTCGGCGATCTCCAGAAGCTGCGATCGTTGCTCATCGCTCAACGGCCCCTCGAGCTCGATGTGCAGCTCGATCCAATCGATCTTGCCTTCCTCGGTTTCGCATTCGGCGCAATCGTCGGCGTGTACATTCGAATGTTGAAGCCGGGTGGTGACGCCCCGGAGAGGCAACCCTTCGCTTTGGGCATACATGGTAAGGGTTATCGAGGTGCACGCCCCCAAAGACGCAAGCAGCAGATCATAGGGGTCAGGACCTCGGCCAGACCCTCCCGATTCTGGAGGCTCGTCGGCCGCCAGCCGGTGCGAGTCGACAAAGATTTCCTGATGGAACCCTTCTCCATCTCCGTGGATGACCACTTCCTTCTGTTCCTCACCCATTGAAACTCCTCCTCGGTACGTTGAGAACACGCTCTTCTCTGCCTCTTAGGGAGAGATTAAGACCTCGCAGACTAGCGTCCTGCACCGCCTACGCCCTGTTGGTGAGGGCTTTGTAGGTCTGGTGGAGGTGGTCAGAGAGCGCCAGAACGGTGAAGATGCCAGCTATCAGACGCGTTACCCGCGGCGCCAGTACTAGCCCATAAGTCAAAAACGCCGCCACCCACAA
>DASQSI010000373.1:0-23980 GCA_035642415.1 Rubrobacteraceae bacterium
CCTACGCCTGGGCTTACCTACAAGGGCAAGACGACGAACCGAAAACCCACCTGCACGAAGTAGCCAAAACCTTGGGATGGGACGAGGAAAAGAAGCGTGAAGCAGCCTACCATTACCTGTTCGGACCCGTCCCTACCTAGGTGAAGCATCCAAAGCTGAAATGCGACTTCTAATCAGCAGCGGAGGGAAGTCATGGGTTTGGACATGAACAGCAACGGCATTCCACAACAGCTGGCTAGAGAAGGGGGCAACGTTACGACCTGCAACTAGGACCTGAAGAGAAGGCAGCGGCCGATATCGGTAAGCACGGGACGAGGATACTGGCCATTCCCGCTGACGTTACAGATGCAGGGGACGTGCAAAAGGCCGTCGACGGGAGGGCTCAGAAGTTCGGTTGCCTTGACATCTTGACAAACAACGCCAGCGACTTCGATTTCGAGTAGGGCCGTCCAGTGGCTTCGACTCGGCAGCTACCGGCTCCAGCCTTCTTGTTGCGCTCTGAAAGGTACTGAGTTTCCGAGAATCTAGAGTTCCCAGCGGCTCGTTTCGTCGGCGAAGCCGAGCCACCGGGGCCGCGGCATCATTCTTGGCCTCGCTCACTCCTCTCCACAGACTCCCTTATGATGCTCCTCATATCCTCCTTAGAACTTCCTCCGGGCCTCACGGCGTCCGCAGCTTTCTGGAACAAACCCTTAGCCCTGTCCATGAGTCCTTTGTCCTCCCCCTCCTCGCCGCTATCTTCCTCCTCCGGCAAATGCTCTTGCACACACCTGTTTATTTTGTCACGGAACTCTTCTCGGTTGAGATCTGGGTAGATTTCCGACATCTCGTCTACGAACGTCTCGATGACCAACTCCGTGTCGCTGCTTGTCTTACGCTCGGGAAGGTGTTCCGCTTCCGCCATCACGTCTCCTTTCGCCGCTAAACACACCTTCGGTGGCGATAATCTATTCCGCTGTATTGCCCCGAGCTCTCCTCCGATAAACAAAAGGCCGTAGCCCCTTGTAAGACCCCAGCCGGGTATGTAGATCTTATGCCGTTAAAAGGAGACGTAAAAAGCAATCCCCAGGAAGTAGAGTGCCATCACGATCAGCCAGCCGCCTACGCCGCCAATGACGCAGATCAGTATGGTGATAAGGTTGGCGGGGACGGGTGGCGAGAGGAATAGATGCGACAATACAAGCAGGACCAACCCGAGGCCCCCGTTGAAGATGAGCACCGGGAACACATCCGCGAACCTCACCAAGATCAGGACCGCCCCCACTGCCACCAGCACGAGCACGATCAGTTCCATAAACCACTAACTACCCGGAGCACTCATCCGCCAAGACGCAGCACAGTTTCGCGCCAAATCTAGCCGATCCACGCCCTCTGTAAGCCTAGGGGCCGGGGTTTTCGGTTTTTACGTCCGAGTCACCTGTAGCGGAGGACGCTTCGGGTGCCAGCTTGAGCTCGCGTAATGCCCCCGCAAGCTTGGCATCCGCCTCCTCAGAGGTGACACCTAGGGTGTATATCGTAGCGTGGTTGCCGCTTTCGGACCAGGCAATGGCTTCGGCCACGTAAGCGTTCCCGTATCGTTTGGTCCAAGTACTGTTGACGTACAGTTCCATCCTTGCCACCCTCCAGTTTTGTGCTTTACGTTACCTGGCATAGATAACAAACAGGCAACATTCCGGTAACAAAAAGGACAATTTTCGGAGAGCCATCATAAACATACTATGGCTTTTTCCGACGCCTTTTGCTACGCGCTCGTAACGCTGCTCGCGAGAGGGGGACAGTTTTAGTTCGAGTGGGTTTGGGAAGACCGGCGTACCCGCTATTCGCCGACGTATGTTCCGTCCTGTCCTAGCGTGTCGGAGACCTGGGCTCTGACCCTTCTAGCGTCGTCGGTATCGGTTTAAGGAGACGACCGTGGCCGGGGAGGGCCGGAGGTAATACCCCCGGCCCTTGTACCCACCAGCCGCATCCTTCTCCTGCCTTGTGGGCTTGCTTACTAGCCCACGATTACGGGCGGTCCGGCCGCTGCGGCTTGGTTGATCGTCTGGGTGGCATCACTCGTCAGCGAGGGGCTGATGTCAAGCGTGCTGCCCGTGATGTCTATGTCTCCGGCAGTGTTAAAGCCGTCGAAGAATACGCCATTCCTGAATCCATCATCGACAAAGATCCCGTTATCCCTGAATCCGTCATCGACAAAGATCCCGTTATCCCTGAATCCGTTATCGCAGATGAAGTTGCCAAACTCATCGAAGCAGACACCATCCACGAAGGGTGTGTTGAACCCTGTCCCATTGGTCACGACGCCCTGCTCGTTTACCACGTTGCCGGTATTACAAACCTGCTGAACCGGGGCCGACAAATTAACGTTGTTGCCGGTGTTGTTGATTGAGGTATTCGGATTACAGGGGCCGCTCGTGACGCGCCTTATATCGAACTCCTGCTCCACCGCTGGCACTACCTCAGTAGGAAAGGCAGTAGTCGGGGTAACAACAGTAGTACCAACAGGAACGCAGACAAAGTGCCTGTCGACAGGATTGCCTGCCGCGTTAAAGACGGTCGAGGGGGTTGTTCCCGGCGGACATGTGGTCTGCGCCGAAGCGGATCCGGCGAACATGAACATCGCCGCGAACGCCAGCGACAGCGCCATCAGCAACATTAACTTCTTGCTCAACTTGTTCTCTCCTTAGTTCTCAGGTGTTTTCGCTTGTGAAAACACTCGGTTCTAACTAGGGCCAGCAACGTGAGGGCCTGTTGACTCCTCGTTAGCTAAAGCTAGCCCTCGTTTTTTTAAGATTCTTTGGGTAAGAGGATTACCCAGGAGAGAAGATTATCCAGGTCTCTCTAAGACCGGGATCAGAGGCGAACTTGGCTTCAGCAGCTGCAAAGACGTCCGCGAGAGCCGGCCGTCGCGCCCTAGCAGGAACAAGCCAGATGCCAAAGCACCCGCCAGCAGCAGCACTAGCGGAGCAGAGCCACCGCCATCAGAACTTAGCTGGCTGCTAGACAGGGAGAAGGGTACAGTACTTTCTTCCGGAAGCGATAACGGAGATGATTCCTCCGACGGACCGTGCGAAGCACTCTCCACCGTAACAGGGGCGGACCCAGGGAGGGCGGCAGTGGTTTGCGCTCCCCTCGATAACGAGACGTCGGCATACGGTACACCAACCCTTTCCTTGTATGAGTTTGGTGCCCACTGCTGCTGCGGGAGAGCCATGTTTGTAGGGGGGGCACCCAAAACGCTGTTGGCGGCGCCTTTGAGCAAGCCTACGGCACTATCCGCTACGTCGGCGGCACCCTGAAGAATGCCTACGGTGCTATCCTGCACGTCGCCCAAAAGCGTCGATGATGGGGATGGCATTGGATCGCTCGTATCCGGGGTGGCCGATACCCAACCTGCGGTTCCCTTCTTCGTGTCGACGACATGCGACAACAAGAACCTGGGGGCAACGTCCCAGGGGAGATTTACCATCTTGGCTACCGCCTCTCCTCCTAAGCTACTCAGCAGGAGAGGCACTACAGCCTGGTTGGAAGTAGCAACCTTGGCCGGTTGCTGGACTGGTTGGTTGGCCGATGGTGAAGTCACCGGCTTAGAATTGTCCGCGGACACTGGCCGCGACGGCGGGGTTTCTTGTGGCCCCGGCCCTGGCTGCCGCGACGTCTTAGATACAGGCTGAGGCGTTGGGTTAGCTGAGGCCTGTGGCGTGTAGTGGTCAGCAGGGTCAGTCGTTGTCGGTACCTTGGGTGCCGACTCCGTCTGAGGCGCCTGCCCAGGCGAGCCCGCGGTCGCTGGTGGTCCCGGGTTCTGTGCTGTCGGCTTAGAGTCCTGGCTCGTGAGTATAGGAGGAGGAGCGGAGTTCACGGCCGGCGCCGAACCAACCGGGACCGAAACCGGCGTTGCTGGTGGCTGCACTGTAGTAGCGGGCGACGCGATGTTCGCGGAGTTCCCAGTGGGAGCAGGGTCCGCGGCGACCGGGGCAGAACTAACCGGTGGGGGCGCTGATTGCGTCACCACTGGGGCTTGCGACACAAATGCCTGCTGCGGCGGCGCCGCAGGCGGTGGGTCAACAGAGGCGCTCTGCACGGTAGTAGGAGTCGCCGCGGGTACGCTTGGGGGAGACGCCGGTGCCGACTCGTATGGTTGCGCTGCTTGAGAGCTTTGTTGGCCGCCGGCATCGTGTCCTGCGGCATGAGCCTCCCGGCTGCCAAGGAAAAAGAAGCCCCCTGCGAAGATGAAAGCAAGGATCAGCGCTAGGACCCTCTGACGACGCAGAAGAAGATGGAGACGTTGATTACAGGCTTGTGGTGGAAACCCGAAAGACAAAAGCTTCGGTACGCTCCTTAACTTATAGCAATCTGCAAGCAATACCAACACTCTCGAGAGCGAACTCCTGTGCGCTCTTGCTCGCAAGAAGAACATGCCATCTCATACCAAGAACGTCAAGGGCTCGTTAGGGATGCTTCATCTACCGTAATAGAACTTAATTCTTCGAGGCTGGCTTATTATCTAGGGCGTTTCATTCGAGAGTATTGGGCCAGGCCAAACAAGAAGAACGCCTCCACAAGCTATAAGCTTGCGCTCGTCGAAAAGACCACGACCGCTGCTATCCCGACAGCCATCGAAACGAGAAACATAAGACCTACAAACAGCCTAACCCGGAGCTCGTTGGCGCTCTGAGGGTTAACCTTCTCGCGCAGCCTTCTGGCTTCCTCTTGGGCCAGTCGAAGCCTCTGGCGCTCCGAATCAAGCTCCTCGCTTAAACGATTACGTTCATCCAGCAGGTTGCTCGCCGCTTTCTCGGTCAGGTCTAGGCGGGTACGCAGCTCTGCTTCGGCAGCGGCACGAGCCTCTAGCCTCTCGGTTATCTCGCACAGTGCGTCCGCCATGCCAGGCGCAGGCTCCTCGGGGTTCCCCCGACGGACATCACGCCTGCTAGGCTGCCGCTGGGCCTGAAGACGCTGCAGCGAGTACTTAGACACGAGCCATGATTTTGTTATACCCGCCTCCTCAAGTTTCCCCTGCAGCGTGCCTCGCTCGATCATCCGGCGGACGGTACGCGGGCTGACCCCCAACCCTCTGGCGGCCATATCCGTAGAAACCCAGCCCAGATTCTCGGCGGACATGTCCGCGGACACCCCACGCTCCTGACCCTCGTTCTCCCCCCGGTCCACAATCGCCTCCTAATAAGCGCCGCAAACCAACGCTTAAGGGTAGACCACCAGAAAATTTCGCGCACACCCTTCGGCGGCAACCTCACGCGAAATTATTTCCTCGGTTTAGAGAATTCTAACAGAGAGTGCCGAGCCAACATCCTCTTTCACCCCAGCTTCCAGCGCATCTTCCGCCATGTAACCGAACATCCTCGACCTGTAGGGGTTTGAAAAACTCGCCCCACGGGACTCGCGGAGGGGGTGAGTCCCCAAAGCAGGGCATGCCCCGGCCCTGGATTTGAGTACCTCGGATCGGGGTATACTGAAAACCTCCCGGCGGTGTTCGATCCCCCCTCCAATGCCGCCGGGAGGTTTGGTGTATGGTCCCCCCTATACTAGGGGATGCAACGGGATAAGGCTCGCATCGGCTGCTCGCCAGACAGCCGTATACACGGAACACGGCAACCTTCGTGCAAGACGTGGGGCTCGACTTCTGTCTCGGTGGTTTGCTGGCACTTCTTTTATTGATACCCGCGATTGTCTACATACCCCGTCTACAGGTGTTCCCCGAACCAACCGAGGACTCGCCGGATCGCATCAACCTGGTGGTTACGCTCCTCGATAGAATGTTCTTCCCGAGGGTAGGTGACGAGCTGCGTATCCACTCCCAGGGTTCGCAGGGCGACATACATCTCGACGCTCTGGGTTACGGAGACGCGTTTGTCCTCTTCCCCATGAAGGATCAGCATCGGCGTATGCACGTTGCGGACGTGCCGGATCGGGGACCGCTGGTAGTAGGCGTCTGGGTCGTGGTAGAGCGTGTCCCGGAAGTAAGAGAGGTTCGCGCTTGGGATGTCGCCTGAGGAGTTGTCGCTGACGAGGTTCGAGACACCCATCCCCATCACAGCGGCTCTGAACCGGTCCGTTTGTGTTACAGCCAGGGCGGTCAGGTAGCCGCCCCAGCTCCAGCCGCCGATCCCCAACCGCTCCGGGTCGGCCACGCCGCGTTCGATCATGGCGTCAACCCCGGAGATCACATCCCGCAACTCCCCGCCGCCGACGTCGCCAAAGATAGCGTTCGAGAAACCCGGACCGCGACCGGTACTCCCCCGGGGATTCGGCAACAACACCGCGTATCCCCGCCCGGCGAGAGCCTGCGCCCAGTCGCGCCAGGAGGCGCAGAACTTATCCGCCCACAACGACGTCGGTCCGCCGTGTACCTGGACGATGAGCGGATACCGCTTGCCGTCACGATAACCGTGCGGCTTGACGAGCAGTCCTTCGACCTCGACGCCGGGGTCGCTCTCCCACCGCATCACCTCCACTTCCCCCAGGGCTGCGTCCTCCAGCTCCGAACCGAATCGCGTCCGCCGTATCAGTCCCTGTCCTGCCCCGTTCGCCTCGCTGGTGTAGACCTCCGGCGCGTGGGTCCCGTCCTGCCACACCGTCGCCAGACGCTCCCCGTATCCGCTTGCGCTTACGAAGTGACCGAGTGTACCCGACGCTTTACCGATGCTCAAACGGGAACGCTCCCCTTCCCAGCTCAGCTGGTAGAGCACGGACGCAACACCCTCGTGCGCCAGGAGGAGGAGATCACCCCCCGCCAGCGAGCCAAGATACTCGGCGGTACCCTCGTAGTCCGGGGTCAGACAGAGCGCTTCGCCGCCCTCGAGCGGTCTGCGGTAGACGTACTCCCCGTAGAGGACCCGCCCGGCATGGGACCTGTAGGCCAGATACGCTCCGTCAGGTGACCAGATGAGATCTTCCGCCAAACCCAAGGTGTGGAACACCGTCCGACACGTTCCCCCCTCACGCGAGACGACGGCCACCTCTGTCTCTCTGAACCTGTCATCCATCCTCGGGGTGGCGCTGTGGTTGATCGCCAGCTGTTCTCCATCAGGCGACCAGGTATAGCCCCAGACCTGCCGGCCCTCAGGCGAGACCGGGCGCGCCTCCAGGCTCTCGAGGTCGATCACCCAAAGACGCCGGTACCTGTAGCCCGCGTCCCAAACCTTCGCATCGTCGCGCCGCTCTTTGCGCTCCTTCTCTTCTTGCGTCTCCGGCTCCTTAAATAGGACGGCGACAGAGAACCCGTCGGGTGACCAGGAGGGCTCGGAGACGTCCCCCTGCTCGTCGAAGACCCGGAACGCCTCACCGCCGTCGATGGGGACTGTGTAGATGCTCTTCTCACCCCGTTCGGCCCGGTCTGAGAGGAACGCTATCCGGGAGCCGTCGGGCGAGGGGCGGGGCGCCTCGTCGAGCCAGTCGCCCGAGGTGAACCGCCGGAGTTCTCCATCGGAGAACGGCAAGATCCAAAGGTCCGAGACGGGGTGTTTCCCCTCCTTGGCGAACGGCCGAACCACGAAGACGACCCACCCACCGTCCGGAGAGATATGAACGTCCGACGGTCTCCTCTGATCGGCGAGTTGCTCAAGGGTCAAGGGAAGGTCGTCTCTCCCCTTCAAAGAGCTCGGCTTCAAGGTGCCCCGCGCTACTATAAGACCGGCTCTTCGAGCTCCGCGAGCAAGCCGTCAAAGTCGAGAGGCCAAGTCACGAAGCTCAGCCGATCACCCTTCCAGGGCCACTCGCTCCGGTCCCGATCCCATGCGAGCTCGATGCCGTTGAAGTCGGGATCGTGGAGGTAGATAGCTTCGTGGGTCCCGTGATCGGAGGCGCCATCAACGGACCAGCCCCCGTCCAGCAGGCGTTTGAAGGCGATGGCCAGGTCCTTACGCGTGGGGTAGTTGATGGCGAAGTGGTAGAGGCCAGTGGTGCCGCGCGCGGGCGGGGTGCCGCCCCTGCTAGTCCACGTGTTCAGGCCAATGTGGTGGTGGTAACCACCCGCTGAGAGGAAGGCCGCCTCGTCGCCCAAGCGCGTCACGAGTTCGAAGCCCATGATGTCGCGGTAGAACCGGACGGCGCGCTCCAGGTCGGAGACCTTAAGGTGCACGTGGCCGATACGGGTCCCCGCGGGGATAGGTCCATCCGTCATAACTAACGTCCCTTCTCGTGGTTTACGATGGACTCTTTGTACTACTCGAACCCTGGATCCTCTTACTGATAAGCTTCCAGACGCTCGCAACGTTTAGGCCCAGCGGCCGCTGCCGTGCGATCCCGAGGGCCATGTTCCCTGCGCCGACGATGGTAGCATTCAATATGGGGCTCCTTTCTTCCACCCTTGGCCGCGGAGTATGGCCATCCACACGTGCTACCATACGGGGTCTAGCCACTCCAAATTTTTCCGGCCCGCTACACCCTCGTTTCTTAATCACCCACTATCGATCGGCGGCAGCCGTGTGTAGCCCACCCCACATTGCGCGGACCGCTGTGTAGCGTCTCGCGCTGTTGGGTAAATACGTCATCGAGATAGAGACCGGAGGGGTTTCTATGAACGAACAAAAAAACCAATCTATCCTCGATCCTGCCAAAATATTGGCGGGCGGAATAGCTTCACCCCTGGCAGCACTCCTGACCTCCCGCTTTGGCATCGCCGGGACCATGATCGGTCTGGCTTTGAGCGCGGTGATCGCAACCACAGCCACCGACATCCTGAAGGTTTACCTGGCGCGCGCGCCGACCAAGGTGGCCAAGATACCGGGCGGCTTTCAAACACGGCTTTCCTGGCGAAACATGGGAGGTGGGCTCAAGGCACCGTTCTCCTGGTTCCGGTCTCTCCCGTGGCCGCGGCGGAGATCCATCTTGATCAGCGGCGTTGCAGCCGGAGGGATCGCGTTCCTTATAGGCATCAGCGCCGTCACAGCCCTTGAGCTGGGCCTGAGCAAGAGTCTTTCGTGCTGGGTATGGAACGAGTGCCCCACAGAGTCTTCCAGCAGCGATACAGCCTCGAGTACGAGCACCTTACCATCGATCCTGGGTGGCGGCCAGAGCGCGAGTAGCAACACTGCTCCGCAGGTTAATCCCGTAAACCCTCAGCAACAGCCACCCCCTAGCGTTCAGGCGACACCCTCGCAGCCTCAGAATGCTCCGGGCCCAGAGACGCCCACTCCCGGCCAGCGAGAGAGCCCATCCGGCGTCCCGGCCCCCGAGGGGCAGAGCCCGCCTGTCTCTCCAGAGGGCCAGAAACTAGTCGAAGACCAGCGGCGAGGCACAGAGGACCAACAACAAACAGACAGCAAGTAGGCAAGTCCTGCTCCGCTTAGCCCTTCACCCTCGCGGCGCGTCCCGAGACCTCCGCGGGCGTGGTGTGCGTAGGCTAGCCGCCGAGCATGCCCGGAAGCAGCAGGTTCTCTAAGAACAGAAGCTTCAGAAGTCCCCTGCGGCTCCTCATGCCAACCTCCTCGAAGGCGCGTTCCTGAGGTGGTTCTGGATGGTGTACTCAGAGACATAGAGGCCTCGATAAATCTGTCTGGTGGACAGGCCCGCACCACGAGCTTCGTCGCTTCCTCTTCGCGAACCGTATAGGCTGTAGGCCGCAGCGTTGAGCCAGGCCACCTCTCAACCCTCGCGGCCTCCTCGGCGGCACGAAGGGCGTGGGCCAGCAAAAGGCGTGCAGGATGGGCTCCAGACGCTCCATCCGGTCCAGCACCGCGTCCACGACCTCCACCGGTAAGAGTTCCTTCGCCCCTATGCGCCACGTCACCTCTACGGCTTCCGTCTAACATACTTTCACCAATTCCAACGAGCTGCAGGGTAATACAGAAAAACGGCTGCTCTGCTACAATTTTGCCAATCACTGGGGAACGAGGTGAGGAGGATAAGCATGCGTCGGGAGGACATCGAGGGCCTCACCATCGGGGGGCTCTTGGATCTCGTGGCCGCGCATCGCCCGGAAGACGATGCCCTCGTCTATGCGGATCGGGGACTCCGATACTCCTACGCGGAGTTCAAGGAGGTCACCGACAGGTGCGCCCGGGCGCTGATGGCGCTGGGGCTGAACAAGGGTGACCACGTGGCGGTGTGGGGGCACAACGTGCCAGAGTGGGTGACCCTGCAGTTCGCCACCGGCAAGGTTGGAGTGGTGCTGGTCACTATCAACCCGGCGTACAAGGCCCAGGAGCTACGGTACGTTCTGGAGCAGTCGGACGCGGCGGCGCTGTTCCTCACGGAGGGCACCGCGGACGCGAACTTCGTAGAGATCCTCGAGGAAGCTATCCCCGATCTCGCCGGCGCTGAGCCCGGAGAGGAGCTAGAGGTTGAGGGACTGCCCTACCTCAAGCACGTTGTGCTCATCGGGGACCAGGCCGCTGCGAGCGCGCCACACCTGATGCGCTTCGACGCGTTCAGGGAAGAAGCCGAGAAGGTATCCGCGGACGAGCTCGAGGAGAGACAGGACTCCCTTTCTGCCGACGAGGTTATAAACATGCAGTACACCTCGGGGACCACCGGCTTCCCCAAAGGCGTCCAACTTACCCACGCTAACATAGTCAAGAACGCCTTCTTTATCGGCGAATGCATGGAACTCGGGCCGGAGGACCGGGTCTGCATCCCGGTGCCGTTCTTCCACTGCTTCGGGTGCGTCCTGGGTACGCTCAACACCGTCGCTCACGAGGGAACGATGGTACCGGTAGAGACCTTCGACCCGAAAGCGGTCCTCGAAGCCGTCCACAAAGAGCGATGCACGGCCGTGCTCGGTGTGCCGACGATGTTCATCGCCGAGCTCGAGCACCCCAACTACAAGGAGTACGACACCAGTTCCTTGCGGACCGGGATCATGGCCGGTAGCCCCTGCCCCGAGGAGGTGATGAAGCAGGTCGTCAACGATATGGGCGCAGAGGAGATCACCATCGCTTACGGGCAGACCGAGTCCAGCCCCGTAATCACCCAGACCCGCACCGACGACCCCATAGAGCGCAGGGTCTCGACGGTCGGACGGGCGCTCCCAGACGTCGAGGTCAAAATAGTAGACATGGAGAGCGGCGAGGAAGCCGGGACGGGTGAGCAGGGCGACCTCTGCACCCGCGGCTACCACGTCATGAAAGGCTACTACAAGATGCCCGAGGAGACGGAGGAGGTCGTAGACGAGGACGGTTGGCTCCACACCGGCGACCTGGCGACGATGGACGAAGACGGCTACGTCCAGATAATGGGGCGGGTGGATGACATGATCATCCGTGGCGGCGAGAACATCTACCCGCGTGAGATCGAGGAGTTCCTCTACACCCACCCCGAGATCTCTGACGTCCAGGTCTACGGCGTCCCGGACCAGAAGTACGGCGAACGGGTCGCCGCCGCCATAATCTTGAAGGAGAATGCTTCCCTAACCGAAGAAGACGTCAAGGAATACTGCCGCGAGAACATCGCCCGCCACAAGGTGCCCGAGTACGTGGACTTCGTTGACGAGTACCCGATGACCGCGAGCGGTAAGATCCAAAAATACAAGCTCCGCGAGACCGCCATCGAACACTATGACCTCGTGGAGTCCGCTGACACTGCATAGCCGATCCGCGGGACGCAGCATGCGCTGGCAACACCCCTGGTGGGGCGCCCCTCGATAAGCACTGCCCTCGCGCAGGTTGGTAGACGCTATGGCTAAGTACGCGGGCGGTCGTATGCTGGCCCTCGGGCGGCTAAGCGGCGGCAAGCAGGGCCCGCCGGACATCGCGCCGCGCACAACGAGGTGCTCGTCGAGTGGCTTCTCACGAATCGTTCCGGGCGTTCCTGGAGGACCCCGGTCACGCGGGCCTCCACCCTCTGCGCGAGAATGGGACATGCGCTTACCTGTGGTGGACGTACGAACGCCTGGAGGACCTGCGACTCGTGCTGGCCAAAGGAGCCCGCCGAAGAAGGCTGAAAGACCAACCGCAAATACAATATCCTTCCGGCTCCGAACCCGGTAGCCAGAGGCACCAACCTCTAGGTAGCGCCAGGGTGGCAAAGGAAGGCGGTTGAGTCCGCCGCAATTAATAGGATTCTCGATCCGGTCCCGCCCCAAGTCGCTTCCGAGGTACGCGGTGATCAGGCCGGCGTAGGTAAAAGTGCCGGATCGAAGCACCACGAACTGCTATCATTCGCACTTGTATAGGGGAATAAAGGAGGAGCCGATGACCGACACCCGCCGCGCGCGGAAGCTTTCGCGGGACCCAGAGGCCTTCCGCAAAGAGGTGTGTGGGTTCGCCGAAGAAAGCCTCAAGCCTGTCGCCGAGAGAACTGACAGGGATGCCCGCTTCAACTCAGAGGCCTTTGAGGAGATGGCGAGCATGGGCCTTCTTGGTGTGATCTTTCCCGAGGAGTACGGCGGCATGGGCGGAAACTACCTGCTCTACGCCACCGCGGCCGAGGAGATAGGTCGTGCATGTGCCTCGAGCGGCCTCTCCTACGCCGCCCACATCTCTTTGGGATCGAACCCCATAAAGCTCTTCGGCACAGAAGAGCAGAAGGAGAAGTACCTCAAGCCCTTAGCCTCTGGCGAGTACTTGGGTTCCTGGGCCCTCACCGAGCCCGACGCGGGAAGCGACGCCGGCGGCACCAGGACCTCCGCCACGAAGGCCGACGGCGGCTGGGTCCTAAACGGCAAGAAAAAGTTCATCACCCACGGCAACCTCGCTGGCACCGTTATAGTCCTCGCCAAGAGCGAACCTGAAGCCCCAGGCTCGAGGGGCATAACAAGTTATATCGTCGAGACGAACAGCGACGGGTTCTCGGCCGGTCGGCTCGAAGAGAAGATGGGTCTCAGGGGCTCCCCGACGGCGGAGCTCGTTTTCGAGGACTGCTTTGTGCCCGATGAGAACGTGATAGGTGAGGTCGGCACGGGCTTACGTCAGGCCTTAGAGACGTTGGACGGCGGTAGGATCAGCATCGCCGCCCTCTCTGTCGGCATCGCCCAGGCCGCCCTCGATGACGCTGTCGTTTATGCCAAACATCGTCGGCAGTTCGGAAAGCCGATCGGTGAGTTTCAGGCGATCCAACACAAGGTTGCGGATGTGGCGACCGAGGTAGAGGCCGCACGCGCCCTCACGATGTCCGCCTGCCGGGCCAAAGACGCCGGAGAAAAGAGCACCCTGCTTTCGGCGCAGGCGAAGCTGTTCGCGAGCGAGGTGGCCCTGCGGGCATGCCAGAGTTCGTTCCAGATCCACGCCGGCTACGCCTTCGTGAAGGACTACCCCGTGGAGCGCTACCTCCGGGACGTCCAGCTCATGACCATCGGCGAGGGAACCAGCGAGATACAGCGCCTCGTCATCGCCCGAAGCCACGGCCTCCACGAAGGCATGAGTGACGAGGAATGAACAGGTTTAAGCCAAAGCCTCAAAGAAGATGTGACGACTAAGGAGAGGAGCGACCGTTTTGGACTTTTGGGAATCACTTGCGGCTCGGATGCCCAGAAACCTCGACTACGAGACACTCTACGAGCGGTTCGCCTGGGACCTGCCTCATACCTACAACATGGGGGTAGACATCTGCGACCGTAACGCCGTAGATAAGGGCAAGCTCGCCCTTATCCATGACCATGGGAACGGCGACGTAGAGAAGTGGACCTTCTTCGAGCTCAAGCGAGCATCGGACCGCTTCGCGAACGCCCTGCAGGCTTTCGGGGTCGAACGCGGTGACCGGGTTGCCATATTGCTCACGCATTCGCCCGGGCTGCCTATAGCCCACGCTGCCACCTACAAGCTTGGCGCCATCGCCGTCCCGTTGTTCACGCTCTTCGGAGAAGAAGCCTTGCGCTTCAGGTTGGAGGACAGCGGGGCGAAGGTGATCATAACCCACGCCGAGCACCACGAAGTCGCCACGACGCTACGCGAGGAAGTCCCCGACCTCGAGCACGTCGTGCTGGTCGACGGCGAGGGCACCGGGGCGGAGAGCCTCGACGACCTGATCAAGAGCTCTTCGTCCAGCTTCGTACCGGAGAAGACAAGACCCGAGGATCCGGCGATCATCATCTACACCTCGGGTACGACCGGCGCACCCAAGGGCGCTTTGCACGGTCACGGGATACTGTTCGGCCACCTGCCGGGCGTCGCCCTGCCACACGACCTTGCGCCACGCAAAGGCGACCTCTTCTGGACGCCGGCAGACTGGGCTTGGATAGGGGGTCTCTTCGACCTCGTCATGCCGGCGCTTCACTGGGGCGTCCCTCTGGTCTCCTACCCCACACAGGGCTTCGACCCGGAAGAGGCCTTCGACTTGATGGAGCGGTGGGGTATCCGGAACGTCTTCTTCCCACCGACGGCGCTTAGGATGATGCGCGGCATAGAGAAACCCCGGGAGAAATGGGAGCTCGAACTCGAGACCATATCGTGCGGCGGGGAGCCCATGGAGGAAGCGACGTTCGATTGGGCCAGAGAAGAGCTTGGCATCGTCATCAACGAGTTCTACGGCCAAACCGAGGCCAACCTGGTCCTCTCCAACTGCAATGCAATCATGCCCGCCAAGCCCGGCTCGATGGGCCGCCCGGTCCCTGGTCACCGCGTCGCCGTCATCGACGAGGACGGAAACGAGCTTCCTCCGGGGGAAGAAGGTGAGGTCGCAGTCCACAGGCCGAACCCGGTAATGATGATCGAGTACTGGAACAACGAGGAGAAGACGAAAGAGACGTTCGTGGGGGACTGGCTGAAGACCGGGGATTTCGCAACGGTGGATGAGGAAGGCTACTTCCGCTTCTCCGGGAGGGACGATGACCTCATCATCTCCGCTGGCTACCGCATAGGCCCCGCCGAGATCGAAGATGCCCTGACCCAGCACGAGGATGTCGTGATGGCGGCGGCGGTCGGCAAGCCGGACGAGAAAAGGGGCCAGGTAGTCAAGGCCTTCGTTGTCTTGCAGGAGGGACACTCCGGGGGTGAGGATCTCGCCGGGGAGCTACAAGACCTCGTCAAAGATCGTCTGGGCGCGCACGAGTACCCGCGCGAGGTCGAGTTTGTAGACGAGCTGCCGACGACCGCCACGGGTAAGATCCGCAGAAACGTCCTCCGTGAGCAAGAAGAAGGAGAGGGAGGGTGAGCAAGCTCCGGACCTTCGTGGACCCGGGAAGTGAGGAGTTTGACAGGAACGCCGGGGCCTACGAGGAGCTCCTGGAAGAGCTGCGCGATCGGACGGACGAAGCCCGGCGCGGCGGTGGCGAGAAGGCCCAAAAACGGCACGAGGAGCGTGAAAAGCTGCCGGTGCGGGACCGCATAGAGCGCCTGCTGGACTCGAACACACCGTTTTTGGAGCTTTCGCCCCTGGCGGCGTTCGGGATGTACGACGGTGAGGTGCCGGCGGCAGGCATCGTCACCGGCATCGGGCGCGTCTCGGGACGGGAGGTCCTGATCGTAGCTAACGATGCGACGGTCAAGGGGGGCACCTACTACCCAATGACGGTCAAGAAGCACCTTAGGGCCCAGGAGATCGCCGAGCAGAACCACCTGCCATGCGTGTACCTGGTCGATTCCGGCGGGGCGTACTTGCCCTTGCAGGACGAGGTCTTCCCGGATCGGGAGCACTTCGGGCGTATCTTCTACAACCAGGCGCAGATGAGCGCCAAGGGTATCCCGCAGATAGCCGCCGTGATGGGAAGTTGTACGGCGGGCGGAGCATACGTGCCGGCGATGAGCGACGAGGTGGTGATCGTCAAGGAGGAGGGTACGATCTTCCTCGGAGGTCCGCCGCTCGTAAAGGCCGCGACCGGCGAGGAGGTTTCGGCCGAGGACTTGGGGGGCGCCGACGTCCACACCCGCGTCTCGGGCGTCGCCGACCACCTCGCCGAGAACGACGAACACGCCGTGGCGATCGTCCGCCAGATAATCGCGAACCTGAACAGGAAAAAAGAAGTGCCCTGGTCTTTAGCCGAGCCCGAGGAGCCCCTCTACGACCCAAAGGAGATCTACGGCATCATCCCGCAAGATCCCCGGCAGAGTTACGATGTCAAGGAGGTGATCTCACGTATCGTGGACGGGAGCCGGATGCACGAGTTCAAACCGCTCTACGGCGAGACCCTGGTATGCGGCTGCGCCAGGATCATGGGCGCCCCTATAGGCATCCTTGCCAACAACGGCATCCTGTTCTCCGAGAGCTCCCTAAAGGGAGCGCACTTCATCGAGCTCTGTTGCTCGCGTGGCATACCGATTATCTTCTTGCAGAACATCACCGGTTTCATGGTCGGCAAGCAGTACGAGAACGGCGGCATCGCCAAGGACGGCGCGAAGCTCGTGATGGCCGTCGCCAACGCTAACGTCCCGAAGTTCACCGTGATCATCGGGGGATCCTTCGGAGCTGGCAACTACGCGATGGGCGGCCGGGCCTACTCGCCGCGCTTGCTCTTCATGTGGCCCAATGCCCGCATCAGCGTGATGGGCGGAACCGAGGCGGCAAACGTGCTCCTCGCCGTGCGGGAGGAAAGCCTCGCGCGTGAGGATAAGGAGATGACCGACGAGGAGCGCGAGGAGTTCAAGGAGCCGATCCTTGAGAAGTACGAGCAGGAGGGCAACCCCTACCACTCGACCGCCCGGCTGTGGGACGACGGCGTTATAGACCCGGTCGATACCCGGATGGTCCTCGCCCTAGGGCTTTCGGCCGCCGCTAACGCCCCCATCTCTGAGACACGCCACGGCATCTTCAGGATGTAGGAGAAAAGGGCTTGGCGGATACCTACGAACACCTGCAGCTTGGGCATGGGGACGCGGTGGCTACCGTCCACCTCGCGCGCTCCGACGTCCGCAACGCCCTGAACGCCGGGCTCATCGAGGAGCTCACGCGCTGTATGGAAGAGCTGGTGAAAGACGATAGCGTACGGGTGGTGGTGCTGACGGGCGAGGGGGACTATTTCTGCGCGGGGGCTGACATCGAGTATATGAGGGACACGGCCAACTTCTCCTACGAGGAAAACCTCGAGGATGCGCGGCGCCTCGCGGCGATGTTCGCAGCGGTGGATGAGTGTCCGAAGCCGGTCGTGGCGCGTGTCAAAGGGGCAGCAATCGGCGGCGGGGCCGGGCTCGTGGCGGCTACGGACGTGGCGGTGGCGGAGGAGGGAACCGTGTTCGCTTTCTCGGAGGTGAGGCTTGGGATCCCGCCGGCCACCATAGCCCCGTTCGTTGTGCGTAAGATCGGCCACTCCCACGCCCGGGCGTTGTTCCTGACCAGCCAACGCTTCGGCGCGGCCCGGGCGCGTGAGATCGGGCTCGTCCACGAAGTCGCTGCCGAAGGCGATCTCGAAGCGATGGTGCAGGAGAAAGTCGCCGACCTCCTCACGGGCGGCCCCGAGGCTCTGGCCGCGACGAAGGGCCTGTTGCGCGAACTCCGGAACGCGGCCCCCAGGGAGGCGACGGAGATCATGGCGCGGCGCATAGCGGAGCTGCGCACCGGCGGCGAGGGCCAGGAGGGTTTAGGCGCTTTTCTGGAGAAGCGCGAGCCCGCCTGGAGAAGCGAGGAGACGTCGTGACCTTGCGCGAGCCGCCGTTCGGCAAGCTGCTCGTGGCCAACCGCGGGGAGGTAGCGGTGCGTGTGATTCGGGCCTGCCGCGAGCTTGGCATAACCTCCGTGGCCATCTACTCGGAGGCCGACAAAGGGGCGATGCACGTCCGGCTCGCGGACGAGGCGTATCCTGTAGGGCCTGCCCCCGCAGAGAAGAGCTACCTTGCGATCGAGAATATTGCCCAGGCCGCGAAGGAGAGTGGGGCCGAGGCGGTCCACCCGGGCTACGGCTTTCTCTCGGAGAATACGAACTTCGCGCGGGCAATACAGGAGGCGCGGGTAGCATGGGTCGGGCCGCCACCCGAAGCGATGGAGCGGGTTGGAGACAAGGCGCGGGCGAAGGAGCTGGCGCGAGAAGCCGACGTGCCGACCGTGCCCGGCTACGCGAGCGAGGACGGCGAAGAGGACGAGGACCGCCTTCTTGAGGAGGCCGAAAGGATAGGGTACCCGATCTTTATCAAGGCGAGCGCCGGGGGCGGCGGGCGAGGGATGCGGGCCGTACAGCGAGCGGAGGACTTCGTCGAGGCGATCCGAAGCGCGAAAAGGGAGGCGGAGGCGGCGTTCGGGGAGGGCTCGGTGTTTCTTGAGAAGCTCGTCGAGGACCCCAGGCACGTTGAGGTGCAGATCGTCGCCGACGACCACGGGAACGTCGTGCACCTCTACGAGAGGGAGTGTTCGATCCAACGCAGGCACCAGAAGATAGTCGAGGAGGCCCCCTCGCCCGCCCTGGACGAAGAGCTGCGGAAAGCCATGGGTGCCGCCGCGGTGCGCTTGGCGACGGCGGCCGGCTACCGGAACGCGGGGACGGTCGAGTTCCTGCTCGACGGTGAGGAGTTCTATTTTCTGGAGATGAACGCCCGTCTACAGGTTGAGCACCCCGTCACGGAGCTAGTAACGAACCTGGACCTCGTGCACCTCCAGCTCTCAATAGCCGCCGGGGAGCCCCTGCCGTTCTCGCAAGAAGAGATTGCCCTGCGCGGGGCCGCCATCGAGACGCGCGTCTACGCTGAGGATCCGTACACGGGGTTGCCCTCGGGTGGCACCTTGCAAGCCTTCAAACCGCCCGTCGGTCCCGGTATCCGCAACGACGCGGGTGTCGAGGTGGGCGACGAGGTCTCCCTGGAGTATGACCCGATGCTCGCTAAGCTCATCGTCTTTGGGCCGGATCGGGGGGTGGCCGTCCTGAGGCTCCGCCGGGCGCTTGAGGACTATACGGTCCTTGGGGTCACAACGAACCTGCCGCTCTTGCGGCGTATCGCGCAAGAGGAGGCTTTTGTCGCCGGCAAAACGACCACCGGCTTCCTTGAGGAGCACGGCCTGGACGAACCCGTCCCGGAGCCGCCGCTGCCGCGCGAGGTGCTCCTCCTGGCAGCAGCGGGCGAGCTCACGGGCGCCGAAGGAGGCGACACGACGGCCCGGGACGGCGATCCTTTCGGGGTCGGGCCGTGGCGTCTCGGCGGCGTGGAGCGCCTGACTTACCTGGGAGAGGACGGAGAGAAGCACGCGATCGAGGCTAGGCGCGAAACCGGGCAGGACAAGCGGGGGCGTGCCTGGAGGCTCCTCTCGGGGGATCAGACGTCGGTCGTTGAGGTACCCTTTATGGGTGACGGTGAGATCCGGGCCATGGTTGACGGGCACGTCCTGGAGGGGGGGTTCGCGGTGCATGGACGGGACATCCTGGTCTCTCTGGGAACACAGAGTTGGACGCTGGAGAGACCGGCGCCGCCGGACGTGGACCGGGCGGGAGCAGAGGCGGCGGATGGAGCCAGCCTAACGACGCCCATGCCGGGGACGGTGGTAAAGGTGTTGGTAGAAGAGGGGGATGAGGTCGAGGAGGGCCAGACGCTACTGATGCTAGAGGCGATGAAGATGGAGCAGTCCGTGAAGGCGCCTCACGCCGGTACGGTACGGGCGTTACCCTTTGGCGAGGGCGACTCCGTCCCCGGCGGGGCGGTGCTGGCGGAGCTGGAGGAAAAGGAGGAAGGAGAGGGTTAGATCTGATGCGGGTGGAGATAGTGGATGTTGGTCCCCGCGACGGACTGCAGAACGAGGACAAAACGCTCTCCCCGGAGGTCCGGGCCGAGCTGTGTAACAGGCTGGCGGAGGCGGGTGTGCCGAGGGTCGAAGCCGCCAGCTTCGTGCATCCCAAGCTCGTGCCACAGATGGCGGGCGCCGAGGAGGTGATGGCCAACATAGAGCGCCGCCCGGGCACGAGTTACGCGGGATTGGTCCTGAACGAGAAGGGCTACGAGCGGGCGGTCGAGGCTGGGGTAGATGAGGTGCGCTATGCATTTCCGGTAACGGAGACGTTCGCCGAGCGCAACCAAAACACGACCGTGACCGAGGCTATAGATCTCACCGGGAGGCTCGTCGAACGCGCTCGCCTGGACGAAGTGAGGTTCTCCGTAACGCTGAGCGCCGTCTTTGGGTGCCCCTTCGAGGGACGTGTGGACCCGGAGGCCGTGCTCGGTATCGTCGAAAAGATGGCGGACGCCAAGCCGGACGAGATCGTACTCGCTGACACCATCGGGGTCGGGGTACCGAGCCAGGTGCGCGAGCTGGTCGGGGGCGTCTTCGGGCACGGGATAACCGTCGGCTGCCACTTCCACGACACCCGCAACACGGGCATAGCAAACGCGGTGGCGGCCGTAGAGGCGGGGACGACGGTGCTGGACGCTTCGGTTGGGGGCACGGGCGGCTGTCCGTTCGCTCCGAAGGCCACAGGCAATATCGCGACGGAGGATCTCGTGTACCTGCTGCATGGGATGGGGCACGAGACGGGGATCGACCTGGAGAGGCTCGTCGAATGCGCCGCCTGGCTCGCCGGACAGCTCGGCAAGGACCTCCCGGGGCAGGTACACAAGGCCGGCGTCTTCGAGGCGGTGGCCGGATAGGGAAGGCTAGTCCGTCCGTTCCTCCGAATAGTCTTGGGGATTAGATGTTTCGATATCAATGGCAAGGTCCGCTTGGTTGGGTGGTACGTAATGTATTCCGGTTCGTAACAAAGACTTGTTCGTACCTAGAAGCTAAATCATGATGGAAGAAGGCAGAGGCTGCCGCCTCAGAGCACAAAGAAGGGCCGGAGATAGAAGCTCCGGCCCTCACACTTATCGCCGTATCTACACAGAGCGTTAATTCATCTCAAGGGTTCATCTTCCCGTGGACCACGTGGGGCTTCTCTTCTTGTCCCGGGTTCTTCTCTTCTTGGCTCTTCTTCCTCGCCCCTCAGTGCATCTCTGGCTCTGTCTAGAAGCCCTTTATCTTCCTCCCGCTCCCTCTCTGGCTGCCCAGCTCTTCTCTCTCGTCCTAGCGGTGGAGCCTCTTCCGGCCTCGGCGACACTTCTTGCGCCCTCGACGATGCTTCTCCTGCCCTCGTGGGCGGCACCTCTTCTGCCACCCCCGGAGGGGGACTGGACGCCTCTGTCCTCGGCGAGACGCCGGCTGCCGACCCTTCCATCGGTCTCCTAGCAGCACCTTCCGTCCCTGCACCGACAGGAGTTCGCTCGGCGAGCAGTAGCTGGGCCTCGTCGGCACGCATGCTGTCCTCGTCCCTCACCCTGCGGAAGAAGTCAGCAAGCTCTTGGTCACCGGCCTCCTCGGCGTCGTGGATGTACTGGTCGTAGGAGGCACCGCCCTCTAAGGCGTGAAAGAGCACGCTAGTGAGGTCGTAGATTTCGTTCGGCGTCCCCGTAGCCCTTTCGCCTGTTCTTCCTTCGGCCATATGCTTTTACCTCCTCCTTCTCCGCTGTCGCTCGGGTACAAAAAAATACCGGAAGACATGACAACCACCTCCAACTAGGAAGAGTTCGCTCGCGTTTCCGGTATCGGTATTAACCATACCCATGTCCTTGCTAGGTTAAACACCCAAGGAAGCGGCCATTGCCTATAGGTCCCTAAGATATAAACGTGGGCCGAGGTCCTATCATAGTACTGGCCATTTTGTAGAATGGTTCTAATGCGATGACGTTCATCACTCTTGGCATTCACTACGTCAAGCCCGAGCACGTCGATGATCTGCTCGCTGCGATGCGCTCCATCAACGAGGCAGCGCACGGCGCACCAGGGCTCCTGAAGATCGGAGCGTGGCGCGACATCCTGACCGGGCGGGTGGTAGGAGTCTCGATATGGGAGTCACGAGAGGCGTTCGAGGCAGCCCAGCAGCGGATCTTCGCTGCAACCGCCGACCTTCCGTTCGACGAGTGGGAGGAGCGCCCGCGCGATGTGCTGCTCTTAGAAGAAGCTACGCTGCCCCCTTTCTACCATAGCGGGTTGCAATGATGTTGGCCCAGTTAGCCTCGCTCAGTCGAACGCGCTTGAGGTGTGTACTCTATCTTTCTCTGGAGGGAGGTCTTCTTAGCAAGCATCCCCCCATGTGCCATCGATGAGCGCTGACGCAACACCACCGCAAGGCGCTGTAAGTAAGAGTTCGCTCCCCCCGCGGGGTTATGATCCAGTATCATTGCAAACCGCTGTACAGCGCTATCCAGACGCGTTTTGCACGTATAAGTGCTGTCGCCGTTGCCCGAGATGGTCTCCCTAGTAGAGTAGCTTCTTGTCCAGCTCGTTAATGAGCGGCTCCCCATTTAAGTAGCGTCGGAGGTTGTCGCAGAAAAGCTCTGCCTGCAGCTCGTTTGTAAGCCCCGGCACGCTAGCCGTCGAGTGTGGACTTATAATCACGTTCTCAAGATCCCACAGCGTGCTCCCTTCCGGCAACGGCTCTTCCTCGAACACGTCGAGCGCCGCCCCCCGATAAGTACCCGCTCTTCAGCGCCTCGACGAGTGCCCTCTCGTCAACCACCTGCCCCCGCCCCACGTTCACGAACACCGTCTCAAAGTACAAAACAGCGTCAGCTCCGGTTCCGTGCCTTGCTGACTCAGTCTGGCGGCTCCGAGCTAGAATTGACTAGAGCGTAGCAAACCTCGCCATTAAATGTGAGATGTATAGGCGGAGTAACGAGGGCGGAAAACCACGTCTCTATGGGCCCCCCGATAGCTCGCAAACTGCGTAGGTATTCAATCCATAAAGGCCTAGACGTCGGATTTCTCGGTCATGCCAAATAACGGGGACTTTTCATACAGTCTCTGTCGGCAATATATGGAATAGCGGTACTAGGTAAAAGCGAGACTTGACACCTGTGCCGCTTTTTGATATATCGTCGTTATGTTTTTGAATATATTCGATGTATCTAGCGAGAGGAGTAAGAACATGAACTACCCATTCGACAAGGGTAGAGGGCGGGGAATCTCGATTGGGCCGGAGGGGATCTCGGTTGGGCCGGGGAACTCGGTGAACATCGGGCACCCGTGGTTCGGACGCAGCAAGCAAAGGAAAGGGTTTCGCCTCGGCGACGTACGAGCCGCCGTTTTGGGCCTGCTAGCCGAGCAGCCTATGCACGGCTACCAAATCATTCAGGAGATCGCACAGCGTAGTGGCGGCGTCTGGCAACCGAGTCCGGGCTCGATCTACCCGGTACTACAGCAACTTGAGGACGAAGGCCTTGTCCTAATCGAGCAAACCGAAGGCCGCAAGGTGGCCAACCTCACCGAAGCCGGGCGCGCTTACGTAGAGGAGAACCGGGCTGAGTTCGGAGAAGTTTGGAAGGCGCTGTCAAACCATAATGTGGACGAGAGCACGCAAGAGATGCGCAACCTCTCCGTCACCTTAAAAGAGGTTGGAACAGCCGCCAAGCAGGTAGCGAAAGTGGGCACCGGCAGCCAAGTCGTCGAGGCCAGGAAAGTCCTGGCCGACACCCGGCGGCGGCTTTACCTGATCCTTGCTGAGGACGATGCGGACGACGACCAGGACGCCGGCCAACACCCCTCTCCGTAATTTCTGAGCAACTATAGGGGTAGCGGACCGGAGCTATGGGAAGGAGAGCAAACTACTCCTCCTGCTGCTGCCCATCCTTTACATACCGCCACAAGGGAAAGCGGGATAGGAAGGAGGTGGCGCAAAAGCTATGTACGTTGCGGTGCGGCGCTACGAGGGCGTTACCGACTCGCAAGAGGCGGGGCGGCTGGTCGATGAGGGCTTTGTGCCCATCATCAGCGAAATGCCGGGATTCGCGGCTTACTACTGGGTCGACGCCGGGGACGGTGTAATGATTTCGACCAGCGTCTTCGAGCACAAGGCCGCTGAGGAGGAGTCGAACTGGAAGGCTGGAGAATTCGTAGCCCAGCATCTAGCTCCCCTGCTTCCGAACCCACCCCAAATCACAACCGGTGAGGTTGTAGCGCACAAGTCTGTCTAGGCTGGGTGCGGAGCCGGGGGCTCTTCTTATACCCACTTTTTGGCCGATAGCTTGTGCTATGCGCCTTCTGGGGTTACAAGTGAATGCAACGGAGCAGCCCCCGAGCGCGCTCTTTAGGTGCGCTGTCGCACAGACATGGGCACGTGTCTATGAGAGGGTTGGAGCGTTGGTATCGACGTGCGGGGCTGACGAGTCCCGCTTAGAGAAAGGATGTAGCGCTTTTGATGAGGCGAATACTT
>DASQSI010000374.1:0-5975 GCA_035642415.1 Rubrobacteraceae bacterium
TGTCGTAGTAGGCGCATACCGCATGCGAGAGCGAGTGCATGATCCCCAGAAGGGCGCTGGAGAAGGCCTGAGCGGCTATATACTGTGCCCAGCACATGGCCTCCATCGCCTGGTAGTTGTTCCTGTTGTAGGTCGCTTCGCGCAGGTGCGACTGTGTTAACTCGATGGACTTCAAGGCAAGCGGCGTACACGAGAGATGGTCTACCCTACTGACGTAGGCCTCTATGCCATGGGCCAGCGTGTCGAAGCCCGTGAAGGCCACGAACTCTGGCGGCTGGGTCATCATCAGGGTCGGGTCGTTGATAGATAGGGTCGACGAGAACGCCCCGGCGGCGCCGACCCACTTGTGTGGCTTCTCTGGCGAAGACAGATCGGTTACGACGACGAACGGTGTGGTCTCCGCACCCGTACCGTTGGTGGTGTTGATCGCGATCAGGGGTGGGGTCTCGAGCGTCTCGGCCTGGTTCAGGCCCTGAAACTCATTGATGTTGCGCCCATCGTGCGCTGCCACCACCTTGGCGCTCTTGGCGGTGTCGTGCGAGGAGCCGCCGCCGATGGAGACGAAACCGTCGCATTCGTTATCCACGAACATTTGGTACGAGTCCATGACGTTGTAGTCCTTGGGGTTGGACTCAACCTTATCATAGACCGTAACCGAGACCCCATTGTTCTCGAAGATGGTCTTACACTCGTCGACGATGCCCGTACCCTCGAGACCTGAGGTCACGAAAAGTACGTGCCTCAAGCCCATCGCCGCCGCCTCGGGTCCGGCTTGCTGGTACGCCCCGGGGCCGAGCAGCCCCCGCGGCTGCATAAAGAACTCCATCGTCGGATATTCATAGATCTGGGTGATATCCACAGGCTACATCCCTTTCCCTATATCCACGCCTGAACAACGATCGAAAGCGCAAGCACGCCGCCCTACTCGCGATGCCCTACCTACCAACCCCTTTCTTGCTTAATGACCGTCGCATGATGCTATCAAGCCCAAACTGCAATTTACGAACCTTTCGAGTGCAAGGCCCGGCTGCTCCGTACTAGCGCCTCAGCAACGGTCTCCTTTCCCCTATAGCGTATAAGCGTAGAGCACTATGCCATTCTGGAGAATTTGGGTCAAGAGGCTTTGCACGAAAATCGCCTCTGTACAAAAATCACAAATGGTTGCTTGAGCTGCTAAAAAGGCCGGAGCTTTTAGTAACCCCGGCCCTTAGAGCTCGGTCTGTTAGGAGCGGGACTTAGCCTCGACCGCAGCGTTGATCTTCTCAGCAACCTCTACCGGGTCTTGGACCTCCGTAATGAGGCGGTCGTAGCGTTCGTCCCTCAGCCAAATCACGATAGTTTTGTCTCGGTGACCATGCATGTCGAAGAACCGAACCCCCGGCACGCGGACGCCCGGTACTCGCCACCCCCTCCATATCGCCCACTCGACGTTCGGGTCTGCTTCTGCGCGTACCACGTTCTCTATAGGGAAAGTTAAGCGACTCAAGTAACTAAACCACTTGTCCTTTCCCCTGACATCGAGCACGATGCGGTCTTCGTGGACATCGATGAAGGTCGGAACTTCGTAAAGATCTTCAGTAACCTCGTGAACTCTCTGTTGGGCAACCCTGAGCGCCTCCTCGGCCTTTTCGGCCTCTTCGCGTAGTCTAGGAAGCGCCTCCTCCAACTCCTTTTGATCCATCTCCTGAATGCTCTTGCCTGCCTGCGCTGGTTCCAAGAAGTTACCTCCTTTATCCTTACTCCCTGTCCTAGTGAGTATCCCTAAATTATGAATAACATCAGTTTCAGGGGCAAGCAAGGGCCATGCGCTACGGAGATTCTTTTCTCACCACAACATCTGCATACTGGTGCAAGCCACTCACGAGCTAGACATCGAACCTATCTATTGTGCAGAAATCCGGCCAGCACAAAATACCCTCTTGAGCTTATTCATTTGTGCAACGCCAGGCCGAGACGAAAACGCTTCTGCTCAAAAATCTCCTTCTGTAAGCTCGTAAGCCTTTGGTTTGAGCTGTACCGAGCTTTCAGACGATGCTACGCTTTTCGGAGGTTCGAAAGATTTCGAGAGTAGTAATAGGAGCGGTATATGCCCAACCCTGCTGCTGCCGTCCTCGGGCTACCCTTCTGCTTCGAGCAAATCCTTGAGCGTCTGAAGGTCGTTGTTTATCTGGCGTCTGCTCGCAGCCTCGAAGAGCGGACCGGTCAACCTGAAGAAGGTACCCGGCTCGGCCTCCACCACCTGCGTCAAGTGCGTCCCCTCCAGCGTCGGCTCGAAGGCATAGGTGAACTCTAGCGGCACCGGTCCGCCTGTGCTCCGAAACGAAAATTGCCGGTTGGGCAGGTAGCCGCTCACCTCGCAGGGCGCCTCGAACCGGCGACCTAAAAGCTTGGCTACAGCGGTGAACCTATCGCCCTCCCGGAGCCGATCTGGCGTGGCTCTCTGTACGTCGCGTACCTCCATGACGGGGCCTGCCCACTCCGGGAAGTTCTCCAGGTGCGTTACGTAGTCGAAGACGTTCTCCACGGCCCGCTCGATCTCCACGCTGGCTTCGAAGCGCCTGATCTGCTCAACGGGCAGTTTGTTCATGGCCTCGTTCGCTTTGTCCACCAGACCTTTTTCCCGGGCCCTCTCGACCATAGATTCTAAATGGTTCCTGGCCTCGTCTACGACCCTATCCACCTTGTCTGCGAGGCCTTTCTCTCGAATCTTCTTCACCGTCGATTCGTTCACTAGGCCCTTCTCTTGGGCCTTATCCATCGCCTTCTCTAGCGGGCCTTTGTCCCCTCGCTCTTCTTCGGTTTGGCGAGTTCCTGCCTGCTCTTCCTCCGCCGGAGGGGCTTCCTGGGACGCTACCTCCGCCTGGGTGGCTTGCTCCTGCTCTGCACCAACCGGCCTGGCCAGCTGTTGCTCATGGACTGGTCTGGCGAGCGGCCGCTCATCCTCAGGTGGCCTGTTCTCTTCCGGCATTAGTCTCCTCCTGACTCCCGCATTCCCCGGCAGGTTAACGCCTACGCACCACATGATGCCACCATGCGAGGACTAGTGCACCCCGCTGGAGGGATCTCGGACAAGAACTTGTACGAGAAAGGAGGGAGGGTTACATACTAGCTTGGTAGATCAAGGCTTCCAAAGTATAAAAAGAGCTGGACCTAATAACCTCGCTCTCAGTCTTTTTGGAAATAACCGGCGTCGTACGCTACGGTCTACCGACGCTCGGCCTTACGCGCCGTGCCTACTGCAAAGCTGGTCCAGCTTGGAGGATAGGCCGACGGCTCTCAACGGCCTCCGGTAGCCCACCTACGTATTTATTTGTCGGCCAGTTTGTTTCTGGCTTTGTGCCTGACTTCATCGACTTTATCTATAGCCCTGCCTATCAGCCCCTTCTCTTCCTGCCCTCCCTCTACCCAGCGAGCTTCCCATTCTTCCTCCTTCGCATGGGTAGTTTCCCCACGTTCCCCACCGACCGGCCTTGCCAGTACCTGCTCGTGGACCGGCCTGGCCAACGGCTGCACGTCCTCAGGCGGCCTGTTTTCCGGCACAGGGTGCCCTCCTTCCTCCCGTCTTCCCCGAACGCGTTATAACCAACCCGATTAGAACTATATATCTATATATCACAGTGCGAGGAAGACAGAATACTCAGTACTTAAATGATCAGGAGCAGCTAACCAGATATGCAGGTTTTAGCCGATTAGAAGCTGTGCGGAAGCGCGCCGGCTCAAGATAGCTCTCCTGTGCGCAAGTATGCGTTTTTCGTTGAACGTGTTCTGGCACCCGTGCTACGATGACATGGTCGACTCGGAGAAAGGGGAAAAAGAACGGTGCTGCTGCTGAAGGCGGGGTAGTTTGGTGATGCTAACCACGTCGGGTGTGAACGCGGAAAGCCTTAGATTGATGCCTGGCTAGCGAAGGGTGCCGCTCGGTATTCGCCTCTATGGAAAGGAGGAGCAGGTTGAGAAGGATCCAGGTAAAGGTAGATGGGGCCACCCACGAGCACGAGGTCGAGCCACGGCTACTTCTGGTGCATTATCTACGGGAGGTATTGAACCTAACGGGGACGGTGATCGGGTGCAACACCACCAACTGTGGCGCTTGCACTGTATTGATGGACGGGGAGTCAGTGAAGTCTTGCACTGTATTCGCGGTGCAAGCCGACGGGCACGAGATCACGACGGTACAGGGACTCGCCGAGGACGGGCAGTGGCATCCCATGCAGACGGCGTTCCACGAGAACCATGCGTTGCAGTGCGGGTACTGCACGCCGGGTATGATCATGGCCTCTATCAGCTTGCTCAAAGAGGATCCGGAGCCGAGCGAGGAGGAGATCCGCGAGGCCCTGGAAGGAAATTACTGCCGCTGCACAGGCTACGAGAACATCGTCAAGGCCGTTCAGCAGGCCGCAGAGCAGATGGGCCAGTCGACCGCAGCATCCTAGAGAGGAGAGCACAGTGACCGAAGCACCGGAGCGATACGTCGGAGGCGGCGTACCTCGCAAAGAAGATCCGGCCCTCGTCACGGGGCAGGCTCATTGGACGGACAACATCAAGGTGCCGGGGATGCTCCACATGGCGCTCCTGCGCAGCCCCTTTGCCCACGCTAAGATTACACACCTAGACGTTTCGGGTGCTTTAGAGCAGCCCGGGGTCGTCGCCGCCTTTACCGGCGAGGACCTCGCGGAGGAGTGGCCGGGCGGTGTTCCCTGCGGAGCGCACGTGACCGACGACATGAAGGAGCCGTTTCACCCACCGCTCGCTCAGGGTGAAGTGAATTACATGGGCGATGCCGTGGCGGTGGTACTAGCAACGGACCGCTACAGGGCCCAAGACGCCCTGGAGTTCATCGAGGTGGACTACGAGCCCCTGGACGTGGTGACGAACGTAGAGGCAGCCCTGGAGGAGGGCTCGCCACTGGTCCACGAGGATATCGGCACCAACGAGTGCTTCACCTGGCCGCTGGAGGTTGGGGATATAGACGACGCCTTCAACAGGGCGGACGTGGTCGTCAAGGAACGCTATATCCAGCAGCGGCTCATCCCAAACGCCATCGAGCCTCGCGCTACCGTTGCCATGCAGGATCCCGGCCATGACGGATATGTGCTGTACTCGGCGAGCCAGGTTCCTCACCTGGTCAAGATCATACTCTCCCTGGCGACCGGGATACCGGAGAACCAGATCCGGGTTGTAGCCCCGGACGTAGGCGGGGGTTTCGGCTCCAAGCTGAACGTATATGCCGAGGAGGTTCTAGCCCTGGTCCTGACGAAGAGGCTGAATAGGCCCATCAAGTGGTGGGAGGACCGTTCGGAGAACTATCAAGCTACCATTCACGGTCGGGGCCAGATCCAGGACGTGGAGCTGGCCGCCACGAACGAGGGCAAGATCCTTGGTATGAGGGTGAAGCTCCTAGACGACATGGGTGCCTACCTGCAACTCTTGGGCCCCGCTATCGCTCCCACCGGGGCCCTCATGTACCCTGGCGTCTACACCTTCGATGCGTTCTCCATCGAGGTCAAGGGCGTCTTCACCAACCTGACCCCGACCGATGCCTACCGCGGCGCAGGGCGTCCCGAGGCAACCTACGCTAGCGAACGAATCATCGACGCTCTGGCGCGGGAGCTGAACATGGACCCGGTCGAGGTGCGACGCAAGAACTTCTACGAGCCGTTCGACGAGCCAACCGATACCCCGGCGGGCATTCAGTACGACTCTATGAACATACAGGCGGCGCTGGATCGGGCGCTGGAGCTGGCAGACTACGAGGGCTTGCGCGACGAGCAACGGCGCAGGCGCGAGAACAACGACCCCGTTCAGCTCGGCATTGGGCTCTCGACCTACACGGAGATCTGCGGCCTGGCTCCCTCGCAGGCCCTCGCTGGGTTGGGGATCGGAGGCGGCGGCTGGGAGGCGGCGAACGTGCGAATGGGCATGTCGGGCACGGTCGAGGTCGTTACCGGCTCCACGCCCCACGGTCAGGGCCACGA
>DASQSI010000375.1:0-5555 GCA_035642415.1 Rubrobacteraceae bacterium
GTCCTGCTTGCGCTTCGCCGAATAGGCCGGATCGTGCTGGTAACAATGCGTCTGCGACCCGCTAACGACTGTCGTACAGCGCGTGCCATCACGCTTAATACCGGGACAAACCGCCATCAACGACCACCTCCCCTCCCCCAACGCTTACCAACCTCCCGAGCCCTAATCCCGACGACCACCAAGCGTATCGGCAACACCGCGCTGGCAAGACTCCCGGGACTTCAAGCCGCCATCTAGCCCTTCCGAGCAACGTAAGACGCTGCACCTCGTCATAGCTCGGCAACTCAGACTTAACCTCTGTTGGCGAAGCGTGTGCAGGCCTTTGGCCTACCACATTAGTGGCAACCTAAGTAGCTAGCACCTTTGCAAGCTTGCAGATTAGTACCCATTTGCGTAAGGGTTTGCGCCGCACCAGAGTTGAGGAACAGTAACGACATCGTCGCTATCATTGCAACTACCACAAGCAACACACTATGCGTCTTATAGACCACCCTGTTGGTCGGTACACGAGAACCGGAGCTGCGAGCGCATTAGCATGACCTGATACGGCGAATTCGTAGACATAAGATAATAAATTGTGGCGATTCGACTTTTCCCATCCCACCTTGTGTAACGATTCAGGAGAAACGGCGCATAGGCCCAGCCTGCGTCACAAGAGGGACGTTCTGGGGGTAGCAGATGCAGATCATCTTCTCCGGGTTCATGCATATATTTAGTGAACGCGCCATCTCGCTCTGGATTGAAGATCGTAATCTCATCGGACCACTCCCAGGGTGTTTTTGCTATGCGGCAGACGATGCTTTCGCGGGGATGAGCCAGCGAAGCTCTTGTGTAGAGCATTAGCCAGCTCCCAACCTCAGGGATCCATCCGACCGATACGGCTGACACGTCCGGCATGAAAAAGAGAGGAACCACTTCTTGTTGCTCGTCCGACCAGGGGATGCCTGGCCCTCTGTAGTATTTCAAGTCTATAGGCTGGTGCTCACCGGGCGGCAGCGACATCCAGGCCAGATACACACTCCAACTTGGCCCCTGTAAACCTTGGCCCCAAAGCAGCAACCCATCACCAGTCTCGGATGGCAGCCCCGGCCATTCTGCATTGTTAACCACCCACGGTGCGATTTGCCAGAACCTACCAGAGGCATCTGAGATCTCATAGTGCAGATCAAAATCGGTTGCTGGATCCGCCGAACTACTCAGATAGGAGACCGGATTGTTATCACCGGTAATCACAAAGACATACAACCGGCCATCGTAACTGAAAGCTCCGGTCGGCGTCTCGTTAGTACCAAGGTGACCTTTGTTTGATAGGCCTTTGACGTTTAAGGGGCGAAAACCTGTACCTGGGCCCCCACACAAGATGGGGTACAACTGAAACCCGCATGGCTCTGGATCGATATCTGTGGTGTAGACGATCGGATCGGCATCATCGGCCGAGGGTACATCGCCGAACAAGATAAACAGTTTTCCTTGGTGTTCCACGGCGACGCCGAAATCAGTGCCTTCGATACCCCATTGCCCTGTGTAATTAATATGAGGTAGTCCTTGAGGGTCGTAGTCTCCGGTCATCTGACATATACGCTGCGTACTTGTAGGCACATATTGAATATTGCCGAACCTCCACCAGTTGTCTACTGACTGAGCAAAGCCTCGTTTAGGGAATAAGGGGACCAGCGCGGTACTTAAGATAGCTGCACCGCCCAACGTTAGTAGCTGGCGCCGTGAGATAGTGTAGTTAGCCTGCTCGTTGAATGAACGGCCCCGCAGCGAGACTCTGCTGCATTGATTTTTGGCTAGCATCGAAGCTCTTCTCGATAAGCCTTAATAGATCGCCTAACAAAGCTTAGGCAATCTTGAGACTCGCGGCAACCGCTGCGTCAAAGACTATTGCAGTGCTTGCGCAGTAGACTACGAAACACGCTGTAGCAGGCTATCCGTATACCTCTCTTTATCTAAGCACTTGGTCGGTTCTCTTCGCTTATAAGCTCCTGGAGTCTTTGGTTGACGAGGACGAACTTCTTGAATAATAAACGCACTCTTTACCGAATCTTTGTCGATGTTTACGAAAGGATAACCAAGAGATGGAAAGCTTGTGATCAATAGAACCAACATAGCAGGAACCACGCGGCGAAGGAAGGAGGAGGGTGTTGTGAGCGAGCAAAACCGGTCTTGGTGGGACAAGCTCTTCGGTAGCTCCTACGACAACGAACGAGAGACAAAGGTTCGCGAATATATCGTTCATCGCGTAGGGGAGGGTGCGCACCTCAGAGATGTACTCCACGAAGAGTACGTCCAGCGCAACGCTTCTCAAGATGAGGTTGAAGAGATTTTGGCAGACCCTGCCCTCATAGAGGCGACCCATGAACAGCTAAGGAACGACTTCTCCTCTAAGAAGCTAGATCCAACGCCGCCCCCTAGTGCCGCTCAGTAGAAGTTTGCGAACTCCTATGAACAGCTATAGGGGGCACAAACCGAAAAATGCAAGCATTAGGCGAACCTACTTTAGAGCAGGTTCGAGCCAGGAGGAAGCTCTATACAACGATTCCAGAACGGATGAGGCAGCTATAAAGTGCGTTAGTTCGGCCAGCCTGGTGGTTCCAATCGAAGCGGGCGCATTCTCGCAAAGGTTATAGCCCTATACTAGAGCTTGGGTTTCACTTGGGGCTGTGCCGCTTATGTGGTATGCTGTGCTTTGTTTGCTGGAGGGGGCTGACAACGATTAACGATATTCTCTCTGACACTTTCTTCTATATTACTCCTACCGAGCCCCCTCCGGTTTGTGCTCATGGATAGGGGTCTATCGCAAGGTAGCGCGCGATGCAAGCGGGGGTGGAATGGCTACTACAAGGTAGCCTCGTTGGGTGTCTCCTTTCCAACCTAGACTCCGACGAGACGCTATCTTTTACATCGACCCGTCCCCCTGCGCTTATCAGTTGTTGCTTTGTCGTACAGGAGGACGGGTGTTTCTATCCCAGCCGCCGGAGGCTCGAAATCCGAGCGAAGAGTAGCTCGATCTTCCAGCGTCCTTTTGCAGCCTGCGGGTCCTCCGCGGCCCTGAAACAGCATCAACCTCCAAGGTAGGGGGACAGCACTGAGGCGAGGTCGCCGACTGCTAAAATGAGCACCAGCAGCCGACAAACCCTGAGGGCTGAGAGCCTACAAGGCGAGAGGAGGGCTCTTATGAAGTACATCCACACCTGCTACCGGGTTCTCGACCTCGATCGCAGCCTCGACTTCTACACTAATAAGCTCGGACTCGAGCTCGCCCGCAAAACCCCTATCGGCGAGGAAGCCATCAACGCCTTCCTCGCCGTCCCCGGCGATCCTGAACCCCGCCTCGAGCTAACCCTCAACTACGACCGCGAGGAGCCCTACGCTCTAGGCGAAGGCTACAGCCACGTCGCCTTCGCCGTCGAGGACCTCGATGCCATCGCCGAAAAGCTAGAAGAGGCGGGCGGCGTGGACTTCGAGAGCAAGCCGCACGCTATGGGTAGCGGCACTCGTATCTTCTTCGTTAAGGACCCGGACGGCTACCGGATAGAGTTCATCGAGCGCAAGTAGGAGCAAATCGAAGGCGAGCGCTCTACGGAACCCGAGCGAAGATCCGAGCTGGCTTGTGACCTACGTCCGGGACTGGTACGAATCCATCCCCATATCAGAGCAGGAAAGCACATGAAGACAGAGCTCTTACTGCTAAGCCTCCCTATCGTAAAGATTGCTTGATGAACTGGGAAGCATGGAAGCAACGAGCGCGTAAACTTACGGCACAGACCTATACCCTTTATCTTGCCTATCGGCACCCGGGAACTCCTTGGCACGCTAAAGTCTTTGCTGCGCTGGTTGTCGGTTACGTATTTAGCCCGATAGACCCCATCCCCGATTTCATACCAGGAGTGGGACTGCTAGATGAGCTGGTCGTGGTCCCCGTAGGAGTCCTCCTTGTCAGGAAGATGATACCCTCTGCAGTCTTTGCTGAGTGCCAGAAGAAGGCTAGGGAAGTGAAGGAAGCGGAGAAACATGTAAGTCGAGCAGTAGCGGTGGTCGTCATAGCTATCTGGCTGCTGTGCATCGCGCTGGCTATCTTTTTAGCACTGCGCATCTTTTAAGGCTAAGTATCCTCGAGAACAGGTCATCGCGGTAGCTGGAATTACCTCGGTCTCGTGGACGGGTAGCATCTACGCCACAGCCACTCCTTCCATTGTAGCCTCCTCGTAGCTCACAGGGCTCTTATAGCCCAATGCCGAATGCAGTCTGCGTCGGTTGTAAAACCCTTCCAAGTACTCGAAGATGGCACTCCTTGCTACTTCTAGATCGGGGAAGCGGTGCCGGTGCACGAGTTCGGTCTTCAGGGTGGCGATGAAGCTCTCCGCCATGGCGTTATCCAAAGCGGTTCCGGTCCTTCCCATCGATGCAACGATACCGACCTCTTCGAGGCGCTTGCCGAACGAGATTGCCGTGTACTGGACGCCGCGATCGGAATGATGCACGAGGCCGGCAACCGGTCTGCGTCTGCATACCGCCATCTCTAGGGCGTTGACCACGAGCTCTGTCCTCATGTGAGGGGCCATCGACCAACCGACGACCTTGCGCGAATGGGTGTCCAGGATGAAGGCCAGGTAGAGGAAGCCTTCCCGAGTCGGTATGTAGGTGATGTCCGCCAGCCAGACCCTGTTGGGCCCAGCGGCCACGAAGTCCCTGCAAAGCAGATCCGGCGCGGGAGCAGCCCGCGGGGCACGGCGAGTGGTTCTGCGCTTCTTACCCCTAGCACAGCCTCGGAGCCCCGCGGCTCTCATTAGCCGAGCTACCCTCCTGCGCCCGCACCTTACTCCGAGCGAACGCAACTCGGCGTGCACCCTCGGGTAGCCGTAGGTTTCGCGGCTCCTGCTATGGATCTGGCGGATCTTCTCGGTGAGAAGGGCGTCCTGCCGTCTCCTCTGTGAAGGCGGCCTGCTACGCCAAGCGTAGTAACCGCTCTTGGACACTCCGAGCACGCGGCATAACGCTGCTATCGGGTAGCTGGCCCTCTCCGCATCGATGAGGTTAAAGATGCTCACCGACCCCCGATCTCTTCCCTGGCGAAGAAGGCTGCCGCTTTTCGCAAGATTTCTTTCTCTTGGCGTAGGGTCTTCACCTCACGCCGGAGTCTCCGGAGTTCCTCTTTCTCCTCTGTGGTTAAGCCTTCTCGCTCGCCGCTGTCAATCTCGTCTTGGTTGATCCAGCTCCGAAGGGCACCATAGGAGACACCGAGCTCATGAGCGATCCTTGGGATAGGATGCTCCTCATCGGAAGCTCTAACCAGCCGGATAGCTTCTCTGCGAAATTCCGGCGGGTAGGCTGGGTTTGTCGGTGGCAATGCTCTCCTTTCCGCGCACTGTTCTCAGTCTTAAACAGTCCACGGAACCGATGCAAGTCCACAACAGGCTCGATCGTTTTGTTGACAGGGAGAAGCGGGCGGGGCAATAATTTTCGCTCCAACGGAAACTCTTCGCGGACCTACGGTTTCTCCGGGTGGTCCAGGCGTTGCGCGGACGGCCCAAAGATCCGCGTGGCAGGGC